>SKIB01000074.1 GCA_007116635.1 Saccharospirillaceae bacterium
CTTATTCTCAGGCGGCCGATCGGGTGTTGGCTGGCGCGCAGCTCACTCAGGCTGTGCCCCTGTGCCAATGGCGGCTGAGTTGCGATTTTGCCCAAGAGCAGTTTGTTCGCCATTGGCTTGGTCTGCATCAGGGACAACTCTTGGCTGTGGACTATGGTCAGCAAGTGGCCTTAACTCTGAGCTTGCCGGCACAGCTTACTGATCCCCAATCCGAACTTGCGGCGCATGGCATTGACTGCCAAAAATTAACTAACAGCCAATCCAGCAATTAGTCCAGCAACTGAGCCTCCCCAACAGGTGGTCATCTCCAGCAAGTAAGCATAAAGGCTCAGCTGTCTAACAGCCCGTGCTCAAGCAGTGCGGCCCTGGCTTCTTGAGTTCCCTGTACCTGTTTGGCATGCATACCTAGACCTATGGCCGTTTCAATGTTGATTAGGGTGTCGTCCAATAATAACACCTGGCTTGGAGGCAGCTTCATTTGCGCACAGGCATAGAGGTAAAAGGCCGGGTCAGGCTTGGCCAGTTGGCACAAATGCGAGCCAAAAGCCTGATCAAAGAGGGGTAGTAAACCAAAGGCCTGCACCAAGGGCCAGTGCGCCTCGTTGATGTTGGAAAAGATGGCTTTGTGCACTCCTGGGCGAACCTGCTGCACCAGTTGCAGCGCATCTGGCAAGAGGCTGTCTGGCCAAGCCGTGAACCAGCTTAGCAAGTCCTCAGGGCTGCAGTTCAGTTGCCAGTTGGCAATGACCTGCTTGGCAAAGTCTTGGCTACTGATCTGCCCTCGATGATAGGCATCCAAGCAGGGCATGGCTAACCATTGTGGCCAAAAACACTGATCCTCCATGGGCTGCGCCAACCAACTTGGATTAATGGGCCAACCATTGAGTCGCACCAGAACGCCGCCCAGATCAAAGAGAATACCTTTAATGTTCGTCATCAGCTCTGCCCTTAATTACCCCTAGGTAAATCGTGAGTTGGTGCACGGTTTTTCAAGCACCATTGGTTATGCTTGTTCTTTGGAAGGTCAATAATAACAGACTGTTGCCAAAGGCCGCATCATGAACAAACGAAGCATATTTCCTCTATTACTGGGCACGACCCTAATCGCTGCCTGTCAACCGATAACTGGCCCAGACCCCTTGCCCGTCAATCCTCCTGACAACATAGATTTGAGCTGGCAGGAGTTATTTGATGACTTTGCCTACCAGAACGCCCAAGACAGCCGCCTACAGGCCAATGGTTGGTCAATATCAGCCAGAAATTGTTGCCCTGGTGCTGGGGGTTTTCGCGCCAACTTGGTCAGTTTTGCTCAACAGGATGGGCGGAGCATCATGCGTTTGGATCTTGAATCCAGTGGCAGCAGAGCAACCAGTAATCAAAGTGAAATCATCACCAGCCAACAAAAGTTTTTTGCTGGCACCTATGCAGCAAGGGTTAGGTTCTCCGATCAACCCTTGGTGGGAACCAGGCTACCGGGTGACTTTCCGGTTCAGACCTTTTACAGCATAACCCCCTATTATGGCGATATGCACCCTGACTACAGTGAATTGGATTTTGAATACCTGCCCAATGGCGGCTGGGGAACGCCCTCTGGGCAGCCTAAAATGTGGCTGAGCAGCTGGGATACCTACCAGGCCGATCCTTGGGTGCAATCCAACAAAAGTGACGCCCTGACCAGTAGCTTTGACGATTGGAAGCTGTTGTTAATTCAGGTCGAGCCTGCTTCGCAGCCCGATCAGCAACCCTGGGTGCGTTATTACATTGATGGTCAGCTGGTGGCTAACCATACAGGGGTGTATTTCCCTGTGACGCCCATGTTTTTAAGTTTTAATCATTGGTGGATCAGCACCAATGAAAGTACAGATTACCGACTCTGGCGCCAAGAAGTGGACTGGGTATACTACGCTGACGATCAGTTGCTCAGCACGGTAGAGGTGATGCAAAGGGTCGAAGGCCTGCGCCGCGCGGGCATTGAGTTTCGCGATACCGTGCCAGCCAAGCCTCTGCCTAGCCATTAAGCCCCTGCCCAGCCATCAAGGCTTTGCCAGCCCTTGGTGAGGCGGCCTTGGTGGTTAGCTGGTAGGTTTCTGGGCTTGGTCGGGTGGTAAAAAGCTTTGTGCTGGCTGTTCGATCAATGCCTGTTGCGGCCATCCCTTGGGTTGGCCATAGCTGATGGCCAGAGGGTACCAAAGTTGCACGCCTCTGGGGGTCATGACCTGCACCTCGTCTTCTACTGCCTTGCCGATCAGGGCCTTGGCCATGGGCGAGTCCAGACTGATATAGAGTGGATGAAGGTCATGTTCATCTGTGCCCATGATGCGTAGTACTCGCTGTTGTTCATGCTCGTCCTCTAGCCATACCCAGGCACCAAAGCGAATCTTGCTTGGGTCGTCTGGCTTGGGATCAATGGCTTTGAGCAGCTCCAGACGCTTACCTAGATAGCGCAAGCGCCGGTCGATCTCGCGCAACCTGCGTTTGCCATAGATGTATTCTGCGTTCTCACTGCGATCGCCCATGGCTGCTGCTTCACTAACGGACTGCGTGATTTTCGGGCGTTCGGTGCGCCATAGCCAATCTCGTTCTTGTTGTAGGCGTTGGTAGCCTTGGCTACTGATTAAATTGCTTCGGCTCATTCTATTACTCTTAAAGACTTGGCTTTATTCACCGACTACTCTGTCGGTTCAAGGTGATTCATGTCCGGCCGTTCAGCCTGCTGGGTTTTGCCTGCGGATGTTTCAGTGCTCGGCGTTCGGCCAGAGTAGCAAAAAACAGCTGTTGGCTTAGGGGCACAGGCAGTCCGGCGACTTGGCAGGCGACAACGGCTGCGCTCAGTGGCGCCGTGCTCAGGCCACGGCTGCCATGGCCGCTATTGATCCACAGGCCTGGCTGCCAACACTCATGCTGTTGCTGGTCATGGGCCAGTTGCCAAGCCAGTCGTTCTGGTGTTTGGGCGATGGCACCCAAGAGTGGCAGGGTGTCGTGCGTGGCAGCCCGTACCCCGGCTCGGCCAGTTAGGCCCTTGGCATCGGGTACAAAGGGGGCGCCCAGTTCGGCTAAGCGTTCAAGGTTATGGGCCTGATCCTTGGGCTGTTCGCTGGCTTGATTCAGGTTTAAACCATAGCTGGCGCCAAAATGCAGCTGGCCAGCGACGCTGGGGGTGACATAGCCCTTGGCGCACAGGATGCAGTCTGGCCCTTGCTGACCAGGCTTGAGTGCATAATGACTGACCCAGCCTTGAATGGCTTGCAGGCTGAGGTGTTGGCAGGCTGCCAGATTGCTGCTGTGAATGCCGGTGCAAATCACCAGCTGCGTGTAAAACTCATTGTCCACAAGCCAGCCCTGGTCATGGGCCTGCAGTTGGCAGGGGCGATGAAAACGACACTGGATGCCAGCTTGCTTGAGCAGTTGTTGTGCCCAAGCTTTGGGATGCACCCAGGCACATTGATCCAGCCAAAGGGCAGGCTGATCCACGGGCCAGCCTGCTTTGCTGCTGGCTTGCTCTGGGCTTAGCGGCTGGTAGCTTCCTCGGTACAGCGGGTTGTTGGCCACTCCTGCATGCTGGCCCAGCAACAGTAAACCCGATTGCCCTTTGTCCAGACTGCTGAGCTCGGATTGTGCCAGCAGGGCTTGGCTGTATTGCCAGGCCTGCCACTGGAACTGCGCCAAGAGTTCGCTTTTTTTGCTGGGTTTGATGTAAAGCACCCCTTGGCGATTGCCGCTGGCCTCTTGGCAGGATTCGCCTTGCCGGTCATAGAGATGCACCTGATAGCCCAATTTGGCCAAGGCTTGCGCCGTACAGACTCCGGCAATGCCTGCGCCCAGCACCGCGATGGGCTGATCTCTATTGCTGGGTTGTCTGGCCTGCCAGAGCCGTAGTCGGCCTGCGGCCTGTGGTTTTGGGCCTTGGCTTTGTTGCTGTTGCCAGTGATCCGCCTGCCACACCAGTCCAGCACCCCGCCATGCGCTACTGTTCTCTGGCCTTGAATCGTACAGTCGCCCGCCTAGACGCAGCAAGTTGGCCAATGCATGGCATTGTTCTGCGGTGAGGGGGTGGTTAAGCCAGATTTCGTCCATTGCTGGTTGCAGTTGTTGGCAAAGCTCAAGGATGGGGCCTGAAACCAACAGTTGCCAGCCCTGCTCATGAGGTAACAGTTGCCAGTGGCTTTGGCTGCTGGGCTGTAGCTGAATGCTAAGGGCGGTCAAGTTTGAAGGCCAGCCGGGTAGGGGCTGACCAAGGCAAAGGCGGGCGGTCATGGCGCGATGCTTGGGCGCTGTTACTGAGTTATGGGTTTGGCTCTGGCTCTGGCTCTTCGGGCTGCTCAGCTTCCAACAAGCGGATGCTGTTGATGATGATGGGCTGCTCTGGCACATCGTGATGACCGCGACGAGTGGTGGTGGGTTCTGCGCTAATGGCATCCAGTACTTCAAAGCCAGACAACAATTGACCAAACACAGCATAGCCAGGGTTGTTGCGACCATAATCTAAAAAGGCGTTATCCACCAGATTGATGAAAAACTGACTGGTGGCGCTGTGCGGATCATTGGTGCGCGCCATGCTTAGAGTGCCACGGCTGTTTTTGGCGCTGTGCTCGGCCTCATTAATGATGGGATCTCGGCTGGGTCGTTTTTGCTCCATCTGGGCATTAAAACCGCCGCCCTGAATCATGAAATTTGGGATCACACGATGAAAAATCAGTTGATCAAAGAAGCCCTCGTCAATATAGGCCAAAAAGTTATCCACGGTGATGGGTGCAAGATCACTGAACAGCTCAGCCTGCATTTCACCAAAGTTGGTGTCGATAATGACCTGTGGTCTAACAGAATCCTGATCTGGTCTAGGGGCAGTTTGACCTTGGCCGACTGTATCCTGTTCCTGGGCACAGGCAAAGCTGATAAAACTTAGGGCGGCGATCAGGCTAAGGCGAACTTTGTTTAAGATCATGATTCAGTAACTCCAATTGATCTAGCCAGTGTTGAAAAAAAGATTTGGGTAGAATGAGGTCGTTAAGGTCAATGCGCGACATCTGCTCCAGACTGTAATGGCCAGCCAGGTGCAGCTCCCACTGCACGCTGATGTCGTCCGCTAGAGCCTGGTATTTGGCTCTTTGTGGGTCGTTTAAACCGGGATCATCAAAATGCTGGCTAAAGCTGATGCACCAGTTAATAAGTTGATGATGGGAATAAGCCGAAGAGCTGCCCAGTATGCCTTGAGAAATAACATAGCCCAGGTTCTCAGAGGTGTAAGCCAGGCTGATGTCTTGAGTGCTCCAGGTCATGCATTAAACCCAGGTGTCATGGCTACGGTTTCTAGGGCGCAAAAAGCGTAACAGTCCGCTTAAAATGGCCCCGATCACCACCAGTAAGCCACCAATCAGCCATTGTCTGGTCATTTGATTCTCGCGCAAAACCAGGTTTTCCGCTTCGATCTGTTGCAAGCGGTTCTCTAGGTTACGATTGGTTTGAATCAATTGCTGATTGCGGTTATCCAGATCAATGGCATTACTGGACAGAGACAGCACTCGTTCCAGTTCTTGTTCTGTGCTCTGCAGCTCCAGGTTGGCTGCATCTAGGGCTTCTTGCAAATTAACAAGGGTGTCAGTGTCGATAGGTCCCAGGGCTTGTAAGGCCTCTAGTTCTGAAGTCACTAATTGATACTGTTGTGAGAGCTCTTGATAGCGGACTTGGTAGATGGGCTTCTCTTGGATATAAATATCCATAATCCAACCAGTCGTATTGCCAAATCTAACTTGAGACCAGCCATTACGTTGTTCGCCAGTCAGGGTTAATGTCTCACCTGTCCCGACTCCGGGGTGGGCGACATCAAAGTTGGTGCCAGGGCCGGCCCGGAGTCGAACCGCAGAGATACGATCAACCACATAGACCGTTTCAGCCATGGTTACTGACAGAGTACTTAGGCCACACAAAATTGCCAATAATGGAAGTAATCTCATAAAAGGTGCCTTAAATTCCGATATTTGAGGTGAAAACTGGTTGCCATGGTTTGATTTCCAATCTCTGGTAAAGCCCATGAATATAGTAGGGGTCTTGGTTAGCCCAGTTCTCTGCGCTAGCAAAATCAGGGAAGTCCAAAACCATCAGTGAACCTGATAATACATCTTCATCAGATAAAGGGCCTGCACAAAAAACTCTGCCTTGGTCCATTAATTGCTGTAGCCTTAAGCGATGTTCTTGACGATGCGCTAGGCGCAGGTCCAGTTTGTCAGCTTGATCTACCGCCCAGATGGCAAACCACATATTATTCCCCTAATGTTAAACGCTTTACATACTGACAAAAATATTCAGTTATGCCAAGGTTCTCAGTGAGCTTGGGCATGAAAATGGATGATAAATTGGTTAGAATAAATATTCTTGCTGAGAGTTTAAGTCATTGATTCAGCAGCTATTATTAATTTGCCATCAAGGTGCCAGTCATTACTGATTCTCTTTTTTCTGTTGAGCAGGTAGACCTGCACTGTCATAGCTTCTTTTCAGATGGCCTATACAGCCCTGAGCAGTTGGCCAGGTTGATGTATGATGCTGGTGTTCGTCTGTGGTCATTAACTGACCATGATACCATTGATGGCCTAGACAGAGCACAGCAAGCCAGTGATGAGTTGGGTATGACTTTGGTGCAAGGAGTTGAGCTTAGTTGTCGATATTTACAAGGCCAGGTGCACATAGTTGGGTTGGGACCACAGCTGT
Organism: Saccharospirillaceae bacterium; assembly: GCA_007116635.1. Lineage (GTDB taxonomy): Bacteria > Pseudomonadota > Gammaproteobacteria > Pseudomonadales > Natronospirillaceae > SKIB01. Next base: position 6,703 of record SKIB01000074.1, read on the forward strand.
CATCAGTTGAGTTCGCTCCCTTGTTGCAGCAGCTGGCCCGAGCCAGAGTATTACGAGCTGAACAAATCGCTCAGCGTTTACAGGCCAAGGGGTTGCCTGATTTGCTGGCCGATGCTCAAGCGCTTGCCGGTTTAGGTCAGATTGGCCGCCCGCATTTTGCCAAGGCCATGGTTGATCGTCACTTGGTTCGGGATACTGGCAAGGCCTTTCAGTTGTGGCTGGGTGCTGGCAAGGCTGGGGATGTGCGTGCGCATTGGCCAAGCATGGATGAAGTTCTGCCCCTTATGCGTGGCTGCAACCTGGTGCCGGTATTGGCTCATCCTCATCGCCTTGGCTTGACTTTAACCAAGGCTCGCCAATTGTTGAGGCGTTTTGCGGCTCTGGGAGGTAAAGCGGTAGAGTTGGCCTGTGCTGGTATTGATCCTCAGTGGCAGATTAATTTAGAGCGAGAAGCCTTATCCTTGGGTTTGTCTTACAGTCGCGCCAGTGATTTTCATGGTACTTCACCCTGGGTAAAGCCTGGTCAAGCCCAAGATTGGTCAGCTAGGATTCCAGCCGTTTGGCAGGTTGAGCATATTTAGCGCCAAGCCCCAGCTAGCCTATATCCAGAGCATGACAGTCTGGGATGCCAGTGTTACACTTCCGTGGATTACAGTTGAGGTTTAAATTGCTATGAGTATAAAATCCGATGCATGGATTCGGCGAATGGCTGAGCAGGGCATGATTGAAAACTATTCGCCCGAGCAGGTGAAGGAAGTCAATGGCCAGCGTGTGGTGTCCTATGGCGTGTCGAGCTATGGTTATGATGTGCGCTGCGCCAGTGAGTTTAAAGTGTTCACCAATATTCATTCGGCGATAGTGGATCCAAAAAACTTTGATCCTAAGAGTTTTGTCGACATTGAAAGCGACATCTGCATTATCCCACCTAATAGCTTTGCACTGGCTCGAACGGTAGAGTACTTTCGTATTCCTAGAGATGTGCTAACCATTTGTCTGGGTAAGTCGACCTATGCTCGCTGCGGCATTATTGTCAATGTCACACCGCTGGAACCTGAGTGGGAAGGGCATGTGACTCTAGAGTTCTCCAATACCACCAATTTGCCGGCAAAGATTTACGCCAATGAAGGCGTGGCGCAAATGTTGTTTCTACAAGGCGATGAAGTCTGTCAGACCTCCTATGCTGACCGATCTGGAAAATACATGAGGCAACGTGGCGTAACCTTACCAAGGTAGGTGTGTTTTGGACTTACATGACATTCGCAGGCAGTACCAGCTTGATCGCTTAACCGCAGAGAAGTTATTACCTCAGCCTTGGCAGCAACTACAGCTGTGGTTAGAGCAGGCCATGGCCGCCAAGCTGTCTGACGACCCAACGGCCATGACTTTAGCTACTGCCGATGTTACTGGTCGACCCAGTGCTCGTATTGTGTTGTTGAAGCAGTTGGATCAGCAGGGGTTGGTTTTTTATACCAATCTTGGCTCACGCAAGGCGCAAGAGATAAAGCAAAATCCACAGGTTTGTTGCCACTTTTCCTTTTTGGGGCTAGAGCGACAAGCCGTTATTTATGGCAGGGCCAGTAAACTCAGTTTGCGTGAAGTCAGTAAATACTTCATGAGCCGTCCTCGAGACTCTCAGCTGGGTGCTTGGGCATCTCAACAAAGCAAGCCCATTAAATCACGCCAGTTGTTGGAACAAAGCTTTCAGCAAATGAAGCAGAAGTACTCTCAGGGGCAGATACCTCTGCCAGATTTTTGGGGTGGTTTTCGTGTGGAGGTTGACTCAGCTGAATTTTGGCAGGGAGGTGAAAATCGTTTGCATGATCGCTTTTTCTATCAGCCATCTGGACCTGGAGTTTGGCAGATTGAACGCTTGCAGCCCTGAATTTACTGTTGCCTCATACATATCATTGCTAGGTGCTCATGGCTTTATTCTGTATTGGAGTCCGGTGTGAGTCTGTTAAGTGGCAAGATGGTACCCCGACGACCCCGTCATTGGTTTCAAGGCTTATTGATACTGCTTGGGCTTCCGTTATCTAACTCTCTTGTTTCTTTGTTAAGTCCTGTTGCTGTTCAGTCATTTTTGATTTGGCCAGTAGTTGCTTTGGCCATTGCCGTGCTCCGTCATCGGCCTTGGTTATTTGGCTTCATTCCTGTAGCGCAAACCCTATGGTGGCTTTGGTTAGACCAAAGCCTGTCGATGCTGTGGCTGCTTTGGTTAACCCTGGCAGGGCCAGTCCTATACCATGGCTTGGCGAACGTATTGGCCAAGCCTTTATCGCGTTGGCTGCCTACTAGGGCGCTGGAGCTGATGCTCCTTGTTTTATTATGTGCCTGGCCTAATGCCATGATCGCCGGGCTTCTTATGCCAGCGCCAGAACCCTATGCTGCGCTGGATGTGGCTGCCATTTGGTTTATGGGTGAGTTGACTGCTTTAATCATACTTTTTCCAGTATTACAGCAGCTACTGCAGCTCGATAAAAAGCATAGGCTGGACATAAGGCCTGTGCTAATCATTGCATTTTTCTTGTTATTGCCACTCATAGTTGCCCTTATCGCTCAGAGTTACGCGCGTGCTCTGCACTTTTTACTCGTGCCGGCGATGGTGGTTTTATCCCTGAAATATGATCGTTTTAGTTTAAGGTGGGCCATGTTACTGGCTGCCTTGAGTCACCTAGTCTTGGCCCGTTATGGTTTGGCTGGTTACCCTGAACAAGTCGATCAGATCACGCTGTCCTTGATTAGTCTGGTATTGATCAGTGCGTTTATGGCCTTTGAATTCTTGCTGGATGCGGTAGATGAGCGCAATAGAGAAAAGAATCTTAGTGATTGGCATGTTAAGCATGACCCACGCGTTGGCTGCCTTAACGAGCAGGGCCTGGTTAATTGGTATCAGCAGCATAACCATCTTGAGCGACCTTTAGCGGTAATGGTTATTCGCCCTCGTCAGCGGCAGACCCTGATTGACAGCCTGTCTTGGCAGCAACTAACCAGCTTGGAGCTAACATGGCTACGCTATTTGCGCGCCACTAAGCCGTTGCAGATCGCTAAAGTAAGTGACCTTTCTTTTGTTTTGTTGTTCGCTGAAACCCAGGCTTTGCAGCCGGTGATGCAAAGCTTGCAGCGGGTGCAGATTCGTTTGCCAGAAATGCACCTAACGCTCTTTAACTTGATGACTGGAGTCCAGTCCAGTAGCCGAGCAGATTTACGCAATATTCTTGGGCAGTTAAATTTTTTGTTGGGCCAGTTTGATTATTCCAGTCATCATCCTTGGCGAATCATTCCAGATATGACACAGGCGGTGGATCGAGAGCAGTCCTTGAGACAGTTTGAGTACTTTCGTGCCTTAGCCGAGCAGTCAGGTTTGCGACTTGCCATCCAGCCTATAGCTGATGTTCAGACAGGGCGTTGGACCAAGGCAGAAGTATTGGTTCGCATCAGTGATGAGGATCTCATACATTATCCAGGTAGTTTTTTGCCTGTTTTTCAGAGTTTTGAGTTTTTGCCACAATTGGATTTATTGGTCACTAGGCTGGTCTTTAAGTCTTGGGCGCAGATCCTCAATCGCTTTCCTGACCTGCAGCGTTTAGCCATTAATATTACTGGGGTAAGCCTGTGTGATGATCAGTTTGCTCAGGAGTTTATTTCCTTGTTGCGTGCATATCCAATTAACGCCAGTCAAATTACAGTCGAGATTACGGAAACGGATGCCATTAAAGACCTGTTGGTTGCGCAGCAAAATTTGCAGCTGCTGGCTGCGGCAGGTATTCAATTAGCGGTAGATGACTTTGGCACCGGATTGGCTACCCTGTCTTATTTAGATGATTTTCCGCTGAGTTGCCTAAAGGTAGATGGTCGTTTTGTATCAGATGTACTGCACAATCGATCCCATCAAGCCATGCTGACCTCTGTGGTCATGCTGGCTCATAGTTACCAGCTCTATACCGTGGCCGAGTGTGTTGAGGACCAAGAGTCGATCGAGCTGCTGCGCCAGATAGGCATTGATTATGTACAAGGCTATGGCGTGGCGAAGCCAGTTCTTTTGTAGAGCTTCAACTTTTTGCTGTAGGCATAAAAAAACCGGCCCATAGTTTGGCCGGTTTTAGTTTTATCGCCAAAAGCAATTATGCAATTAAGCGTTGCTGGTTCTAGAGTTTCTTAAATACTAGGCTGGCATTGGTGCCACCAAAGCCGAAGCTGTTAGACATCGCAAGCTCAATGGGTTGTTGGCGAAGGCTGCGTACAATATCCACGCTTTCAGGTGCTTCAGGATCAAGGTTTTGGATGTTTGCTGAGGCTGTTAAAAAGCCGTGTTGCATCATCAGCAGGGTATAGATGGCTTCCTGTACCCCTGCTGCCCCCAAGCTATGCCCAGATAGGCTCTTAGTTGAGGAAATGGCAGGGCTCTGTCCGTTAAAGGCTTGGGCCACTGCACGCAGTTCGGTAATGTCGCCAGCTGGTGTAGAAGTGCCATGGGCATTAATGTAGTCAAGTGGCTGATCAATGCCGTCCATGGCTTGCTGCATGCATCTTAGTGCGCCTTCGCCAGAGGGGGCAACCATGTTGTAACCATCTGAGGTGGCGCCATAGCCAACTAGTTCAGCATAGATTTTAGCGCCTCGGGCCTTGGCGTGTTCGTATTCCTCTAGTACAAGCATGCCGCCGCCGCCAGCAATGACAAAGCCATCGCGGTCAGCATCATAGGCACGGCTGGCTTGTTCAGGGCTATCATTGTATTTACTGGACAGAGCGCCCATGGCGTCAAATAACATGGATAGCGACCAATGTTCTTCTTCGCCACCACCTGCAAAGACGATGTCTTGCTTGCCGAGTTGAATCAGTTCCATGGCATTGCCAATGCAGTGTGCGCTGGTTGAGCAAGCAGAAGAAATGGAATAGTTAACACCCTTAATAGCAAAGTTTGTTGCCAAACAGGCTGAAACAGTGGAGCCCATGGTTTGGGTGACACGATAGGGGCCAACGCGTTTAATGCCCTTGTCACGCAGTATGTCTGCGGCTTCAATTTGGGAAGCTGAGGAAGCACCACCAGAACCAGCGATGATGCCTGTTCTTGGTTGAGAAACCTGCTCGGAGCTTAGGCCGGCATCTTCAATGGCAGATTGCATGGCGAGATGTGCGTAGGCGGCAGCATCACCCATAAAGCGCATGACTTTACGATCAATGTGCTCAGCAGGGTTGAGATCAGGGCGAGCGCTAATACGAGAGCGCATACCCATTTTTTCGTACTCAGGGTTGTAGGCTATACCACTCTTACCCTGGCGCAAGGATTGGATGACAGAGGTGACATCATTACCCAGTGCACTAACAATGCCCATTCCAGTAACCACAACGCGACGCATACTAAGACTCCATCTGACCTGCTTGGAAAAGACCAACACGAAGATCGCTGGCTTGATAAATTACTTTGCCGTCGACCGAAAGCTGGCCATCGGCGATGCCCATTACCAATTTGCGCTCTATGACGCGTTTAATGTCTATTTGATAGACTACTTTTTTGGCTGTTGGTAACACCTGACCTGTGAACTTCAGATCTCCACAGCCAAGAGCTCGTCCTCGGCCTGGGTTGCCCTTCCAAGCAAGATAGAAACCGATTAATTGCCACATAGCATCTAGGCCAAGACAGCCCGGCATAACTGGATCGCCAGGGAAGTGGCAGTCAAAAAACCACAGGTCTGGATTGATGTTTAGATGGGCTTGAATTTGCCCTTTGCCGTATAGGCCTCCTTCGTTAGCAATTAGGTCGATGGCATCAACCATTAGCATGTTCCCAACCGGGAGCTGGGCATTGCCTGGACCATACATTTGCCCGTGGCCGCACTCGAGCAAGGCAGCCTTATCAAAAGAAGAAGGTCTTGTACTCATGAAAGTATCCTAAATCGTTTATCATTTAACGGAAGAACCTTAACCTAAACCGCTTTTTAATGCCATGATTTAACCCCTTATCCATGCAAGATAAGAGTTTTTCCAATTTTTCATGTCTGACTAATCAATCATAAAGTATCGTCAGTCACTGAAGAAACCAATATTATTCAGTTGATCAGCACTGAGTTTCAGCTCAATCCCACCACGCCAACCATACTCTTCCCGCTCAGAGAGGCTTTGCTGCCAATGAAAAAAGTAATTGACTTGATAATCATTATGCCACTGTTGCACAACTTCCAGCCCTAGACCTAAATCCAGTCCTTCGAAGGTCTGAGTTTGTCGCCAGCTTAGGCTTAGCGGTAACTGCAGACTGACAGGGTCTGGTGTTAGACGTTGCCTGCTAGTGAAGCTGAGGCTTTGTTGATCCAGGTTGGCCAGATTAGGACTCTGCTGACGTTGCCAGTAGGTGCTGTTGCGATAAAACCAGTTGTTGTCTCCGGCTCTGGTGATGTGCCAGTGCCATTGGTCTTTGATGCCGAGATCCCGCTGCCAATTGGTGTGCAAGGATAGTTGTGCGCCAATATCATGGATCAAGTCATTAAACTCCCCCTGCCATTGATATGCGAATTCCAGTCCGTCTCGGAACCCATTTAGGCCCATGGTTCTTCCCATAAGCCACCATTGATGTTCAGAGCTTTGTCGGTAATGCCAGCCCAATCCAAAACCGATACCCTGGCCATGCCATTGTTGTCTGTACTGCCAATCCTGAGTTATGCGCCATTGCCAAGCGGCTTGATTGCTAACCCAATGCCAACTGTATAGTTCTAGATCTAAATGATTTAACAGGCCTGGTGCTTGGTTCTGTTCAACCCAGGGTGCTAGATAGTGATGTTGCTGCTGCTGACCGCTGTATTGACTCCATGCATTAGCTCTGAGGCTTAGAGTAGGTCGCTCTGGTCCCTTTAAGTCTTGTTGGCCAATGACGCGAACCGGATCGCTGATGCTGCTCGGGGTTAGGGCTTGATGACTGAATTGACCCTGAGGAGTAGACAACAGGGCAAGAGCGGTGGCCTCTGAGTGGGGTGGAAGACTGAGGCTAAACTCCAGCCCTTGTCGGCTTTGGATGAAGTGTAAAGTGCTGCGAGGCCCATAGATTAATTCGGCTTCACCTTGGTGCAGCCAGACTGAGCTGTGGCCCTGAGTATTGGTGTTGATACGAATTAGCGCTTGGCTCTGCGCTTCAAGGCGTGCGTGGACAAGAAGTAATTGCTTTCCTTTTCCTGCATGCCACTGAAATTTGCCTTGTAGGGGGCGGATGTGCTGGCCCTCGACCCTTAATAAAGCAGGACCCTTCACCCATAAACTTTGCTGCTCTTGCTCCAGTAGCAGCCAACCTTGATCCTTTACCTGCCAATGTGTCAGGGCAGAATGGGTGCGAGTTGCTTCAGCTAAATGAAGCTCTTTGGCTTGCCAAGCATGAGCAAAGCCAAGGAATAATAACAAGATTAAACAAAATCGCATCTCTGTTCCTTAGTTCGTAATATATACCTGTGAAGTCTAGCCTCATTTTTGACTCTTGTCGGCAAAATGACGTACTTAGGGCCAAGTTAAGGGTTGCAATTCTTTACATGAAGCTAAGAGCAACACCAGAGATAAGCCTGTTGTTGACGTCCTTAGCCCTTTAGGGATTACTTTTAACTTCAAGGGTACCTTACAGGTGATGAGGAAGGCTGAAATTCTTGGCAATTAATCCTTGTTTATCTTGGTAAAACTCACGAATGACCTTTAAATCGGCATGAAGGTCACCGCTGGGATAAAAAGCAGGCCCCAAGCCGATGGATTTACTTTGTTGATCTAGGTAACCAAAAATAATGGGCACCCTTGCTTGGTGAGCAATGTGATAAAAGCCTGTGCGCCAAGCTGCTTTGGCTCGAGTTCCCTCTGGAGCTAGCATCAGTAACAACTCAGGGTTATGGCTAAAGAGCTGAGCATAAGCCTGTACGGTATTTTTGGCCTGACTGCGGTTGAGAGCAATGCCACCAAGAAATCTCATCAGTACACCAGCAGGGCCTTTAAAGAGGCTATGTTTACCTACCCAATAAAAAGGCCAGCCCTGGGTAAATAAAGCCGCCATTGCCAAAGGAAAGTCCCAGTTGGAGGTATGAGGTGCGCCAATGATCACCGCCTGTTTTAGGTTGGCTGGTAGTTTGCCTTTTACTTGCCAGCCACTGGCTTTTAATATTAGCCAGCCAATTAGGGCGAGGGCTTGCTTGATGATCGGCGTTTGAAAAGCTGTTCGTTGCATAGGTTTTTACTGGTGTTTGGTAAATTATAATCCAAGCACGAAGTTTGCAAGCTCAGTTTATGATGTCAAGTGCGAAGCCCTATGCGAGCTTATTATTGCTATAGAATAGGCATTAGCTAAATCTGGCAAGACATTTGTGCCTCAAGATCGGCTTAACCAGTCAGTTGGTTGCTAGAGGTGCTTGGCACAGCTATAAGCACTGGACCAAGCCCATTGGAAGTTGTAGCCGCCCAGCCAGCCGGTGACGTCCAACAGTTCACCAATGATGTACAGCCCTTCTTGCTTTTTGCTCGCTAGGCTTTTGGCGTCCATTTCTTTGGTATTGACGCCACCTAGGGCAACCTCAGCGGTGCGCCAGCCCTCGGTGCCACTGGGCACCATTTGCCATTGGCAAAGTCGCTGCTTTAGCATTTGCCGATGCTTTTTGCCTAATTCAGCTACCTTTTGTTGCCAATTAAGCGGGCTGTCGGCAAGAAGTTCAGCTAACAAGCGACTGGGCAACAGCGGACTGAGCAGGCTGGATAACTGGCTCTTGCCATGCTGTTGTTGCCACAGCTCCCAGAGTTGCTCAAGGTTTTCTGGATGTAGCCAATCAATGCTGATCGCCTCGCCGGGTTGCCAGTAGCTGGACAGCTGCAAAATGGCTGGCCCTGAAAAGCCCCTGTGGGTCAATAGCACCGGCTCGCTGAAGCTCTGGCCACCTTTGCTCTGTACCCTGGCCACTAGGCTAATGCCAGAGAGCGCGGCAAAGCGTTCTTTGAGTTGGCCGTCCCAGGTAAGGGGCACCAGGGCCGGGCGCACTGGGATCAGACTGTGGCCAAATTGCTCGGCTAGGCGATAGCCCAAAGGCGATGCACCCAGGGTGGGGATGGATGGGCCTCCCAGAGCCAGTACCAAACGTTCGGCCTGAAAGCAGCCATGCTTGGTGCGAACCACAAAGTCAGAGCCCAGGTGCTCGACCTCTTGAATGGGCTGGTTAAGCTCGATCTCGACGCCCTGCTGCTGGCAGCGATCCAGTAGCAGCTTGACGATCTCTTTGGCGCTGCCTTGGCAAAACAGCTTGCCCAGATCCCGTTCTTCATAAGCAATACCGGCTTGCTTGACCAGGGCCAAAAAATCCAGATGACTGTAACTGGCCAGGGCCGAGCGGCAGAATTTGGGGTTTTGGCTTAAAAAGTGCTTCGGCTGGACATCGCGGTTGGTAAAGTTGCAGCGCCCACCGCCGGACATCAAAATCTTTTTGCCAACCTTATTAGCACCCTCAATTACACGCACACTCAGGCCCTTGGCTGCGGCTTCGGCGGCAAAAAACAAACCCGCTGCGCCACCGCCCAGCACCAATACATCCGCTGCTTTGATCTTCATTTGCTGCTCTTCTTGCTTATCTCAGCCAACTGTTGCCGGTCGTGCTGGTCCAGCCATTTTTGCATGGCATCAGGGCCGACCAATTGTTGGTCAAGAGTGTTGCTGTTGTCGGTAGCAAAGAGCTGCAAGTAGCGCTCAAGGCCTGGCAGTTGCAGCTGGGCTAGGCGCTGTTGCAAATTGTCTTGGGCGTCACGAAATTCTTGGTTGCCGGCTTGCAGCTCATGGTGGCACTTAATCAGAGCGCTGATCAGATCGGCGGCCTTGATCAAGGCCTTGTGACTGGCAGGCAGTTCACTACTGAGGAGCAAGGGCCTAAGCTCGGCCTGCAGTTCACTGGGCACCAGATCCAATAGGCTGTGTTCGGCCTGTTGCTCGATCAGCAAAAAGGCTTGTCGTATCTCAGGGTTGTGATACTTGATGGGGGTGGGCAGGTCGCTGGTCAGGACTTCACTGCAATCATGGTAGATCGCGGCCAGCACCACCTGGCCAACCTCCACTTGTTGCGCCACCCCGACTTCGCGGTTGTGTAGTAGGCAAAGCAGGTGACAGATGCCGGCTACCTGCCAGCTGTGTTCCATGACGTTTTCTTCCGTCACGTTGCGCTTGAGGCCCCAACGCTTGATCCAACGTAGTCGGTCAAGCAGGGCCACGAAATTGCTGCTGTCGGTGTTCATCTATTCTATCACCTTGGCAGCGGTGCGCCGCTGCCAGTTTGTGAGCTGGGGTTAGTTGTTGTGCAGCTCGGCATTCAGCTCCACGGCTGACTTATTGGTCAGGCACTCAATGCCGCCAGTTAGCGAGTTGCGGCGGAACAACAGGTCGTCTTTGCCGGCCAATTCACGTGCCTTGACCACCTGACTGGCCTGGCCTGAGGCATCCAGCATCTGTACCTTGGTGCCAGCCGTAATGTATAGGCCAGATTCAATGGTGCAGCGATTGCCCAGCGGAATGCCGGTGCCAGCATTGGCGCCCAGAAGGCAGTTTTCGCCCAGTTTGATGACAATGTTGCCACCACCGGACAGGGTGCCCATGGTCGAGCAGCCACCGCCCAGGTCGGTGCCACTGCCAACAGTGACGCCAGCAGAGATGCGACCTTCAACCATGGAGGTGCCCAGGGTGCCAGCATTGAAGTTGATGAAGCCTTCGTGCATCACGGTGGTACCTTCGCCTACATGAGCACCCAGGCGCAAGCGGCTGGTGTCAGCCAGGCGCACGCCAGAAGGCACCACATAGTCGGCCATACGCGGGAACTTATCGACACAGAATACCATCAGCGGGCGGCCTGCTAGGCGAGCTTGCAGTTGCCTGTCAGCTAGGTCGGCCAGATCAATGGCGCCTTCGTTGGTCCAGGCTAGGTTATGCAGGGTGCCAAAGATGCCATCCAATACCTGGCCGTGGGGCTGGATCAGGCGGTGCGACAACAGGTGCAGCTTGAGGAAAGCCTCGGCCACTGAGCCTGGTTTGCTGTCTTCATTGAGCAGCACGGCGACCACAGCTTGGTTGGCTTGAAGTTCGGCTTGCAGCAATTGTTGGCTAAGGCTGCCGACTAGGGGCGCTAGGCTTTGTTTTTGCTTGGCATCCAGACTGCTGACGACCTTGGCGTGCTGGCCGAGCAAGGCCTGCAATTGTGCACTGCGCTCACTGCTTAGGCCGCACTCTGGCTCAGGGTAATAGACTTCGATGATTTGCTGTTGTTGGTTTAGGGTCGCCAAACCCAGGGCAAAGGCAAATGACATATTAAGTTCCTCTAGGGGTGAAAAATTAGGCCTGATAAATCTCGGCAAATTGCTCTGCTTTAAAACCAAGTGTCCACTCGCGACCGCCCTTAATCAGGGGCCGCTTCATCAGGGTGGGGTTTTGCGCGAGGAGCGTTAAGCGGTGCTCTTTACTACTGTCGGCCTTGTCGGCGTCACTCAGTTGCCGCCAGGTAGTCGAACTTTTGTTGACCAGCTTGTCACCAAAGTGTTGCCAGGCTTGCTCCAGCAGTTCAGGGCTGGGCGGCTGACTTTTAACATCAATCATTTGATAAGGGATGCCTTGAGCATCCAGCCATTTTGTGGCTTTCTTTACCGTGTCGCATTGCTTGATGCCGTAGAGCGTTAGCATGTCAATTGTCTCCCAAACTGGGCTAGGCGTTCTGCGCCAGCCAAACATTCGTCCAGGGTGGCAACCAGTGCTAGGCGCACATAGCCACTGCCTGGGTTAAAGCCTTCTACGTCGCGGCCGAGGTAACTGCCCGGCAAAACCGCAAGGTTGTACTCTGCCAGTAATTGCTGGGCAAAGGCCTGGTCGTCGATGGGTGTGGGTAGCCACAGATAAAAACTGGCGTCTGGTTTGCTACAGGGGTAGACCGGGCTAAGAACCTGCAAAACTTGCTCGAATTTCAGGCGATACAGTTCACGATTATTCTGCACATGGTTTTCGTCTTGCCACGCCAGTTGGCTGGCATGAGCCACCGGCAAAGGCATGGCGCAGCCATGGTAGGTGCGATACTGCAAAAAGGCCTGCATGATCCTGGCATCACCGGCGACAAAACCTGAGCGCAGTCCCGGCAGATTGGAGCGCTTGGACAAGGAATGAAAGACAATGCAGTGGCGATAATCATGCCAGCCCAGGCTGGCTGCGGCCTGCAAGAGGCCAACTGGGCGCTGTTGTTCGTTTTGGTAAATTTCGCTGTAGCACTCGTCCGATGCAATGATGAAATCGTGCTTGTTTGCCAGTTGCAGGAGCTGCTGCAGTTGCTCCAGGCTGAGCACCGCGCCGGTAGGGTTGTTGGGCGAACAGATGAACAAAATTTGCGTTTGCTGCCATACCTGATCGGGTACGGCTTGGTAATCCGGTTGCATGCCCGTTTGTGCCGTGCAAGGCAGTAATTTGATCTCGCCGCCAGCCAGCAGGGTGGCGCCTTCGTAGATTTGGTAGAAGGGGTTTGGGCTGAGCACCAAGGGCTTGGCCGCGCGCTTGCTTTTGTCATAGGCGGCCTGAACAAAGCTGAAGATGGCTTCGCGCGTACCATTCACAGGCAGTACTTGGCTGTCAGGGCACAGTTGATTCAGCGCAAAGCGCTGGCTGGCCCAGTGGGCAATGGCTTCACGTAGCCAGATAGGCCCCTTGGTGCTGGGGTATTTGTTATACAGGTTGGCGCGTTGTTGTAATTCTTCTAGCGCGAAGTTAGGCGCTGGGTGCTGCGGCTCGCCAATGCCAAAGCTAATACGCTCGGCAATCTTGGGTTCAACGCTAGAAAATAGCTTTGCCAGCTTCTCAAAGGGGTAGGGTTGTAAAAGTTGCAGATCGGAATTCATTGATGGTGCTCCGCTAAAAGTTGCAATAAGTCTTGTTGCAGTTGCTGGCATTGCTCTAGGTCGTTGATGGGGTGGTGGTCACTGGTGACCACAAAAAATACATCTTCCACTCGCTCTCCAAGGGTAGAGATGCGGGCATTTTGTAAGCTGATACGGTGCTTTTTAAATAGAGCACCTATGTCGGCCAGTAAGCCTGGCCTGTCGGTGCCAATGACTTCGATAATGGTGCGAGCATTATTGATGTCATTGGCAATGGTAACCTGTTCGGGTACATAAAAATGCTTTAACTTAGCCGCAGGCCGCTTACGCGTAGCCTTGAGGGGCTGATTGTTACTTAGCATGCTTTGCAATTGATGCTGTATTTGAGCCTGTCGTTCAGTGCTAGGTTGGTTTGCGTGCTGCTCCTGAACAATAAAGGTATCCAGGCTGAACTGGCTACTGTTGGAAGTCATGATGCGTGCGTCAACAATGCTCAGCATTAATTGATCAAGTTTGGTAACAATATCGGCAAATAGGTGGTCACGATCAGGTGCATAGACAAATATTTGGATTGCCCCGGCAAATTGTTCGGCAGCGCTTTGTTTAATCAGCACCAAGGGTTGTTTAGTTCCTGCTTGCATAATGGCTTCCAGGTGCCAAGCAATGTCTTCGGCCGACTCACGTAAGAAATAGTCGTCACCCGGGTTGTCCCAAAAGGCCAGCACCTGCTGCTCACAAAAGCCATTGTTTTGTAAAATGTTTAGAGCAGCGGCCTTGGTCTCGCTGATGCGCTCTTGTTTATCGACTGGATTTTCAAGGCCCCGGCGAAAAGCTCTCAAGGCTTGATCGTACAGCTGCTTCATTAGGCTGGCGCGCCAACTGGTCCAGAGTGCTGGGTTGGTGGCGCTGATGTCAGCCACGCTCAAGGCATAGAGATAATTCAAGCGACGAATGTCTCGGACTTTTTCGCAAAAGGCATGGATGACTGCAGGGTCGGAAATGTCTTCTCTTTGGCTGGTCTGTGACATCAATAGATGCTGCTCAACCAACCAGGTTACCAGGTCTGTATCCTGTTGCCCAAGTCTTAGGCGTTGGCAAAAGCGCTGGGCATCCAGGGCACCTAACTGGCTATGATCGCCTCCTCTTCCCTTGCCTATGTCATGAAAAAGACCAGCCAGATAAAGCAACTCTACCTTGGGTATTTCACGAATGATCTGTGTCGCTAAAGGAAAGCTTTGAGTGTTATTTTTATGACGAAACTTTCGTAAATTACGAATCACCAGTAGGGTGTGAGCATCCACGGTGTACACATGAAAGAGGTCGTATTGCATCTGCCCTGCAATCTGGGCAAATTCAGGAATAAATTTCCCCAAAATCCCTAGGCGATTCATTCTTCTAAGGTTGGTGCTGATGCCAAGGGGAGAGCGAATAAGCTCTAAGAATAGTGAGGTGTTACGGATGTCGTTGCGAAAATTAGCATCAATTAGATGACGATTGGCCCGAATTAAGCGCGCGAGAGCTGCACTTGGCCCCTTAATCCGCTCTTGGTACTGAGCCATTAATAGAAAGGCTTCAAGCAGTGCAGAAGGGGTACGCTTAAAGACAGCTTCGTTCTTGGCCTCTAGCCAGCCGGCTCGAATGCCAAAACGATTGTTAAGCGCCTGGTATTCTTGGTCTGCAGGTGGAATTAGGTTGTCTTGCAGTTGTTGCAGTAACAACTCATTCATCAATGAGATTTCGAAGACGGTTCGATAATATTGCTGCATGAATTTTTCGACCGCTAAGCGACCATCTTCGTCTTCATAGCCAAATTGCGCTGCAATTTGTCGTTGCAAATCAAAACGCAGCCGGTCTTCGGCGCGACGACATTCAGCATGCAGTGCCCAGCGAACACGCCATAAGAAGGCCTGGCCATCCAGTAAGGCACGATACTCTTCTTGAGTTAAAAGGCCTTTTTGCATTAATGATTTAAAGCTATGGCTGCCAAAGGCACGGCGAGTTACCCAGGTAATGGTCTGTAAATCTCTAAGACCGCCTGGCGAGGTTTTGACATTAGGTTCCAGATTGTATTCAGTATCCTGATACTTTTGGTGACGGTGCACTTGCTCGTTTAGCTTAGCTTTGAAAAATGCCGGCGCAGGCCATAGATTGGTTGGTGCAAGAATGGGCTGAAGCTTATTGGCAAGCTTGAGCTCACCAGTAATGCAACGGTGCTCCATTAGATTAGTCATGACAGTGATGTCGGCTTCTGCTTCGCGCAAACAGTCGTCTAGGGTGCGAACACTATGACCAATTTGAAGCCCTAGGTTCCATAACTCAGCCAAGAATTGTTCGATGCTAAGCACCAATTTTTGGTCCTTGGGCTCTTTGGCGAGCAGTAATAAGATATCAATATCGGAAAAGGGGAGCAGTTCCCCACGTCCGTAACCGCCAACTGCAATGAGCGCGCACCCCTGATCGCCTAGTAATGGAAAGCGATGGAAAAGGTGAAGTAAAACCTGATCCAGTGCCCAGGCCCGCTGACGAACAAGAAGCCGAATTGCTTCGCCCTTGACAAAGCGGCTTTGCAGTTCTTCATCCAGATCTTTGATCAGTTTTTTTAGATCTGGTTGGGCCTTGGTATCCAGGTTGCTGAATAGGCTGCTGTCTTGGTAGTTATCAAGGGTGCTCATGGGCAACTCACTTTGCTAGGCAATGCTGCTGTTAGATTCTTCTTGGCGCAAGGTTAGCACTTCAAAACCATCAGCAGTAACAAGAATAGTATGCTCCCACTGGGCTGACAGCTTGCGGTCTTTGGTGATTACCGTCCAATCATCGCCTAATAATTTAACCTGGCGTGCGCCTAGGTTAATCATGGGTTCAATGGTGAATATCATCCCTGCTTGAAGCTCCAATCCAGTGCCAGCCTTGCCATAGTGCACTACCTGAGGGTCTTCATGGAAGCCTTCGCCTATGCCATGACCGCAATATTCTCGGACAACAGAGTAATGATGACGATGAGCGTGATCGCTGATGACATGACCGATGTCTCCCAGTCGAGCCCCCGGCCTGACTTGTTGGATGCCTAGGTAAAGGCATTCCTGAGTTACTTCACAGAGTTTTTTGGCAAAGGGTGGAACCTCGCCTAGGTAAAACATCTTGCTGGTGTCACCATGAAAACCGTCCTTGATTACTGTGATGTCGATATTGATGATATCGCCTTTTTTAAGGATTTTGTTGTCATCAGGGATGCCGTGACAAACGACCTGATTTATGGATGTGCAAATAGACTTGGGGAAGCCGTGATAATTCAGCGGGGCAGGAATGGCGCCCTGTACCTCAGTGATGTATTGGTGGCAGATGCGGTCCAGTTCGCCAGTGCTAATTCCAGGCACCACATGGGGCTCGATCATTTCCAGTACCTCTGCTGCCAAGCGACCGGCAACACGCATCTTTGCAATCTGCTCTGCTGTCTTAATGATAACTGTCATCGTTTTGACCCTATGAATGTTGGCGCATTTTAGCTGCTTTTATTTTTTTCTGCACGGGACTTTCGCTTTTTTGTCCGGTGTAGTACATTATTGCGCCGCTTTTGATGCGGTAAACGACACACAGTCGTCGACACAGTCACCTGGGTGCCCTTGGGGTTGGTGATTGGGACGGCTGGAGGATTAACCCGAACTCTGGAGTTCAATTTTTATGGCAATTGCAAATGTAAGCATGCGTGACCTGTTAAAGGCGGGTGTGCATTTTGGTCACCAAACGCGTTTCTGGAACCCAAAGATGGGTAAATTCATCTTTGGTTCGCGCAACAAAATTCACATCATTAACCTTGAGCACACGGTGCCGGCATTAAATGATGCACTTAAGTTTGTCGAAAGTCTTGCTGCTAACAAGGGTAATAAGATCCTGTTTGTTGGCACTAAGCGCGCTGCCAGTGCGATTATCAAGCAAGAGGCTGAGCGCGTAAGCATGCCTTATGTTAATCACCGCTGGTTGGGTGGTATGCTTACCAACTACAAGACTGTCCGTCAGTCAATTAAGCGTTTGACTGAGCTGACAGCTCAGCGTGATGACGGCACCTTTGATAAGCTGACCAAAAAAGAAGTTCTGATGCGCACTCGTGAAATAGAGAAGCTGGAGCGTTCTGTTGGTGGTATTAAAAACATGGGCGGCTTGCCAGACGCTCTGTTTGTGATTGACGTAGATCACGAAGACATTGCTGTTCTTGAAGCTAAAAAGCTTGGTATTCCAGTAATTGGTGTGGTTGATACCAACAGTGACCCTAAAAATATTGACTACGTTATCCCAGGTAATGACGATGCCATCCGTGCTATCGAGGTCTTTACCAAGGCTGTAACAGATACCATTGAGTTGACTCGTGGTGGTTCGGCTAGTGATTTCGTTGAAGTTGCAGAGAGCGCAGAGGCTCCTGAAGCGCAGGCGTAACAAAAAACGCATAGTCTACAGCAGCCGTTTGGTCGGCTGCGATAAACTCATCGAATTTTGGAGAATGACATGGCTGAAATTAAGGCTGCACTGGTTAAAGAGCTTCGTGAGCGTACAGGCTTGGGCATGATGGAGTGTAAAAAAGCTCTGGTTGCTGCAAATGGTGATATTGAGTTGGCAATTGATACTTTGCGTAAAGAGTCTGGCTTAAAGGCTGCTAAGAAATCAGGTCGTATTGCTGCTGAAGGCGTGGTTATCGCTCGTGTTAAGGGTGGGCATGGCTTTGCGGTTGAGGTTAATTGTGAGACCGATTTTGTGGCTCGCGATGACAACTTCCTGGCTTTCGCCAACAAGGTGGCTGATGCTGCTCTGGCTGCAAAAACTACCGACGTGGCTGCGATAATGGCCGGTGATCTTGAGTCTGAGCGTGAAGCTCTGGTGCAGAAGATTGGTGAGAACATTGGTGTTCGACGCATTGAGACCCTGGAGGCTCCTGTTGTGGGTGCTTATATTCATGGTGGTCGAATTGGTGTGCTGGTTGGTTTGACTGGTGCTGATGCTGAGGTGGCTAAAGATGTGGCCATGCATGTTGCTGCCGTGAACCCACAGGTGGTTTCTGCTGATCAGGTGGATGCCGAGACTCTTGAGCGTGAGCGTCAGGTTGTCATCGCTCAATCTGAAGGTTCAGGCAAGCCTGCTGAGATTGTCGCCAAAATGGTTGAGGGTCGCCTGAAGAAGTTTGTTGCTGAAGTTAGTCTGGTTGAGCAGCCCTTTGTTAAAAACCCAGACCAAAAGGTATCTGAGTTTGTTAAGGCTGCTGGTGCTGAGGTGCTGAGCTTTGTTCGTGTTGAAGTGGGCGAAGGCATCGAAAAAGAAGAAGTGGATTTTGCCGCCGAGGTGGCAGCCGCAGCTGGTTTAAGCAAATAATCAGTGAACATATTAAGGGCCAGTACAGGCCCTTTTTTTTGCGCTCATCGTATAGGAAATGGCAATTTTTATGCAGGGCTCTGCCTGCTTTGTGGGCTTGTTCAGAATTTTATACGACAAAAGACTGCTTAAAATGCCTTTTTCTTGTATAATAGCTGCCCATTTTGTATGGGCGACTGGCGGCTAGGGAGGCGGTCAGTTATCGCTGGTTTTCTGCAGGATTTGAGCAACAGAAAGCCATGATTACAACAAGCGGGTGCTGGCACTCGTGGCAATGGGATAAGAAATAATGACTGATCAACTCATACAACACAGCAATCAAGGCTTGTATCACCCAGATTTTGAGCACGACAGTTGCGGTATCGGTTTTGTGGCCAACCTTAGGGCCAAAAAATCTCATGGTATCGTCGAGAGCGCGCTTTCCATGCTGAGCTGCATGGAGCACCGTGGTGGTACGGGTTTTGATATTCGCAGCGGTGATGGCGCCGGTGTGCTTATTCAGATTCCGCATGAGTTTCTTGTCGCCAAAGGTAATCTTGGTTTTGACCTGCCTGAGCCAGAAGCCTATGCCTTGGGCATGGTGTTCTTTCCGCAGCAAGAAGCATTGTTTCAGCCTTGCAAAGAGCGTTTGCTGGCCCATGCTGCGCAATTAGGCCTGACCACCCTGGGTTTCCGTAAAGTACCGGTGGACAACAGTGGTTTGGGCGATGCGCCCTTGGCGACCGAGCCCAATATTCAACAGTGGTTCATTGCTCGCCCTGAGGGCATGAGCTATCAAGAGTTCGAACGCAAGCTCTATGTGCTGCGTAACTACAGCATTCATAAAATTCAAGAAGAGGTTGCAGGCGCTGGCACGGATTTCTATATTATTTCACTCTCTAGCCGCACCGTTATTTACAAGGGTCAGTTGACCACTGCTCAGGTAAGAGAGTATTACCTAGACTTGCAAGACCCTGAGTGTGTCAGTGCGTTGGCCATGTTCCACTCGCGCTTTTCAACCAATACCTTCCCTGCTTGGCGCTTGGCTCAGCCCTTTCGCTACATTTCACACAACGGTGAAATCAACACCGTACGCGGCAACATTAATTGGATGAAGGCGCGTGAGGCTCTGCTCGAAACCGCCAGTTTCACTGAGCAAGAATTGGCCATGATCAAGCCGATCAATGATCGCAACATGTCTGACTCAGCCAACCTTGATATGGTGGTTGAGTTATTGCTGTTATCTGGTCGTCCTTTGGCTCAGGTGATGATGATGCTGGTGCCTGAAGCCTGGCAAAATCAGCCAGACATGGAACCCACCAAGCGCGCCTTTTATGAGTATTACGCCAGTGTGATGGAGCCATGGGATGGTCCTGCTTCTCTGGGCTTTACTGATGGTAAAATCATTGGCGCAACCCTAGACCGTAATGGTCTGCGCCCATCACGCTTCCTAGTGACCGAAGACGACACCATTGTTATGGGCTCTGAGACCGGCGCTCTGGTGGTTAACCAATCCAAGGTGGTGCGCAAGGGTCGCTTGCAGCCAGGCAAGATCTTCATTGCCGATCTGGAGCAGGGTCGTATCATCAGTGATGACGAGGTTAAGAGCCAGGTATGCAGCCAGCAGCCCTATGCTCAATGGGTCAAACAGCATCAGCTGACCTTGCAAGACCTGCCCAAGGCCCAGGGTCAAGCCTTTGAGGGTAATCTATTGCAATGGCAACAAGCCTTTGGTGTGAGCAAAGAAGAGTTAACTCTGTTGTTGGCGCCCATGGGTGAGGGCGGAAAAGAAGCCCTGGGTTCCATGGGTACGGATAACGCCTTGCCGGTGCTGTCGGAACAGCCACAGCATCTGTCCAATTATTTCAAACAGCTATTTGCTCAGGTGACTAACCCGCCCATCGATCCGATTCGTGAAGCCATGGTGATGTCGCTCTACTCTTACTTGGGTCGCCAGCATAACCTGCTGGCCGAAACGCCAGAGCATGCCGCCATGCTGCGTTTGGATCGTCCTGTGTTAAGTAACGATGAGCTGGCTTCTTTACTTGCGTCCGATAAGGCTGCTGTAAAAGCCGTGCGTTTGGACATGCTGTTTAACGCCGATGGTCAGCCTGGTCGTTTGGCTGAGGCACTGGACGCCTTGAATGCGGCAGCTGATCAGGCAGTGCGTGATGGTGCAACCCTTCTGGTGCTTTCCGATCGCGGTATGAATAAAGAGCTGGCTGCCATTCCAAGCTTGTTGGCCACGGCCTCTGTGCATCACCATTTGATCCGCAACGGTCTGCGCGCACTCTGTGGTCTAGTGGTTGAAACCGCTGATGCTCGTGAAGTTCATCACTTCGCCACTTTGGTTGGTTATGGTGCGGGTGCGGTTAACCCCTATTTAGCCTTTGCTAGCCTTGAGGCCATGAGTGATCAGGATGAAGTTAGCCCTGAGTTGAGTAAAGAGAAACTGACTGCTAACTTTATGAAGGCTGTTGATGCTGGTCTGTTGAAAATTTTCTCTAAGATGGGAATCTCTACGCTACAGTCATATCAAGGGGCGCAGATTTTTGAGGCCCTGGGTATTTCCACTGCGGTAATTGATCAATATTTTACCGGCACCGTCAGTCGCATTCAGGGCTTGTCGCTGGACGATATAGCTCGTGAAGCCTTGGCCAAGCACCAGCCAGCCTTTGCTAAGGACGATCTGATTTTGTCCTCCGGTGGCCAATACTCTTGGCGCTTTGATGGCGAGCGCCATCTGTTCAACCCAACCACCATTCGTTTGCTGCAGCACTCAACGGCCCTAAACGATGGCAAACTGTTCAAAGAATACGCCAAGGCAGTGGACGATCAGGCCAAGGCCGCCTATACCCTGCGTGGTCTATTTGAATTTAATTCCAACCGCCCATCGGTGCCTCTGGATGAGGTAGAGCCAAAAGAAAGCATCTTTAAGCGCTTTGCTACTGGCGCCATGAGCTTTGGTTCCATCTCTTGGGAGGCCCACACCACCCTGGCTGCGGCCATGAACCGTATTGGTGGTAAGAGTAACTCAGGTGAAGGTGGTGAGGACCCTATCCGCTTCAAGCCGCAAGAAAATGGCGATTCACTTAATTCAGCCATTAAGCAGGTGGCCTCTGGCCGCTTTGGTGTAACCAGTCATTACCTCGCTAATGCGGTTGAGTTACAAATTAAAATGGCTCAGGGCGCTAAACCCGGTGAGGGTGGTCAGTTGCCTGGCGAGAAGGTTGATGCCTGGATTGGTCGCACCCGTGGTGCCACGCCTGGTGTGGGCTTGATTTCGCCACCACCACACCACGATATTTATTCCATTGAAGACTTAGCGCAGCTGATATTTGACCTTAAAAACGCCAACCCAGACGCACGAGTCAATGTTAAACTGGTGTCTGAGGCTGGAGTGGGTACGGTTGCCTCTGGTGTGGCCAAGGGTTATGCCGATGTGATTCTTATTGCCGGTCATGACGGCGGCACGGGTGCTTCTCCCTTAACATCAGTCAAGCATTGTGGTTTACCTTGGGAACTTGGCTTGGCTGAAGCGCATCAGACCTTAGTGCGCAACCGCCTGCGTTCAAGGGTAGTGGTTCAGGCCGATGGTCAGATGAAAACACCGCGTGACCTGGCCATTGCAACCCTATTGGGTGCTGAAGAGTGGGGCGTGGCCACTGCTGCTCTGATTGTTGAGGGCTGCATCATGATGCGTAAGTGTCATTTGAACACCTGTCCTGTGGGTGTGGCGACTCAGGATCCAGATCTTCGCCGTCGCTTTAGCGGCCAGGTACAGCACGTGGTTAATTTCTTCACCTTCTTAGCCGAGGGTCTGCGAGAGATCATGGCTGAGCTGGGCTTCCGCTCAGTGGATGAAATGGTTGGCCATGCAGAGGTATTAAAAGTGGTGGACAGCCTGGATCACTGGAAGTATCAGAATCTAGATTTATCTCCCATTCTGTACCGTACTGATGCAGTGAATGGTGATAGCCTATGTAATTCTGAGCAGCAAAAACATCACATCAATGACATTGTTGACCGCCAGATGATCAAGGATGCCAAAGCAGCCCTTGAACAGCAGTTGCCGGTTAAGCTCGAGTATTATGTGCGCAATATCAACCGCTCAGTGGGCACCATGTTGTCGTACGAAGTTTCCAAGCGACATGGTGCGCAAGGCCTGCCTCAGGATTGCATTCAGGTGGAATGTACGGGGTCTGCAGGTCAGAGCTTTGCCGCCTTTGGTGCCAAGGGGCTGAGCTTTACCGTGTTGGGCGATGCCAACGACTACTTTGGTAAGGGCTTGTCTGGTGCTCGCTTGGTGCTCAAACCGGCGCCAGAAGCCACCTTCAAGGCACAGGATAACATCATTTTAGGCAACGTCGCCTTCTTTGGTGCCACTGCCGGTGATGCTTACATTAATGGTGTGGCTGGTGAGCGTTTCTGCGTACGTAACTCAGGTGTAACTGCAGTGGTTGAGGGTGTGGGTGATCACGGTTGCGAATACATGACCGGTGGTAAGGCCGTGATTCTGGGGGGCACTGGCCGTAACTTTGCTGCTGGTATGTCTGGTGGCGTGGCCTATATCTTTGATAAGGCCGGCACCTTTGCGCAAAACTGCAACATGGAGATGGTCTATTTGTCACCCGTTGCCGATGCGGCAGAACAACAAGAATTGAAAGCCCTAATCGAGCGTCACTTGCAATACACTGGCTCAGATGTGGCGGCGCAAATTCTAGCCAACTGGCAGCAAAGCCTGCAACAGTTTGTCCGCGTCATGCCGCATGACTATGAACGCATGATGGGTTACATGCAACAAGCTCGCGACAGTCAACAATATAACAGCGAGTATGAGATTGCCGAGGCTGCATTTAATATGCACATGGCTAATTTGAAACAGCAAGCTGCCAAGGCCTAAGGGGGATTTATCATGGGTAAAGCAACAGGTTTTTTAGAGTTTGATCGCCAAGACGTGGTGGATCGTGACCCCAAGGAACGCTTGGCTGATTGGTATGAAGTGCATACTGAAATGCCAGAGGTTGAGATTCGTGAGCAGGCTGCTCGTTGCATGGATTGCGGCGTGCCCTTTTGTCACTCTGGTGACAACGCCAGTGCGCCAAAGGTTGCGGGCTGTCCGGTTAACAACCTGATCCCGGAGTGGAACGATCTGGTGTACCGTGGTCTGTGGCGAGAGGCGCTGGATCGGCTGCACAAGACCAACAACTTTCCTGAGTTCACTGGCCGAGTTTGTCCAGCGCCCTGCGAAGGTTCCTGTGTGTTGGGCATCAATGCGCCGCCGGTGACTATTAAGCACCATGAAAACGCCATCATTGAGCGTGGCTTTGCCGAGGGCTGGGTGGTGGCTAAGCCGCCGGCGCAGCGCACGGGTAAAAAAATTGCAGTCATTGGTAGTGGTCCTGCCGGTTTGGCGGCCGCTGCTCAGTTGAACAGTGCTGGTCATCATGTGGTGGTCTTCGAGCGTGCCGACCGTATTGGTGGTTTGTTGATGTATGGCATTCCCAACATGAAGTTGGAAAAACACATCATTCAGCGCCGTTTGGATTTGATGAGCGCTGAGGGCGTGGAATTCCGTACTGGCGTTAATGTGGGTGTCGACATCAGTGCCGAGCAATTGCAGCAGGATTATGATGCCGTGCTGGTGGCTACCGGAGCAACTAAGCCTCGTGATTTGCCGGTGCCGGGTCGTGAGCTTAAGGGCGTGCACTTTGCTATGGAGTTTTTGACCGGTAATACCAAGAGCCTGCTCGACAGCGCTCATGCCGATGGCAATTACATCAGTGCCAAGGGCAAGCAGGTAGTGGTCATAGGTGGTGGTGATACGGGCACCGACTGTGTGGGCACTTCGTTGCGCCATGGTTGCGCTAAGATCACTCAGTTGGAGATCATGCCTAAGCCCCCGGTTGAGCGTGCGGCTGATAACCCTTGGCCAGAATTCCCGCGCACCCTGAAAATCGACTATGGCCAAGAAGAAGCCATTGCCGTGCAGGGTCAGGATCCACGTGATTACCAAATGATGACTCAGGCATTGGTGGGTAATGAGGCCGGTCAAGTGGTGGGTGTTAAACGCGTTGCCATTGAGTGGGTCAAAAACGAACAGGGTCAATTCAGTCCGCAGCCCATTGCCGGTACTGAAGAAGTCATTGCTGCTGATTTGGTGCTATTGGCCATGGGCTTTACTGGCCCCGAAGCTTCATTGTTGGAGCTGTTTGGCATAGAGCAAGACGCCCGTTCTAACGCCAAGGCTGCCTTTGACCATTACCATACCAATGTGGCTAAGGTCTTTGCTGCTGGCGATGCTCGTCGTGGCCAATCCTTGATTGTCTGGGCCATCAACGAAGGTCGTGGTGCCGCTCGTGAGATTGATCGTTTCTTGATGGGATCGACCTTGCTGCCCTAGGTCTTGACTCTACTATTGACCTGAAGCCTTAAGCCCCTGTCCACCAGGGGCTTTTTGTTTACTGTATTATTTTACAGCTCAAGCAACAAAAGCGTCATTTATACTGCCGTAGCAGGCGTTTCTCTGGCACAATAGAGCAAAATTCGTTAATCTTGCACCGCTTTTTTTAGAGGAATAGGCCATGCCCAAAACAGACAGTCGCGCCCGTTATAAGCGAATTTTATTAAAACTCAGTGGTGAGGCGCTTGCCGGTAGTAAGGGCTTTGGCATTGATCCTAAGGTTTTGGATCGTATGGCATTGGAAATTGGCCAGCTCATTGGTATTGGTGTGCAGGTTGGTTTGGTCATTGGTGGGGGCAACCTGTTTCGTGGTGCCGAGCTGAATGCTGCGGGTTTGGACCGGGTGACGGGCGATCACATGGGCATGTTGGCCACGGTGATGAACGCCTTGGCCATGCGAGACGCCCTGGAGCGCGCCAATATTCGTACCCGCGTAATGTCGGCCATTCCGATGCGCGGTGTGGTAGAAGATTACGATCGCCGCACGGCCATTCGTTACCTTGAACAGCATGATGTGGTTATATTTTCTGCTGGTACGGGTAATCCCTTTTTTACTACTGATTCGGCTGCCTGTTTGCGTGGTATTGAAATTGACGCAGATGTTGTCATGAAGGCCACCAATGTTGATGGTGTTTATACTGCTGATCCGCGTAAAGATCCTGACGCAATCAAATACGATTCAGTGACCTATGATGAAGCCCTAGAGAAACAACTTGGGGTCATGGATTTAACCGCTGTATGCCTGGTGCGAGACCATGACATGCCGGTAAAGGTGTTTAATATGAATAAAGCGGGCGCTTTGATTTCGGTCGTAATGGGCGAGAACGAAGGCACGTTAATGATTAAAGAGGTTCAATAATGATTGATGATATCTTAGCTCAGGGCGATGCCCAAATGGCTAAGGCTTTGGTAGCCTTAGAGAACGCGTTTAACCGTATCCGTACGGGTCGAGCCAACCCCAATCTACTTGATCCTGTTAAGATCAATTATTATGGCGCGCCAACGCCTTTGTCGCAGGTGGCAAATATTATGGTCGAAGATGGTCGTACTCTGGCCATTTCGCCCTGGGAAAGTAATTTGGTGCCAGAAATTGAGAAGGCCATTCTTAAAAGTGATCTTGGCTTAAATCCTAATACCAGTGGCGGAACCATTCGCATTAGTATGCCGATGTTGACCGAGGAAACTCGCAAAGACTTTATTAAACAAGCACGAGCTGAAGCTGAAAAAGCAAGAGTTTCCGTGCGTAATGGTCGTCGCGATGCTAATTCAGAAGTAAAGGAGTTACTGAAAGAGAAAATGATCAGTGAAGATGAAGCCCGTTCAGCAGAAGACCTAGTGCAAAAGCTGACTGATAAGTTTGTTGCCAAGGTTGATGACATGCTGGCCAATAAAGAAGCAGACCTCTTGAAGGTATAGTTTTGACGCAAGACAGTTCGTTGCGGATCCCGCAACACATTGCCATCATCATGGATGGCAACAATCGTTGGGCCAAGGCACGGCTTCTAGGCGGCATAACTGGCCACAAGGCTGGGGTGGATGCGGTGCGTGCTACTGTGCGAGGCTGTGCGTCACGAGGTGTTCAGGCATTAACTCTCTTTGCTTTTTCTAGTGAAAACTGGAAGCGACCAGAAGAGGAGGTCCGTGGTTTGATGGATCTTTTTTTGTGGGCGCTTGATAAAGAGGTTAAGCGTTTAGTTGAACACAATATACGCTTGCGGGTCATTGGTGACCTTTCCCCTTTGCCACAAGACTTGCAAGATCGTATTGCACAAAGCTGTGAAATGACGGCCAATAATACTGGGATGTGGCTGGTGGTTGCGGTTAATTATGGTGGCAGGTGGGATATCGCCCAGGCCAGTCGTGCCCTTGCACAGCAGGTTCAACAAGGTCTGATAACTCTTGACCAAGTGGATGAGCAACGCTTGGCACAGTCAATGTGCTTAGCTGATCTGCCTGCTGTGGACCTATGTATTCGCACAGCAAACGAGCAGCGACTGTCTAATTTTTTATTGTGGCAGTTGGCCTATGCTGAGCTGTGGTTTACTCCCTGTCTCTGGCCTGATTTTCGTGAGGCGCAGTTGGAACAGGCCATACAAGCCTTTAATGGTCGTGAACGCCGCTTTGGAGGCCGCGACTAGGGATTTTTCATGTTAATTACCCGCGTGCTGACAGCCTTGGTGCTGATGCCTTTAATGCTGGCAGCAATTTTCTTGCTGCCCCAATCTCTGTTTGCCCTAGCCATGGCTTTTATGGTCTTGTTAGGGGCTTGGGAATTGGCAAATTTGGCCTCTTTTGATAGAGGCCGTTGGTTATACCTGCTGTTTGTAGCCTTGGTGATGCTGCTGTTACACTGGTTAACATGGCTTATATTGCCCCTCATGGCATTGGCCGCATTATGGTGGTTGCTTGCTTTTGGCCTAATCAAACAATACCCACATGGACAAGCTTGGTGGCATGCGCGCTGGATTCGAGCTCTGATGGGCCTTTTGGTCTTGGTGCCCATGTGGCAAGCTTTGGTGCAACTAAGATCTCACGAAATCGGCCCGTGGTTGGTGCTGTTGTTGATGCTTTTCGTTTGGAGTGCTGACATAGGCGCTTATTTTGCTGGTCGCCGCTGGGGTAAGTTAAAGCTCGCGCCCAGGGTTAGTCCAGGCAAAACTTGGGCCGGTGTCTTGGGTGCTATGGTCGCAGCCTTCGTCTTGGCCCTGCTTTCTGGTTTCTTGTTGGCTGAGCAATATGCTTGGGGCCTGAGCCAGTGGTTACTTTGGGCCCTGGGTGCCATGCTTTGGGTTTGGGTATCCATTGTTGGTGATCTTTTTGAGTCTATGCTTAAGCGTTATCGCGGCATCAAGGACAGCAGCCAGTTGCTCCCTGGTCATGGTGGCGTGCTCGACCGCATCGACTCCTTAACAGCGGCGGCACCCTTGTTTTTACTCTGGCTGGTGCTTTGGTCCGGCTTGGTGCCAAATATCTTATGAAGCAGCAGATTGTATTGTTAGGTGCCACAGGCTCTGTTGGTCAAAGTACATTGTCCATCTTGCGTGATCATCCTGATCGCTATTCACTGTTTATGGCATCGGGCCACAAAAATGTCGAACAAATGCTGGCTCTGGTAACGGAATTTAAACCTCAGCATCTTGTGGTGACAGAGGCTCAGGCCTACAAAAGTTTGCAGCAGCGTTGGCCTGCTAGCAGTCAAACCCAGTTACACTTTGGCGAGCAAGCCCTTCTTGATCTGGTGGCCATGGCGGAGGTGGATGCTGTGGTGGCTGCCATTGTTGGTGCGGCGGGATTGCTGCCGACTTTGGCTGCAGCTAAGGCCGGTAAAAAAATCATTCTTGCGAACAAGGAGTCTCTGGTCATCGCTGGTGAGCTTTTGATGGCCGAGGCTAGGCGCAATCATGCCTTATTACTTCCCATAGACTCTGAGCACAATGCTCTGTTTCAGTGTTTGCCGCAAGGTAAGGTCGATTTGTCTGTTAGTTCTTTGTTGCTGACCGCCTCTGGTGGTCCATTTAGGGAGCATAGCCTAGAACAGTTAGTTCAAGTAACACCAGCCCAAGCCTGTAAACACCCTAATTGGTCGATGGGGCAAAAAATATCCGTTGATTCGGCAACCCTGATGAATAAGGGGTTGGAATTAATAGAGGCTTGCTGGCTGTTTGATGTGAATGCAGATCAGGTTGAGGTGGTGGTTCATCCACAGAGCATCATCCATTCTATGGTGCGCTATGTGGATGGTTCGGTTTTGGCTCAACTCGGCTCGCCGGACATGCGCATTCCAATTGCTCATGCTTTAGCCTGGCCAGAGCGCATTGCTTCAGGTGCTCAACCTTTGGACTTTCATCAGCTGGCTTCCTTAACCTTTGAGCCGCCCGATCTTGAGCGCTTTCCTTGTTTGGTGTTGGCCCGTGAAGCTCAGCACCTGGCTGGTTTGGCACCTGTGTATCTAAACGCAGCCAATGAAGAGGCAGTAGCAGCCTTTCTAAATGGTCAACTGGCTTTTATGGATATTGCAGGCGTAAATGCTAAGGTGCTGGCACAGGTAGGAGTAGAGCCTTTGGAGTCTGTTAGTCAGTTGCAACATGAAGATCAGCGCGCTCGCGCCATTGCTCATCAACATATTCAGAGGTTGGCCTTATGAGCACCCTTATCGCTTTTTTGGTTGCCCTGGCCATTCTAATTGCTGTTCATGAGTGGGGGCATTTTTGGGTTGCTAGGCGCTGTGGTGTGAAAGTATTACGATTTTCACTTGGTTTTGGTCCTGTGCTCTTTAGTCGTCGTGACAAGCAGGGTACGGAGTTCAGTTTGTCAGCCATTCCGTTAGGTGGCTACGTACGCTTTGTTGACCAGCGTGACCCGGATTATGACGCTGCCGATGAAGCGGTTTCTTATAACAGGCGCCCAGTTTGGCAAAGAATGGCCATTGTTTCTGCAGGCCCTTTGGCTAACTTTATTTTGGCCATTTTGCTTTATGCAGTTATTAATCTTCAGGGGGTTTCCACCTTTAGCCCTATTGCAGGTCAGCCGTACCCTGATAGTTTCTTGGCTCAGCAAGGTTTGCAGCCAGGTGATTTGATTGTGGCTATTGATCATCAGCCAGTTGAAGACTGGCGTGAGCTAAGTTTGAACCTGGCCAATCGGTTGGGTACCAGTGGTGAGCTGCACATTGCTTGGTTGGATGCACAGGGTCAGAGGCAAGAAGCCGTGAAACCCTTGGATCGCTGGCTCAGTCGTGAAAGAGACCCTGATCCGATGCAAGTCATTGGCTTGCGTACATGGAATCAAGCACCGCCAGCAGTGCTGGGAGAATTGGTTGAAGGTGGTGCGGCTCAGCAAGCAGGTTTGCAGCAAGGTGATCAAATTATCAGCTTTGCTCAGCAGCCTGTAGATGACTGGGGGCACCTGTTAGGCTTGATGTCTAACAATGAGCAAAGCAATGTTGAGCTACAGGTGATGAGGCAGGGTTTGATTTGGCCTTATCAGCTTGAGCTGCAACCCAGTGATGGGCGCTTACTGATGGGGGCACAGCTTCAGGTTCCTCAGGCCATTTTGGATAGTAGGCAAATGGCTTCTGTAGGAACTGTTGAGGCCGTTCAGTTAGCTGTTAGTGATACTCTGGAGTTGATTAGCCTATCGCTTCGATTTATTGTAAGAATGGTGAGCGGTAATTTGTCGGTTCAGAATTTGTCGGGTCCGGTTACCATTGCTCAGCTTGCTGGAGAGTCGGCTAGCTATGGATGGATTTCTTTTTTAAGTTTTCTTGCCTTTATTAGCATCAGCCTTGGTATTGTTAATTTGTTGCCATTGCCGGTGTTGGATGGAGGTCATCTGGTTTTATTGGCTGCAGAGGGCATAAGGGGTAGGCCTATGTCGGAGCGCTTTGAGCAGGCTTATGCCTTCTTAGGTACAGTTTTGCTTTTGGCTTTGATGTCCTTTGCCATTATTAATGATTTCTTTCGCTTATTTAGTTAAAGGGTTTGCATGAATATTCGCGTCATTATCAGTGTTATCACATTGTTTTGCTCCAGTGTCTGGGCCTGGCAGCCACAAAGTATCGAATTTGAAGGCTTGGCGCGTGTTTCATCAGCATCGGCATTACAAAGCAGTGGTTTGTTGCCTGCGCAAGAGCTTGATTCTCAAAGCATCGCGCAGTCCATTCGGTCACTCTATGCTACTGGCTTGTTCGATGATATTGAAGCACTTAGAGTTGAAGATCGCTTGGTGTTTCGGGTGATTGAGCGCCCTGCCATTGGCACCATAGAGATCGAAGGGACTAGGGCAATTAGTAAAGACCTTTTGGCAGGAGCATTACGTGAGCAGGGGATCCGTGAAGGTGAAATCCTTGATCGTTCTAAATTAGAGTTGATTCGCAATGAATTGGTGCGTCAGTACAGTGCTATTGGCTTGTATGCGGCTCAGGTTAGCCTGAAGTTGGACGCAAGACCCAATAACCGAGTTGATTTATTGATTGAGGTCGAAGAAGGAGTGTCCGCCTTTATTGCAGGTGTGCAGTTCACAGGCAATCAAGCCTTTGATGATGAGCAGTTGCTGCAACGATCGCTTAACATGCGCGCCAGAGATCAGGCTAATCTTTGGGATCGCTTTACTAAGCGAGATAGATTTAGTCAACAGGGCTTGAATGCGGATAAACAGGTACTTGAGGCATGGTATTTAGATCGTGGCTTTTTAGACTTTGAGCTGAGCTCTACTCAGGTTTCTTTGTCTCCTGATCGCCAGGGCCTGTATATATTCTTCAATGTTAGTGAGGGTCTGCCTTACCAAATTCGTGAACAGAGAGTTCAGGGCGATACCGCGGACTTTCAGCAGGAATTAGAAGCCATGCTGAAATTACAAGCTGGGGATACCTTTTCTCGTTCTGAAGTGCTGGCTACTCAGCAGGCCATGCTTAACTTCTTAACGGATCGTGGTTACTTTTTTGCCGAGGTGCAAATTGCGCCAGAGGTCATGGCCGACGATTTACTGCTTGATATTAACTATCAGGTCCAGTTAGGCCCTAAAGTTTATGTGCGACAGGTTGAATTCCGCGGTAATAGTGGCACCAATGATGAAACTCTTAGACGTGAGGTGTTGCAACGTGAGCGCTCACTGTCCCGTGCGCGTGATATCCGTAACAGTCGAACCCGACTAATGCGCCTTGGTTTTTTTGAAGAAGTAACAGTACAGACCCCTCGGGTTGCGGGTACAACAGACCAAATTGATGTGGTTTATCGTGTTAGAGAAAAACAGACCGGTAATGTTCAGGGGAGCCTTGGGTATTCGGATGTTGCTGGCATCTTTGCTTCTGCTGAAATTACACAGGCCAATGTGATGGGCACGGGTCATTCTTTGGGTGCAAAATTACAGATTAACCAAACCGAGACCGAAGCAAGCCTGAGTTACGATATCCCCTATGTCACAGAGTCTGGTATTGGTATGGGTGCGGATTTGTTTGGTCGACGCACCAATTTTGATAATTTAAATTTTATCAACTATCGTACCGATAACCTTGGAGCCCGAGTGCGCCTAGGTTATCCAACTTCGCTAAATTCCAGACTAACATGGCAGTTAGGCTTTGAGCGTACCTTCCTCTATACCCAGAGTCCGATTGCTGAGATTGAGTTATTTGAGAGCCTTGTGGGCAATGAGTTTGATAACTTGTCGTTGTCGGCAAACTGGGTCCGTTCCACTCTAAACTCAGGCTTTAGTCCAACGGATGGTAATCGTCAGCAGTTTAGTTTGGAAGCAGGTCTGCCCCTGGGGGATTTAACCTATTATCGTGCCCGCTATCGTTATGATCAGTATTGGCCATTCTTTGATGACTATGCTGTTCGTTGGCATTCAGATCTAGCCTTTGCTGATGCCTATGGTGATCTGGATGTGCTGCCATTTACCCTGAATTATCGTGCAGGTGGCCCAGGTTCAGTACGCGGATTTGATGCTGGCAGTCTGGGCCCAAAGAACTCCATTGGCAGGCCTTTTGGCGGCAACCTACTGACGCGAACGGGCTTGGAATTCATCTTCCCTGTACCCTTTGTTGACAATAAATCACCCTGGCGTACGGCAGCCTTTGTTGATCTCGGCAACGTTTACACCACCTCTTGTCACCCTCAGGCTAAGGACGATGGTTT
Source organism: Saccharospirillaceae bacterium (assembly GCA_007116635.1). Taxonomy (GTDB): domain Bacteria; phylum Pseudomonadota; class Gammaproteobacteria; order Pseudomonadales; family Natronospirillaceae; genus SKIB01. The sequence goes on from SKIB01000074.1 coordinate 38,962, forward strand.
TTGTCAGACGGGTTGGGAATTTGATGAGTTGCGCTTGAGTGCGGGTGTTGATATCACTTGGAGTACGCCCATTGCACCCTTGAATTTTGTTTTTGCTGTTCCGCTGAATGCCCGTGAGGATGATCGTACTCGCGGCTTTAACTTTAGTATACGATCTGGTTTTTAGGAGTCAGTTATGAAGAAAATTATTGCTTTCTTGTTCTGTTTGCCAGCTGTGATTTGGGCAAATAATATTGCTATCTTGGATCAAAATTCGGCTTTGTTCTCTACCAATGCAGCCGAAGCTGAGAACGCTCGCTTACAAGCCGATTTTGGTGAAATGGATGCCGAGCGCCAAGCCCTTATGCAAGAGTTGAATCGGCTTGCTCGTCAGCACCAGAATGATGCCGCTATCATGAGTCAGGCAGAAAAACAGGAGCTAGAACAAAAAATTGAAACCAGCCGTCAGCGCTATGCTGATCTGAATATGAGGTTGCAGCAAGGGCAGCAAGAGCGTGAGCAGGCCTTCATCAATAAGTACAGCCGTACATTGGTCACGGCTATTGAAACCATTGTTGAGCAGGGTGACTTTGACCTAGTATTGGACGCCAGTGCGGTAATCTTTGTAAAAGATGGCTATGACATTACCCAGCAAGTAATTGATGAATTCAACCGCCTAACAGCCGATTAGGCAAAGGAGAGTACATGGCCTATAGGCTATCTGAGTTGGTCAGGCATCTTGGCTTGGAGCTTGACCTGGCCTCAGACCCTAGCATCACAGGGATCAATAACCCTCAACTGGCTAAAGCAGATGAGATCACCTTTGTTGTCAAGGCAAGGTATTTAGCTCAGTTATCTGACAGTGCAGCTGCTGCGGTGTTATTGCCCTGCAGTCTTGCTGGCCGAGCACCTGCTCAGATGCAGGAGTTATTAGTTGAGGATGCCTACCTGGCCTATGCCTTGTTATCGCAAAAGTTTGCTCTGCCTAAGCCTGCTGCTGGCATAGCATCTACGGCGCAAATTGCTGCCAGTGCCCAGATCGATCCCAGTGCCAGCATTGGCCATTATGTGGTGATTGGTGAGCAGGCCTGCATTGGTCCTGATGTGGTGATAGGCGCCCATTCGGTATTGTCAGAGCGAGTGGTGATCGGTGCCAATACCGAGCTTAAGCCTCATGTAGTCTGCTATCCTGGCGTTGTCATTGGTCAGCGCGCTTTGATTCATTCCGGAGTGGTGTTGGGCAGTGACGGCTTTGGTTATGCCAAGGATGATCAGCGCTGGGTTAAAATTGCTCAAAATGGCGGCTTGATCATTGCAGACGATGTTGAGATAGGTGCTAATTCGGCTCTGGATCGTGGGGCCATTGAAGACACCCAAGTTGGCCAGGGTTCGAAATTGGATAACCTGGTGCACTTGGCGCATAATGTGCGTTTGGGTCAGCATGTGGCCCTTGCCGCCCAAGTGGGTATTGCTGGTAGCACCCAGATAGGAGATGGGGTTACCGTTGGTGGTCAGGCGGGCTTTGCTGGGCATCTACAGATTGCTGCTAATTCACACTTTACTGGTCAAGCCATGGTCACAAAGGGTGTTTCTGAGGCAGGAGTGTATTCCAGTGGTCAGCCAGCTAAGCCCAACAAAGAGTGGCGTAAAACCATTGCCCAGCTTAATAGGCTGGAAAAGCTTGAACAACGAATTAAAGAATTAGAAGCCAAATTAGAGAGCTAGTATGTCAGCCATTAACTTGCCTATGGGCCCAAAAGAAATTCAAGAACTGTTACCGCACCGCTTTCCAATGTTGCTGCTTGACCGAGTCACTGAGATTGATGTTGAGGCTAAAACCATTAAGGGTTTTAAGAACCTAACCATTAATGAAAGTTTTTTCCAAGGTCATTTTCCAGGCCAGCCCATTATGCCTGGTGTTTTGATTCTGGAAGCCATGGCGCAGTTAACAGGTGTGCTTGGCTTCAGTGTGTCTGGTAATAGCCATAAAGAGGGCTATTTGTACCTCTTTGCCGGTATCGACAATGTGCGTTTTAAACAATCAGCCTATCCAGGCGATTGTTTGCAGATGGAGGCTCAGGTGCAGTCCAGTAAGCGTGGCATTCACAAGGTGGCAGCCCAGGCCTATGTTGATGGCCGTTTGATCTGCAGTGCTGACATTATCTGTGCCGAACGCAAGGTGAGTGAGTGATTCATCCAACTGCACTGATTGATCCCAGCGCCCAGATTGCTGCTGGGGTGAGTATTGGTCCGTACAGCATCATAGGTGCTGATGTGGTAATTGGTGAGGATACCTGGGTGGGGCCGCATGTGGTCATTCAGGGTCCTTGTCGCATCGGTGCGCGTAACAAGATTTATCAATTCGCTAGCATTGGTGAAGCCTGTCAAGACAAAAAGTACGGTGGTGAACCCACCGAACTGCAGATCGGCGATGATAACGTCATTCGCGAATGTGTCACCATGCAGCGTGGCACAGTGCAGGACGCCTGTTTAACCAAGGTGGGTAATCGCGGTCTATTCATGGCGTATTGCCATGTGGCTCATGATTGCCAATTAGGGGATGACATCATTCTGGCCAACAGCACACAGCTTGCAGGCCATGTCAGCATTGGCGATCATGCCATTTTAGGCGGTGGCACCCTGGTGCATCAGTTTTGCCGCATCGGTGCTCATGCCATGACAGGCGCAGGAACCGTGCTGCTCAAAGATTTACCAGCCTATGTGCTCTGTCAGGGCAACCCGCCAAGGGTGGCGAAGATCAATACCGAAGGTATGAAGCGCCGTGGTTTTACCTCTGAGCAGCTCGTGCAGTTACGCAAGGCCTTTAAGGTGGTCTATCGCAACGGCTTAACCCTGAGTCAGGCCATTGCAGAACTCAGTAGCTGGGCGCCAAACTTTGCACTGCAGCTGTTCATTGATAGTCTTCGCAACAGCAGCAGAGGCATTGTGCGCTGATGTTTACCCTGGCGATGGTGGCCGGTGAGCCCTCGGGTGACCTGCTAGGGGCGAGCCTGATTAAGGCTTTGCGCCTGCAACTGCCTGAACTAAGAATCATCGGTATTGGTGGCCCCTTAATGCAAGAGCAGGGCCTGGAACCCTTGGCCGACATGGAACAATTGTCGATCATGGGTTTGGTTGAAGTCTTGTCTGCACTGCCTAAGCTATTGGCACTGCGGCGCCGAGTTCGGCAGCAGATTCTCGACGCCAAAGCCAGTGTGTTTGTTGGCATCGATGCGCCGGATTTTAATTTAGGCTTGGCCAGATCCCTCAAACCTAGCCTGCACTGCATTCATTACGTTAGCCCCACGGTTTGGGCCTGGCGACCCAAGCGAGTGTTTAAGATTGAGCGCTCGGTGCATCAAATTCTGTGCTTATTCCCCTTTGAGCCCCATTATTATCAGGATTTACAGCTTGAGGCGCATTACATTGGCCACCCCTTGGCCGATGAAATCGCCATCGAACCCAGACAACGCCAAGCAAGACAAGAGCTTGAGCTGGCCATGGATGGCAAATACCTGGCCATTTTACCTGGCAGTCGTTCGGGTGAAGCTCAGCGCCTGATGCCGGTGCTGATTCCTCTGATGCAGGCCTGGCATCAGCAGCACCCGGAGTGGCAGTTTTTGCTGCCTGCCGCCAATGGTCGTCGCTATGAGCAACTCTATGCTGCGCTGCAGGGTTTGAATTTGCCAGTCAAGCTTTACCATCGTCAAGCGCGCCTGGTGATGCAGGCGGCAAACCTCGGCGTCATTGCCAGTGGTACAGCAAGTCTAGAAGCCATGCTTTGCCATTTGCCCATGGTCATTGTTTACCGGGTTCACCCCCTTAGTTGGTGGTTGGGCTCAAGATTGCTTAAGATTGCCAATGTCGGGTTGCCCAATATTCTTGCCGGCAGCACCCTGGTGCCGGAACGCTTGCAGGCGGATTGTCAAATGGACATCATCTTGCAGGATCTGAACCAGTGGCTGGACGATCCAGAGCGCTTATTGCATGTACGAGAGCAATACGCCTTTATCCATAGACGCTTATCACGTCAAGCCGCGCAGCGCGCCGCCGAGGTGGTCATTAATGCCTTACATCATTCGTCGTCTGCAAGATGACTATCCACAGTATCAGCTGGTTGCCGGTGTTGATGAAGTAGGGCGCGGCCCTATTTTTGGCCCGGTGGTGGCAGCGGCCGTTATTTTGCCCTGGGATCATGGCATAGGCGGCCTGCGCGACTCCAAAAAACTGTCGGCCAGTAAAAGAGTTGCGCTAGCAGTGGCCATTAAAACTAAGGCGCTCGCTTACCGAGTCGAGGTCATGAGCCCTGCTCAGGTGGACGAACTGAACATTTTACAGGCCAGTTTGACCGCAATGCGTCTGGCCGTTTTGGCCCTGGCGCCCCAGCCAGAGCTGGCTCTGATTGACGGCAATAAGGTGCCACAAGGCCTGCCTTGCCCTGCCAAGGCCGTGGTCGGTGGTGACGACTGTCTGGACGGCATTGCCGCTGCCAGTATTCTGGCCAAGGTGCATCGTGATGCCTTGATTGACGAGCTAGCATTGCAATACCCAGGCTATGGCTTGGCACAACATAAGGGTTATCCGACCAAGCAGCACCTAGAAGCCCTAACACGATTGGGGGCCACCCCTGAACATCGGCGTAGCTTTGCTCCGGTGCGTAAACTATTGGAGTCTGTGGATGAGTGACCAATCCTTTGTCCATTTACGAATGCATTCGGACTTCTCGCTGATCGATGGCATTGTCCGAGTAAAGCCCCTGATTAAAACCCTGGCCGAGCAAGGCATGGGCGCTTGCGCTCTGACCGACATTCAAAATTTGTTTGCTCTGGTCAAGTTTTACAGTGCTGCCAAGGGCGCAGGTATCAAGCCCATCATCGGTGCCGATCTATGGTTGGAAAACGAAGACGATCTTGCCAAGCCCTTTTTGCAAACCGTGCTGGTGCAGAATCAGCAGGGCTATTTGCATCTGATGGAGCTGCTGTCGCAGGGTTATCAACTCAACCAGCAACATGACCGGGCGCTGATCAAAAAGCATTGGCTGGCGGAAAAAAACCAAGGTCTGATTTTGCTGTCTGGTCATCAGAGCGGCGATCTGGCCGAGCCTTTGCTGCGCAACAACCCCGAGCTGGCTCTAGAGCGTGCCCGCTATTGGCAGTCGGTGTTTGAGGATCGCTATGTGCTGGAGTTGCAGCGCGTTGGCCGCGCTGAGGACGAAGCCCTGGTGCAAGCTCAGGTGGCCCTGGCCGCGCAGTTGGGTTTGGCTGTGGTGGCCACCAATGCGGTGGTGTTTTTGCAGCAGGAGGATTTTGAAGCCCATGAGGTGCGGGTGTGCATCAATGATTCGGTGGTGCAGGACGACCCCAAAAGGCCGCGCAAATACACCGCCGAGCAGTATTTGAAAACCCCAGCCCAGATGCAACAGCTGTTTGCTGACATCCCTAGCGCCATCAGCAACAGTCTGGAGCTGGCGCGGCGCTGTACCGTCAATTTGCGCATGGGCGAGTACTTCCTACCCAACTATCCCGTGCCCGAAGGCCTGACCATGGATCAGTACTTTCGCGAGCTGTCGCATCAGGGCTTGAGCAAACGTCTGGATTTTTTCGCACAGCAGGGCGTGCAGCTGCACGAGCCGGATTACCGCGCGCGCTTGGATTTTGAGCTGGATGTGATCATTCAGATGGGTTTTCCTGGCTACTTTTTGATTGTTATGGATTTCATTCGCTGGGCCAAAGAGCACGACATTCCCGTGGGGCCAGGTCGAGGCTCGGGTGCTGGCTCTTTGGTGGCCTACAGTCTGGACATCACCGATCTGGACCCACTGCAGTACGATCTGCTGTTCGAGCGCTTTTTGAACCCAGAGCGGGTGTCCATGCCCGACTTTGACATCGACTTTTGCATGGAAAAGCGTGACCGAGTGATCAGCTATGTGGCCGATACCTATGGCCGTGACGCCGTGGGTCAGATCGTCACCTTTGGCACCATGGCCGCCAAAGCGGTAGTGCGCGATGTGGCGCGAGTGCAGGGCAAAAGCTACAGCATGGCCGATCGCATCTCCAAGATGATCCCCAGCACGCCGGGCACCAAGTTGGCAGATGCCATTGCTCAGGTGCCGGAGCTGGTGCAAATGCTCGACAGTGATGAAGCCGCAGCCGAGGTTTGGCAGATGGCGGTTAAGCTCGAAGGCATCACCAGACAAACGGGTAAGCACGCCGGTGGGGTGGTGATCTCGCCCACCAAGCTCAGTGATTTTTCGCCCCTCTATTGCGATGCCGACGGCTCGGGCTTGGTCACTCAGTACGACAAAAACGATGTCGAAACCGTGGGCCTGGTGAAGTTTGACTTCTTGGGTTTGCGCACCCTGACCATCATCGATTGGGCGTTGAAAATCATCAACGACAAGGGCAAGCAGCAAGGCTTGCCTCTGGTCGACATCAATACCATTCCTCTGGACGATCCGGCCTGTTTTGAGCTGCTCAAGCAAAGCAAGACCACGGCGGTGTTCCAGTTGGAATCTCGCGGCATGAAGGACCTGATCAAACGCCTGCAGCCCAGTAGCCTGGAGGACATGATCGCTTTGGTGGCCCTCTACCGACCTGGTCCGCTGGAGTCGGGCATGGTGGAGGACTTCATTGACCGTAAGCATTTGCGTCAGCCCGTGGCCTATCCCCATGTGGATTACCAGCATCCGGATCTGGAGCCGGTGTTGGAGAACACCTATGGCATCATTCTCTATCAAGAACAGGTAATGCAGATTGCTCAGGTGCTGGCTGGATTCAGCTTGGGCGGCGCGGACATGCTACGCCGCGCCATGGGTAAGAAAAAGCCCGAAGAAATGGTCAAGCAGCGTGAACTGTTTTTGCAGGGTGCTCAGGGGCGGGGCATTGATACCGATCTGGCGAACAATATATTTGATTTGATGGAAAAGTTCGCCGGCTACGGCTTTAACAAGTCGCACTCAGCGGCCTATGCTCTGGTGTCCTACCAAACCCTGTGGCTGAAAACCCATTATCCTGCCGCCTTCATGGCCGCGACTCTCTCTGCTGATCTGGACAACACCGATAAGGTGGTGGGCTTAATCGAAGAGTGTCGACAGTTGGGTTTGACGGTGCTGCCACCCGATGTCAATGCTGGCAGCTATTCGTTTACCGTTAATGATCAAGATCAGGTTGTTTATGGCTTGGGTGCGGTGAAAGGCGTGGGTGAAGGGCCGGTGGCGGCCATTACTCAGGCGCGTGAACAGGGGGGTAAGTTTACTGACCTGTTTGATTTTTGTGCGCGGATGGACAGCCGTAAGATCAACAAACGCACCTTGGAAGCCCTGATTCGTTCTGGCGCGCTGGATTCTTTAGCTGAGCATCGCGGCATTCTGCTGTCGGCCATGGAAGACGCCATGCGTGCGGCGGAACAAAAGCAGCAAAACGAAAGCCTGGGTATGGTGGATCTGTTTGCTGACCTGATGCAACCGGAAGACCCCTATCTGCGCTATGCCAAGGCCGCGCTCTTGACGCCTAAAGAAATCCTTGACGGTGAGCGTGATACTCTTGGCCTTTACCTAACCGGGCACCCCATTGATGAGCACGAAGAGCTGGTCAAGCAGGTAACCAGCCTCAGACTGCAAGACATCAATGCCCATGCCAGTGAAGCCCAGCAAGGCGGTTTCCAATTCAAGGGCATTGCGGCGCGCGTGGCGGGCTTGGTGACCAACATCAAGCGCATGCGCAATAAGCAAAACGAGCCCATGGCCTTTGTCACCTTGGACGACCGTACCGGGCGTACGGAAATCACCCTGTCGGGTGAGTTGCTGCAGCAGGTGGATGCCTTTTTGCAACCCGATGCGGTGCTCTTGGCCGAGGGTGTGCTGCGCTGGTCGGATTACAACGAAAGCATGAAGTTGCGGGTTAACAGCCTGATGCCCCTGGCTCAGGCGCGAGCAGAGTTAACTCGTGAAGTGCTGGTTAAAATGAGTTTGCCCAGCGAGCAGCTAAATCAGTTGTTACCGCTTTTGGGCGACCAAGGTCTGCCTGTTCGCTTGCATTGCCAGGCCTCCTATGCTGATTTTGAGTTGCAGTTGCCAGCAGATATGCGTTTGCTATTAAGTGATGATAACTACAGCTGGCTGCAACGTGCCTTTGGTGCTGCCAATATTCGCTTGGTACTTTGAAATGCCGAACCTAGGTAAGCAAGCCTTACAGAACCCGGTACCAAAGTGGTTTTGGTCTTTCAGTCTGTTGGTTTTCGCTACCTTGATATTGGTATGCTGGCAGGCCTTGCGCCTGTGGCAGTTGCAAAACTGGCAACAGCAGAACCTTATGCCCTTTGGTGATCAGGTCATCGAGCGCCTTAATCGAGATCCCATCTTGCTAGCAGACATTAGTCACTCTCGGTGGCAAGCGGAGATGTTTTTTAACCAGTCGCAAGTACAGTATTGGCAGCAAGCCCAGCCCTATCATCGTATTGATCGTTGGCAGTCAGAGCCTGTGCGACTTGATTATTGGGGCCAGAATCACCTGCTTAGTTCTCGTGCGATGATTGAAGATGGCATGGGGCGTCATCTATGGTTGTATTTGCAATGGTCAATCTCTACCCAGGGACAACCCTTGCTTTACAAGCTCAGCTTCCAGGAGTCCTTGTGATGGAGATTTGTTTACAGCACCCAGTTAGTCTGTCGCAATTACAGCATTTGTTGCAGGCTCTGAATCAGAAGCAGTCTATTAGTCTGAGGTTACAAGGGGCCAGCAATCAGGCGTCGGCCGAGCAGAGTCCTATTATTGACCTGCCTTCAGCGCAGCAAGGCCTTTGGTTGGAGGCTCGTCAAGCCTGCTGGACTCATCCACAGTTAGCCAAGCTGTCAGCTAGGGTAACAGGCGTTTGGCCAGAGTTGGAATGGCTATGGCAAGTAGCTAACTGGCAAGCAGAGCCAGAGACCTACTTATTTCACGCCGCTCCCTTCTGGGGCTTGGTTGGCGGGTTAGCGTTAAGCCATAGTTATGGCAGTATGCATCCTTTGGCCAGCTTACAATTACAGGCCGGATTATGCTTGCCTGCGCAAAGGGTAGAGCAGATTCAGGCCCATCAGCTACCAGCCATGGCGGAAATTGAACCTTTGGTGCAGGTTCCTTTACGTGAACGTTCCGGGCTTTGGCTTAGCTTAGAGCAGCAACTGAGTACTGATTTACAAACCATTATTACAAAGGGTGCTCTCAGGCACGCTTTGACTCAGTCTTCTAGTTTAGCCCTAGTCTGTGGCTATTGGCAGGCCAAACACCCCTTGCCCTATGCCATGGCTTGTCAGCGCGATTGGCTACTGACTCGTGGTCTGTGGCAAGAAGCAGAGCCTAGTCGGCGAGCCGGGCAGTTCATTTACCCTGGTTTAACGGTCATTCCATTTACTGTGATTGAGCGTATGTTATATGAACCATCTACTGGGTAGCGGCTTTTATGCCCAGGTTTATCAGTCGCGGCAAGCAGGAAAATTAGTCATTCATAAGTGCTATTTTGCCTCCCCCTTTGCACCCTTGCTCTGTGTACAGGAGTGTCATTCCTGGTTGCTACTTAATCCCTATCTTGGTTCTCTTAACCTAGGTGAACAGCAGCCTGCAAGGCAAAGTCCGCTTAGCTGGTCGGGTGTTATGTTGTCAGGTCAACCCATGGGCTGGCAATCTTACTTGAACGAACCCTGGCAGCGATTCCTTAGTGCTTGGTTTGCGACAGAGCCAAAGCCCGCTCGGCTATCATTACGACAACAGCTGGCTTCGTGTTGGCCAATTGCTAAACTAGCTTTAGGTACATTGCCTAAGGGCTTGGCCGATTACATGCAGTCTGCTTTGCTCAGTGGTATGGCTCGGGCTGATGATCAGCCGCGCTGGGATTGGCTGACTCATGGGGATTTGCATTGGCAAAACTTGCTTTGGCAGGAACAAAGTTTATCGGCCCTGATTGATCCTTGGCAGTCAGGTTTTCGCCACTCAGTCTGGGAGCAAGCCATGATGCTGCAGCCTCAGGCTTTGCAGTGGTGGCAGGCATCAGATAACTTAAGGCCGCAGCCCTTTGAATGGCTATGGCTGGCTAGGGTGCTTATGGATTTGCAGCACTTATTTTATGTACCAAATTGGTCAAGTGAAGAGTATTTTAAAAGTCTATGCTCGGTTCACCAATCTGGAGACTGGTTGGCTTGGTCCCTGGTTGAGCCAGTGTGCTAGGCAGTTAATTAATAGAGTGCGGTTCAACGGCTTTGTCAAATAATCATTCATGCCTGCTGCAATGCATTTTTCACGGTCGCCAGCCATGGCATGGGCGGTCATGGCAATGATGGGGCAGTGCTGATATGGGCGTTGCCTTCTAAAACGTCTTGTTGCTTCGTAACCGTCTAGCACAGGCATCTGACAGTCCATCAAAATTAAATCGTATTTCTGCCTTTGCGCCATGCTCAGGGCAACTGCGCCATTTTCTGCAATGTCTAACTGCAGATCAAGATCCTTGAGAAGTCCTTGCACCACTAATTGATTTACCCTGTTATCTTCAGCCAATAAGATGCGCTTCTGGTGTAGCTTTATTTTCGGTGTCAGAGAACCTCGGTTGTTGTGAAGTTGTTGCTGAATACGACTGAGAAGGATGAATGTGAGCCAAGGCTTGGCGAGTACTAGGTCAACTTTATCATTAGCTGAGCTGATTTCATTAGAGTTGGAGAGCCACACTCTGATTGCCGATGTAGATCTAGTGATATCAGTGTCACTAAGACACTCTATGCTGGGACTTACGACCGCAACTGCTTGCTCAGGATAATTGGTAAGGGGCTGCTCTAGTCGAATCATTTCTTGGGTTAGTTGTTCAGGGCAGTCCAGTAGGCAAATGGGTTCTGGGCAGACCAAGCTTGGTTGATCAGACGCAATGGATAATTGCACATCAAAGCTAAAACAGCTGCCTTGATTAGGGGCTGAGCGAACACTAATGCTGCCCTGCATCAGATCGATTAATCGCTTAGCGATGCTAAGGCCTAGCCCAGTACCACCATATTTGCGGGTAGTTGAGCTGTCAGCTTGAGCAAAGACATCAAAAATGCGCTCTTGTTCGTGCTCCGCTAGTCCAATGCCAGAGTCCTCAACCTCAAATAATAGCTGTACCTGCTCTGCTGGTAAGAGCTGATGACGTACTCTTAAGGCAATAAAACCCTGCTCTGTAAATTTGGCGGCATTTGATAGTAGGTTGGTTAGAGCCTGTCCAAGTCTTAGCTCATCTCCCTCAAGTTGGCTAGGTATGAGGGGGTCAATATCAAACTGCAGCTCAATATCTTTGTTTCTCAAGAGCTGCATAATGATGCGTACTGTGCGGTCTAGCAGCTCGAACAAATTAAAACTGTCTCTGTTGAGCCTGACTTTGCCGGCTTCGGCCTTAGAAAAATCCAGAACATCGTTTAAAATCCCCAGCAAAAAATGGGCAGCATCATTGATATTGCTGAGGTAGTTGTACTGATCTGTGTTTAGGGAGGTTTGTAGGCAGAGGTCTGTCATGCCGATAATGGCGTTCATTGGCGTGCGAATTTCATGACTCATGTTGGCTAAAAATTCACTCTTGGTTCGGTTGGCTTCTTCTGCTACCTCTCGTGCTCTAGTTAACTCTAAAGCAGTGCGCTTACGTTCCTGTATTTCTTGTTCTAGGTGTTTGTTTGTACGAGTTAGTTCGCTGGTACGTTCCGATACTCTGGATTCTAACTCGGCATTTAGAGTTGCTAGTTGCACTTCAGCTTTTTTGCGGATACTCAGCTGTGCTAATGCTGAGCCATATAAACGAAACACTTCCTTGAGGTTACCATTAAAGGGTTGATGCCTCAGGTGATTGTCTGCTGCAATCCAGCCAAATACCTTGTCTTGATCCCACATGGCGACCATGGCGTTCCAGCCTTTACCAACCACTCTGAGTTCATCGAGAATCTCTGCCTCTTCCCATACTGCCACATAATCACGGTGTTTCAGTGCTCTCTGTACGAAAGGGATCTGCGGAATCTCTGCTTTGAAATGATGCTCGTCTCTAAGTTGGCCATGTTCGTCTGTACCCCAGGTGCCACACATTTTATTCTGTTCAGGGTCAACTAAGAATATGGCCATGCGATCAAAGTTTAGCTTGTGTATGCCAAATTCAACAGCCGCTTTGTAGAGTTCATTTTGACAAGCAACCTTAGAAAGCCCAATGGTGACTTCGTGTAACTCTTTTAGTTGTTGTTGGAAATCAGTCGCCAGTTGTGAGCGATTGGCGATTTCACTATTTAGTTCTTCTACCTTTGGCTCAAGAATATGAAGCTGCTCACGAAGCCAGGCCGATTCAAGTTGCCAGCATAGCCTCTCAAGCTGCTGCTCTTCTCCTGAGCTAAGCTCTATCATAGAGTCAAAACGCTTAAAGTATGTCAGAACAAGGGAGTGCCCCTCTAAGAGTAGGTTTTCGTCTACAGCCAACTGATGACAACTCAATACCTCCTGCTGCTGCATAAAGCCAAGATGATTCCATTGCACACGAAACCAACTCCGAGAGGTATTGGGTATGTAGGCGCATAGACTAGAATACCCTCTATGCTCCTTAAGCAGATCGACAATGTTCTGCAACACGGTATTTAGGCTTGGGATTGTGCCCTGTTTCATACAGTCGGACATCCTTTAAGGCGGTCATCTTTTTGTAACTTAAATGGCGCTCTAGTACAAGCTTAATACTTGACTATTTATTTTTCTTGTTCTGCTTTGCCTGCTTGCAAAATCTTTATTTGTTGATTCAAAGTTATGATGTCTTGCTGGCTAGTTTCCAGCTTTTGTTGTAGGTCTGCAATGGCTTTGCTGGCATCATCTTCGGTTCGGCTCAGGGCCAAGGGTTCAAGTTGTGCAATCTTATTGCTTTGTTGCTGTTGAGCTTCCTCCAGCTCAAGAATATAGGCCATCATGGTTTGGGCATCGTCTATAAATTGTTGCACCAGATTTTGCAGCATGCTGTCTGGAGACTGCTGCTGAAGAAGCAGGTTCTGTGCTTCTAATAGGGTTATTTCTTCTTCTTGCTGGTTTATCATGTTTTGTAGTTGCTGGCTTTGTTGCTCAAGAAGAGTTAAGCGCTGAGACTGGTTGTCTTCATTAACAGTGCGCTCAAGAACTAAATTCATCTGATTGAGCTTGTCTTGTAGGTCTGCCTTGTCGCACTTGAGTTTGTAGATTTCGTCAACCGGTGTCTGAGCATTGCGCTCGACACCCTTGTTCTCCGTTAGGCGTAACAGGTCGCTCAGCTTCTTTTCTGCTTTTTCTAGTTTTTGTTGTGTATTTTGATACAGACTGCGGAAATGCTTTACTTCTTTGACTGCCTCTATGCTCTCTTGGGAGCTAGGAGGAGTCGAGCTAACTTTGTTCAATTCCAGTTTTAGTGCTTCGATTTGTTGTAAGTTTTGCTCTATCTGTTGGCGCCATTTCTTCTCATGAGATTGACGGCTATAAGTAAGTTCATTAAGCAGTTGTGCGATCATCTGCCGAACTCTTGACCGACTTAGTATTAAAACAATTGAACCAAGAATCAGAATGACATTGCCAAGAACTATGGTGAGTAGCAGTTGATCAAACACCTAGCCTCCAAGCAGGCTAAGCCTGACCTAATCTGTGACCAGGACTATTGGCAAGCAGTTTTGCCGATTTGCCATAGGTCTTTTCCTGTGGTTTGAGCAGGTTGAGCAGGTGCTGAACGCGTAGAAGTTGGCGTTGCAGCAATAGATCGTTTTGCTCATTCATTTGCCTGACTTGCTCTAGCATTAATTTTAAGGCAGGCCAGTCGGGTAATTGCGAACCCTGTTCGTTCAGCCAAATTTTAGGCTCTTGATGCTGTTTAAGGCATTGCTGTTCAAGCTCTAGTTGTTGTTGCTCTAGTTCGGATAGCAACCGTTGTTTTTGATTGGCAATGGCAGGCAGTTCATTAAATTGCTGTTGTTCAAGAGCCTGTTGCTCTAAGCCGAGAAGATTCGCCAGTTCGCCAGTTAGGGAAAGGCACTGCTCTAAGCAAAGATTAATCTGTTCTGAAAACACACTGGTCATTACCACTTGCCTTCGTTGTCTGCTGCCAGTATGGCATTAGCTAAACGCTCATGATTGATACTGTACTCACCATCGCTGATGGCTTGTTTAATGCGATCAACCTTGGATTGGTCGAACTCTGGCATTTTTTTAACTTCTTGCTCAAGCGATTTGAACAATTTAACTTGGCTGGACAGCTCAACTCGATCACCGCGTTGCGATTGCAAGCCAGAGTTTTGTTTCTGCAGTTGCCCTTGAGACTCAAGTTTTTGTGTCTTTTCTGCATTGTTGTTCAGAGCACTTAGATTGCCTTTATTGATTGGCGTAATCATGGCCATCTCCAAAAAAATAGTATTCGTCTCAATTATCGGCCTTGTTAAACTTTACTTTAGCTTTTTTTTACTGCATTTCAATAACGGCAGTGTCGGCGTTGAGTATTCTTGCTCTAACCCGCTGCTCGGTGGCTAAATTTTGAAAATCAATCTGCTCTCCCGCCTGACCATTAGCTAAGGCTCTTCCTCGAGCTTTGAGTTCTATGCCAGGGCTGCGCAGAATAATGTCCAGCTCGTCTCCTCGGCTTACCAAGCTTGCCAGAGTCACCATTCTTGGATTGATGGTGGCGCCCGTTTGACCGTTACGGCTTAACCTGGCACCAATTAGAGGCTCTATTTCACTAAAGTAACCCTGTCGCTGCTGAGCTAAATTGGCAGGCTGTAACCCTAGCTGCTCAGCTGTAAGTGGTTCGCCTCTTCCAGCGGGTTGCCTAAGTACTACAATGTTTTGCTCTACATTTATTTGAATGGGCCAAAAAAGCTGCCAATTACTTGGAGTCTGGCACTGTACCCGAATGCGAATATTGCCTAGCCAGTGTTGATTTTCATTAGTCAGTTGCCAGTCTTGGCAGGGAGTGAGATGGTTTAGGCTCTGGTTGCTGCGATGACTAATGTCGATACTTTGCGCCATAGGAAACTGCAGCTCAGCCTGCTGTAGAGCATGAGACTCAACAGCATTCATTAGCAGTTGGCGATCCTGAGCCTGAGCAGGGCTTGGGTAACCCCAGCTCAGGAAGCTTGCTAGAAGCGTGGCTGGTAAAAAAAAAGTAACTTTCATTGCAACGTCTATCTTTTTTTGGTCTATGCTCATTTAAGAGGTGACAAAGCATTGTCGTTTGTCGAGCTTTGCTTAAACCAAAGCAATATCCATGCCTTTTTTAAGCTGGAGATATTTATGGCAGGTGTGTTGGATAGTGTCAATCAGCGTACACAGCTGGTGGGTCAAAACAGGTTAGAGTTGCTTATGTTCCGCATGACGGGCAAGCAGCTCTATGGAATTAATGTGTTTAAGGTGCGAGAAGTATTGCCATGCCCGCCCCTGACCAGCTTGCCACGCAGTAAGTCCGTGGTTCGTGGTGTCGCTCATGTGCGGGGAGGTGCTGTTTCGGTATTGGACCTTGGCATTGCCACTGGTAATCCGCCTATTGAAAATCTTAAGGAAGCCTTTGTGGTCATCACTGAGTATAACGGCACCACTCAGGGTTTTTTGGTGAAATCGGTGGAGCGCATTGTTAATCTCAACTGGAATGAGGTTCATCCACCACCAAAGGGCACAGGACACGAGCACTATCTTACCGCTGTAACTCGGGTGGATGAAAAGTTGGTTGAAATTCTGGATGTAGAGAAAATTTTGGCTGAAGTGGTGCCGGTACGTGAGAATATTCGCGATGACTTGATTACCGAAGAAGTTGCCAAGGATGCAAGCCAGTTTAAAGTGCTGATTGTTGATGATTCGAAAATTGCCCGTAAGCAAATCCAGCGCTGCGTTGAGCAAATTGGCGTACAAACCCACTTGCTTAATGATGGTCTTGAAGCCTGGGAGCATTTGCTGCAAGTGGTCAGTGATGGTAAAAGTTTGCGTGATGAGTACTTGATGATTATTTCTGACATCGAAATGCCAGAAATGGATGGCTATACCCTAACGGCGCAAATTCGTGATAACCCTGCAATGAAAGACATTCACCTGATCTTGCATACCTCCCTATCCGGTGTGTTCAACCAAGCCATGGTGGCCAAGGTGGGAGCCAGTGACTTTTTGGCTAAGTTTCACCCAGATAACTTAGCGGATAAGGTCATTGAGCAAATTAAGGCTCGTGGTGGCGTTGTGCCCCTGTTAGACGAATAGGACAGTTCATGGCAATAAAAACAGATGCAGAGTACAAGTCATTTTGTGATCTGTTAGAAAAAATGTCGGGCATTTCTTTGGGCGAGGGCAAGCAATATTTGGTTGTCAGTCGTTTGAGGAATCTGATGAAAGAAGAGCAGGTGGAAGGCTTGGATGGTATTATTGCTAAAATGCGTCAAGAGCCCAAGGGGGCAGTGACCATGAAGGTGATTGATGCCATGACTACCAATGAGACCCTCTGGTTTCGCGATACTCATCCCTTTGAAATCCTCAAGAATCAGTTATTGACCGAACATTATAAAGGTCAGCCGTCCAGATCCTTGCGTATCTGGTCAGCAGCCTGTTCAACGGGGCAAGAACCCTATTCCATCAGCATGACTCTGGAGGAGTTTTACGCCAAAAACCCAGGTACGGGTAAAAATCTAAGTAAGATAGTGGCTACTGATCTGTCAGATACTGTGCTGGCCATGGCTCGCCAAGGCGAATATGCCAGCTTGGCCATTGGTCGCGGTCTGAGTCAAGATCGTTTAAAGCGTTTTTTTATGCCTATGGCCGATGGGCGCTCGAAAATCAAACCTGAGGTGGCTTCAAGGGTGGAGTTTCGTAAGCTCAACTTATTGGAAAGCTACGCTCTATTAGGCCGCTTCGATATCGTCTTTTGCCGTAATGTACTGATTTACTTCACCGCCGATGTGAAAAAGCAAATCCTGACCAAGATCCATTCTTGTTTGCAGCCGGGTGGTTATTTATTTTTAGGGGGCTCAGAATCCTTAAACGGAATGAATGAGCTCTACGAAATGGTGCATTGTCGTCCGGGCATTATTTATCGCCGTAAATAGACGTTAGAGTGGCTGGCGCTGCTGGCCATTTGTTGCCTTTACTCTTCTCCTCTTTCTGTTTGGTCAATACCAAGCCACTTAAGTTAATTCTCTCAAGCATGGCTCTTAACTGTCTGATCAACTGTGTTATGATGATCAGCTAAAATTGCTACCACAATCAGCCAGTTAGCAGGCTGACAAGGAAATAATGCTTTATGGGTGAATTAGCCAAAGAAATCTTGCCAGTAAACATTGAAGACGAGCTTAAGCAGTCCTACCTTGATTATGCCATGAGCGTGATCGTGGGTCGCGCCTTGCCGGATGTGCGTGACGGTCTGAAGCCGGTGCATCGTCGTGTACTCTTTGCCATGAGTGAACTGGGCAACGACTGGAACAAGGCCTACAAAAAGTCTGCCCGTGTGGTCGGTGATGTGATCGGTAAGTATCACCCACATGGTGACTCGGCAGTGTACGACACCATTGTGCGAATGGCTCAGGACTTCGCCATGCGTTATACCCTGGTCGATGGTCAGGGTAATTTCGGTTCGATTGATGGTGACCGCGCGGCGGCCATGCGTTACACCGAAGTACGGATGCAGAAAATCTCCCATTCTTTGCTGGCCGATCTGGAAAAAGAAACTGTTGACTTTGTCGACAACTACGACGGTACGGAAAAGATCCCTGATGTGTTGCCTACCCGAGTACCCAATCTATTGGTAAATGGCTCCTCTGGTATTGCCGTGGGCATGGCGACCAACATTCCGCCTCATAACCTGACCGAGGTGGTCAATGGTTGTTTAGCCTTTATTGACGACCCTGAGATCGATGTTGATGGTCTGATGCAACACATTCCGGGTCCAGACTTTCCTACCGCTGGTTTCATTAATGGCCGTAAGGGCATTTTGGATGCCTATCGTACTGGCCGTGGCCGTATCTACATGCGTGCCCGCACCCACATGGAAATCAATGATCGCTCCGGTCGTGAAACCATTGTGGTCACTGAGATTCCGTATCAGGTCAACAAGGCCAAACTGATCGAAAAGATCGCCGATCTGGTGAAAGAAAAGCTGATCGACGGCATTGCTGAATTGCGTGACGAGTCCGATAAAGACGGTTTGCGCATTGCCATTGAGGTTAAGCGCGGTGAGAACGCCGATGTATTGCTTAACAACCTCTATTCGCAAACGCAAATGGAATCCGTGTTTGGTATCAATGCCGTGGCGCTGGTCGATAACCAGCCTCGGGTGCTTAACCTGAGGGAGATGATCGAGTACTTCGTGCGTCATCGCCGCGAAGTGGTGACAAGGCGCACCATTTTTGAATTGCGCAAAGCGCGTGAGCGTGGCCATATTTTGGAAGGCCTGGCCGTGGCTCTGGCCAACATTGACCCCATCATTGAATTGATTAAAAGCTCGACGACCTCAGCAGAAGCCAAAGAACGTCTGGTGGCCACCTCTTGGGCCTTGGGTGATGTCGCCCAGATGCTGGATCGCGCCGGCGAAGCCGCTTGCCGTCCGGATGATCTGCCGTTGGAACTCGGGGTGCGTGAAGGGCGCTATTATTTGTCCCCGGTGCAGGCTCAGGCCATTTTGGATCTGCGGTTGCAAAAACTTACCGGTCTTGAGCATGAAAAGCTGATCAGCGAATACCAGCAGATTCTGCTCGACATCGGCGAGTTCCTGCGCATTCTGGGCAGCACTGAGCGCCTAATGGAAGTGATCCGTGAAGAGTTGATCGCCATTCGTGAAGAATTTGGCGACGCTAGACGCACGGAAATCATCGCCAGCCGTCAAGACTTCTCCATTGAAGACCTGATTGACGAGCAAGACATGGTGGTGACCCTGTCGCACGGTGGCTATGCCAAATCTCAGGTGTTGGCCGACTACGAAGCTCAGCGCCGTGGTGGTCGAGGCAAGTCAGCCACCAGTGTTAAAGAAGAAGACTTTGTCGAGCATCTGTTGATTGCCTCCAGTCATGATACCCTGCTGTGCTTTACCTCGGACGGCAAGGTGTTCTGGCTCAAGGTGTACGAGATTCCGATTGCCAGCCGTGCCGCCCGTGGCCGACCCATTGTCAATATTTTGCCTCTGGCCGAGGGTGAGCGCATCACTGCTATGTTGCCGGTGCGTGACTATGACGCCAATAAGTTCATCGTCATGACTACTTGCAGTGGCATCATCAAAAAAACCTCGCTCGATGCCTTCTCGCGTCCACGCACCAGCGGTCTAATTGCGCTGTCCTTGGACGAGGGCGATCACCTAATGGGAGTAGCCATTACCGATGGCCAGCAGGACATCATGCTGGTGGCAGGCAACGGCAAGGTGGTGCGCTTTGCCGAAGAAAAAGTAAGGCCCATGGGCCGAACCGCTCGTGGCGTGCGAGCCATTAAGTTGGCCGACGACTTCAAGGTAGTGGGTCTGATCATTCCTGCTCAGGGTGGCACGCTCTTGACCGTGTCGGAAAAGGGTTTTGGCAAGCGCACCGCAGTAGAAGATTTTCCGACCAAGGGGCGTGGTACACAGGGCGTAATTGGCATGATTTGCAACGAGCGTAACGGTAGCCTGGTGAGTGCGGTACAGGTGCTGGGTAATGACGAAATCATGTTGATCACTGACCGTGGTACCCTGGTGCGTACTCGTGTGGCTGAAGTGTCGGTCTTGTCGCGCAACACTCAGGGCGTAATGCTGATCCGCCTGCAAGAGGGTGAGCGTCTGGTGAGTGTCGAGCGCATCGCCGAGCCCGATGCTGACGCTGAATTGGATGCCGATAAGCTTAGAGGTGAGCCCCTAGCGCCGGCAGCGCGTGCAGAGTCCAGTCCTGATGAGCTGGACTCAGAGGATGCGGCAGAGGGCGAGCAGGCCGATGGCGATCCAGCTGACAATTAAAATGATTTGCCCATGTTTGATAAAGAGAGTGGATGCATGACAATTGCACGCAGTTATAATTTTTGTTCTGGCCCTGCCATGCTGCCAACCGAGGTTTTGCAGCAAGCTCAGGCCGAGCTTCTGAATTTTCAAGGGCAGGGCAGCTCTGTTATGGAAATGAGCCATCGTGGTGAGATATTTCAGCAGGTGCATGCTCAGGCCAAGGCCGATCTGGCTGAGTTGCTGGCGCTGCCAGCAGACTATGAGATACTGTTTTTGCAAGGTGGTGCAACTGCGCAATTTAGCCAACTGGCAATGAATTTGCTGCAGGATAAAGCTGATTATATTGTTACTGGTCAGTGGGGCAACAAGGCGGTTAAGGCTGCTAAAGCCTATGGTCAGGTGAACATTGCAGCCAGTACCCAGAGTGAGAATTTTCTGCGTGCGCCTACCCAGGCCGAGCTGAATCTGGACCCTGACGCCAGCTATGTGCACTACACCCCCAATGAAACCATTGGCGGGGTGGAGTTCAACTATGTGCCGCAAACCGGTGCCGTGCCCTTGATTGGCGATTTTTCGTCCACCATTTTGTCTCGCCCCTTGGATGTCAGCCAATTTGGCATGATTTACGCCGGTGCGCAGAAAAACATCGGCCCCAGCGGCTTGGTAGTGGTGATCATCCGTAAAGACCTTCTGGCGCGTCAAGCCCATGCCATGCCGGAGCTGTTTTCCTATGCCGCGCAACAGCAAAACGACTCCATGATCAACACTCCCCCCACCTTTGGCATCTACTTGGCTGGTCTGGTATTTCAGTGGCTTAAGCGTCAAGGCGGTTTGTCGGCCATGGCAGAGCATAACCAAAGTAAGGCCGAAGCTTTGTATCGCTTCATTGATGGTCATGATTTTTATCACAACCCCATTGCGCACGACAGCCGTTCCTGGATGAATGTGCCTTTCACTCTGGCCGACGCCAGTCTGGAAAAAGAGTTTCTCCGCCAAAGTGAAGCCGCAGGCCTGCACACTCTGGCCGGCCATCGTTCGGTCGGTGGCATGCGTGCCAGCATTTATAACGCCATGCCTCGCGCTGGCATCGATGCCCTAACGGCCTTCATGGCCGATTTTGCCAAACGGATGGGTTAAGCCATGAGTCAATACGATCAACAGCTGTTGGCCCTGCGCCAACAAATCGATGGTCTGGATCAGCAGATTGAACAACTGATCAATGACCGTGCCAAGGCCGCACAACAGGTGGCTGAGGTCAAAACTCAGGCCAGTGCCGAAACCGGTGAAGACCTGGTGTTCTACCGTCCTGAACGCGAGGCCCAGGTGCTCAGTCGTATCATGGAGCGCAACACGGGTCCGCTGTCGAACGAAGACATGGCCAAGCTGTTCCGCCAGATCATGTCGGCTTGCTTGGCGCTGGAGCAGCCCTTGACCGTGGCCTATTTGGGGCCAGAGGGGACCTTTACCCAGCAAGCGGTAATTAAGCACTTTGGCCAGTGGGCCAGAACCAAGCCCATGGCCGCCATTGATGAGGTGTTTCGTGAGGTTGAGGCCGGAGCGGTACACTATGGTGTGGTGCCGGTGGAAAACAGCACCGAGGGCGTAGTTAACCACACCTTGGACAGTTTTCTTAACACTAATTTACACATCTGTGGCGAAGTAGAGCTGCGCATTCATCATCATTTGATGATTGGCAGCAACACCAGGGCCAACAAGATTTCTCGTATTTATTCGCACCAACAGTCTTTTGCCCAGTGCCGCAAATGGCTGGATCTGAATTACCCCAATGCCGAGCGAGTACCCGTGGCTTCGAATGCTGAGGCGGCGAAAATGGTACAGTCGGAGTGGAACAGTGCTGCCATTGCTGGCTACATGGCTGCTGAGCTGTACGACCTGACATTGATTCACGAGCGCATTGAAGATCGCCCTGATAACAGTACTCGCTTTTTGATTATTTCACGCACACCCGTGCCGCCCTCTGGGCGTGATAAAAGCTCGATCATCGTTCAGTTGCGCAACGAGCCGGGTGCCCTGTACCACTTGCTCAAGCCCTTTGCTGAACATCAGGTGGACATGACCCGCTTGGAGACTCGTCCTAGCCCTAATGGCTCTTGGGCCTATGTGTTCTTCATCGACTTTGCTGGTCACTTTAACGACGAGCATGTGCAAGCCTGTATGGCGGATGTGCGTAAGTTTGCCGTGGCGGTACAGGAGCTGGGTTCATACCCCAAGGCTGTGCTCTAAGGGGGTAGGATGAATCGAGCCCCTGTGGTCTTGGTATTGGGCCTGGGTCTGATTGGTGCCAGTTTTGCCCAGGCCTTAAAGTTGAGTGGTCGGGTCAAGTGGGTTTGGGGCCATGACGCCGACCCTGAATCCATTGCCATCGCCAAAGAACGGCAGATCATTGATGGCAACATGGCCTTAGAAGACATGGTGCGCCAAGCCGATGTGATTCAGCTGGCGGTGCCGGTCTTGGCGGTTGGCCCACTCTTGGCGCGTATCCTGCCTCATCTTGGGGCCAAAACCATTCTTACCGATGTGGGATCGGTCAAGGGCCAGTTTGCCCGTCAGGTGCAGCAGTATTTGCCTGCCGCCCATTGGCCCTGGGTGGTGCCTGGTCATCCCATCGCTGGTGCGGAGCGCTCTGGCGTCACTGCGGCCCAACCCAAGTTGTTTGTTCGTCATCAGGTCATCCTTACCCCGCTGTCCGAAACCGTGCCTGAGGCCATTCAAACCGTGACCTGGTTATGGCAAGCCTGTGGTGCTCGTGTCAGTCTGATGGGGGTCGAGCATCACGACCAGGTGTTGGCTGCCACCAGTCATATTCCGCACCTGTTGGCCTTTAATTTGGTCGATAGCCTTGCGCGCTCCAATGCCAGTACTGACATCTTTGCTCATGCCGCTGGCGGTTTTCGGGATTTTACCCGCATTGCCGCCTCCAATCCGGTGATGTGGCGTGACATTTTTATCGCCAACAAGGATTCTTGCCTGCAAGTCTTGGATCAATTCAGCCAAGATTTGGCGCAGTTGCGCACTGCCTTGGTTGACCAAGATGGCGAGCAGCTGCAGTTGGTCTTTGCTCGGGCGCAAACGGCGCGGCAGCATTTCAGTCGTATTCTGGCTCGGCGTCGGCTTAAAGATTCAGCCCCGCTAATGGCCAGCAGGCTGTTATTGCAGCCCATTGGCCAATTGGATGGTCAACTCAGTCTGCCGGGTGATGTGTTGCTTAGCCAGCAGTTGTTGATGCTCAGTGCCATGGCCATGGGCAGCTCACAACTGCACAATCTCAGCGATAATCAAGAAGTGCTGGCTACGCGTCAAGCCTTGCAAGATCTGGGCATCCTGGCCTTGCCGCAAGGGGCGAATACCCTGGTGGTGCATGGTCAGGGCTGGCATGGTTTTGCCAAGCCCGCAGCGGAGCTTTATTTGTCCGATACCCGTGAAGACCTAGCCATGATGCTGGGCTTATTGGTGGCTCAGCCCTTCAGTAGCCGAGTTTGTCCGGCGGCTTCAGGGCAGCAAGAGCAGCTGCAGCTATTGGCTGATTTGCAAGCCTTGGGTTGGCCGCTGCGATGGTCAGAGCAGGGCATTGAGGTTGCAGGGCGTGTGGATGAGCAGGCCTTGACCTGGCCACACGAGGCCGCCAGTGATCTGGTTGAATTGGCGCTGCTGTTTTTGGCCCTGCAGCTTAGACCGCAGCAATGCCTGCCTTGCGCTAGTCTGCGCAGTAAAATTTGCCTGCAGATGCTGTTGTCCATGGGGATGCCTCTGACTCTGGCGGCACAGGGTTATCGCTTGCCTGCTGATTTTACTCCGCTAAAGCCGTTGCAACTGGACTTGCCTACCGATGCTTATTTGGCGGGCTTTTATCTGTGCTTGGCTTTGGCTAGGGGAGAGAGCCAGCTGTTGCTGCGCCAATTGCCGGACTTTGGTGCCTTGGGCGCTCTGGTAGCTTACCTACTAGGTAACCAGCAACTGGATCTGCAGCTGGAAGCCATGCCGGGCCACGATCTGATGCCTTTGCAGCAACTGCATCTTAGGTCGGGCAAGGGGTTGCAGGCCTTGGATTTGAGTGTGGGGCAGCAGCAGGCCATGGATGAAATTCTACCCTTGCTCATGGTGTTGGCGTTGCACTTGCCGCAGGCCAGTCGTTGGCAGGGGGCCAAAGACTTACCCCTGCTTTGTCGTGATAGTCTGGATGCTTTGCTGCCCCAATTACATGCCTTGGGTGCTCAGATTTACTATCAGGATCAGGATTTAGTGCTTGAGCCATCGACGCTTGGTGGCGGCAGTCTTAATGCTCAGGATAACAGCCGCCTGGCTCTGGCCATGCTGCTGGCAGCGGCCTTGGCCAAGCAGCCTATCTGGGTGGAGTGCGTCGGTGATCTGAGTGGGTTTTATCCCTTATGGCAGCAGCAATTTAGCCAGCTGGGCTGGCATTTTTATGAGGAAGAGCTTTGATGACTCAGGTTCCAATTTTGACCATTGATGGCCCCAGTGGCGCGGGCAAGGGTACGGTGGCACTGCGTTTGGCTGCCATGACTGGCTGGCAATTGCTGGACTCGGGCGCTCTGTATCGCTTAACGGCTTTGGCCGCGCACCAGCAGGGGCTAAGCCTTGATGATGAGTCAGCCTTGGCGCACTTGGCGGAACATTTGCCGGTGCGTTTTGAGCTGGGTGCACAGGGGGCGGAGCCCTTTTTGCAAGATCAGTCGGTGTCGCATCTGATCCGCACCGAAGAAGTGGCGGCCATGGCCTCTAACGTGGCTAAGTTGCCAGGCGTGCGCCAAGGTTTGTTGGCTCGCCAGCGCGCCTTTGCTCAGCCGCCAGGCTTGGTAGCTGACGGTCGTGACATGGGCACGGTGGTATTCCCTGAAGCGGATTTGAAAGTGTTTTTAACCGCCAGTGCACAAGAGCGCGCCAACCGCCGGGTACTGCAATTGCAGGCGGCGGGTAAAGAAGCCGATTGGCAGCAGATCCATCAGCAGGTGGTGGAACGCGATCATCAAGACAGCACCCGAGCCGCGGCGCCACTGAAGCCAGCAGCGGATGCTTTGTTGATTGATAGCACGGATTTGAGCATCGATCAGGTAGTGGCGCAGATCTGGCAAGCACTCTGTGCAAAAAAAATGCAATAGCCTTAGCAAAGTCATTGTCTTTTTCTGCCAAGTAGGTACAATTTTGCACCTGAATTTTAACTAGTGTTGCTCTGGCTTTATACCGTTGGCCTCGAGGCCTTAGCAACAAAACTTGATTGACCCGCATTGGCCAGCATGCGGAGCAGGTAGCGGCGGCGCTTTTGTCGTTTGGTTACCGTTAATCCCTTACCTGTAGGTTATTTTCTTAATGGAAAATTTTGCTCAATTATTCGAAGAGAGTCTGCGCAGTGTTGAAATGCAACCAGGCGCAATCATTTCAGGCGTTGTAGTTGCCATTGATGCTGACTGGGTAACCATTCACGCTGGTTTGAAATCCGAAGGTGTTGTACCTCGCGCTGAATTCCTAAATGAAAAAGGCGAACTGGAAGTTCAGATCGGTGACGAAGTAAAGGTTGCTCTGAAGGCTGTTGAAGACGGCTTTGGTGAAACCAAGCTGTCTCGTGGTGAAGCTAAGCGCGCTGAAGTCTGGTTGGATCTGGAGCAGGCTGTCGAGAAAGAGCAAACCATTCTTGGTTTGATCAACGGCAAAGTCAAGGGTGGCTTTACCGTTGATATCAATGGCATCCGTGCTTTCTTGCCAGGTTCTTTGGTTGATGTGCGTCCAGTACGCGACACTCTGCACCTAGAGAACAAAGAACTGGAATTCCGTGTTATCAAGCTGGATCGTCGTCGTAACAACGTGGTTGTTTCTCGTCGTGCCGTTCTTGAGAACGCCAACAGCGCTGAGCGCGAAAAACTGCTGGCCAACCTGCAAGAAGGTCAAGAAGTTAAGGGTATCGTTAAGAACCTTACCGATTACGGTGCCTTCGTTGATCTGGGCGGCGTTGATGGCCTACTGCACATCACTGACATGGCTTGGAAGCGCATCAAGCACCCAAGCGAAATCGTGGCCGTTGGCGACGAGATCGATGTCAAGGTATTGAAGTTCGACCGCGAGCGCAACCGTGTGTCTCTGGGTCTTAAGCAATTGGGTGCTGACCCATGGGTAAGCATCAAAGAGCGTTACCCAGAAGATCTGCGCGTGACTGCCCGTGTGACCAACCTGACCGATTATGGCTGCTTTGCTGAGCTGGAAGAAGGCGTTGAAGGTCTGGTACACGTCTCTGAAATGGATTGGACCAACAAGAACATCCACCCATCCAAAGTGGTGCAAGTGGGTGATGAAATCAATGTTGTGGTTCTGGACATTGACGAAGAGCGTCGCCGCATTTCCTTGGGCATCAAGCAAACTCAGGTTAACCCTTGGGAAGACTTTGCTGCCAAAAATAACAAGGGTGACCGTGTATCTGGCAAGATCAAGTCGATCACCGATTTCGGTATTTTCATTGGCTTGGAAGGCGGCATTGATGGTCTGGTTCACCTGTCTGACATCAGCTGGAACGAAACCGGTGAAGAAGCCGTGCGTAAGTTCAAGAAGGGCGACGAAGTTGAAAGCGTTATCCTGTCGATCGACCCAGAGCGTGAGCGCATCTCTTTGGGCATCAAGCAGCTGGACAGCGATCCATTCGCTCAGTTCGTTAGCGAGCACGACAAGGGTGATGTAGTTAAGGGCGTGATCCGTGAAGTTGACGCCAAGGCTGCCATCATTGTTCTGGCCGAAGAAGTGGAAGGCATCCTCAAAGCTTCTGAAATCAGCCGTGACCGTGTTGAAGACGCGCGTAACGCTCTGAACGCCGGTGAAGAAGTCGAAGTGAAGATCGTTAGCGTTGACCGTAAAAACCGTCAGATCAACCTGTCAATCAAAGCCCGTGAAATGGACGATGAAAAGCAAGCTGTTAAAGAGCTCAAGCAACAGCCTGTTGAAGGTAATGGTCCAACCACTCTGGGTGACCTGATTAAGCAAAAAATGGAAGAAAACAAGTAAACTTGTCTATTCCACAAGGGCCTGCGGGCCCTTTTTTATTGCTTAGCTGTTAGTAAACCATAAATATACTGCTAACTACTTGAAATTCTTAGTAAAGCTGTCATCTTATCTGTATAGGATTTAATCAGGAATCCAGTAGGTAAGGCTATGACCAAATCAGAACTTATTGAGCGAATTATTGCTAAGCAGAGCCAGTTGAACCCGAGGGAGGTTGAGCAAGCCATAAAAGCCATTATTGAGCAGATGGCTGACTCTTTGGCTGCTGGAGAACGTATTGAAATTCGTGGCTTTGGCAGTTTCTCGTTGCACTATCGTCCTCCCCGGGTAGGGCGCAATCCAAAGACCGGTGATGCCGTACTGTTAACAGGTAAGTACGTACCACATTTTAAGCCAGGTAAAGAGTTACGTGAGATGGTCAACGAGTTAGACTAATGGTTTGAGTTGTGTGGCTGCTTTAATTGCCCTAGCATATGGCTGACACTTATTAGGGTAATACTATGTTGGCAAAGTTGTTGGCAAAACTGATTATAATTCTTCTATTTTTTATCGCTCTGATGCTGGGCTACAGTAATCAGCAGTGGTTATCTTTATCCTTTCTTGGGTTTGAATCCCTAAGTTTGCCGGTTTTTGTTTGGTTATTGCTGGCCTGGTTCTTTGGTATGGTCAGCTATTGGTTGCTAAATTTTTTGAGCTCTAAGGCATGAATCAAGAGCTGAGCATGCTGGTCGCAGTCTGCCTGGCTTTATTGTTGGGTGTGCTCATGGGCTGGTATTTTGCGCGTGCAAGGCTTCAAGATCGTCTTGCTCAGCGGTTTAGTCCCATAGAGAATTCAGTAGCTCAAACTCAGAGTTTGACTGAGCAATTACAGTTGGCCAGTACTTGGCGTGATCAAGGTTTTTACGACCAAGCCATAGCCTTACACCAGAATTTATTGATCGAAGCTCAGAGCCCAGAGGATGAGTGCTCCATACGATTTCAGTTGGCCCTAGACTTTTTTTCAGCTGGCTTGTTTGATCGTGCCGAGAGTCTTTGGCTTGGGCTGCTGGTTAATAAAGAGTTTCATTTACCAGCACTTACGCAGCTAAGTCGTCTTTATACCATGACTCAGGATTGGCAAGCCTTGGTTAAGTTGCTTGCAGATACCTCTCTAACTGAAGAGTTATCCCTAGTCTACTTGCATGCCTGTTGTGAGTTGGTGCAATACTTTCGTGGTCTATCCCTACCTAATCAAGCCGATAAGTATTTACAGATGGCCAATAAGCTCGATGCCAAGCATCCTAGAGTAAGGCTGTTAAGTGGTGTGACTGATATGCTGGAAGTTAAGCAGGCTAAGCATGAGTCCTGGCAGGATTTATTAGTGACAAAACGCTTTACTCGTGCTCAGGATTTTCGCCAGTTGCTGCGCAGAGCAGCGCAGCAGGGAGCCGACTGGCAGGCTGTGTATCAGCAGCTAGAGTTTAGAGGCGTATTGGCGGATCGGTTTCAATGTCGCCACTGCGGCTATGAAAGCCGTGAGCATAGCTGGCTATGCCCACAGTGTCATCACTGGCAGACCATGGACGAGCATCACTAGTGTTGCTTGAGGCAACTGCTGACCAGTTGTAAGTAACCCTGAGTGCTGCCCAGATAGGGTAAAATCTCTATCCTGAGTTCGGGGTTTGCATCCATGAATTCCCGCACATCCCTGGGCACATCTTCGGCTACATGTCGGCCTTGATTAAGGAAGCAGGGCAATACCTTAATCTGCTGTGCGCCTTGGGTTGCTAAAATTTCCAGCCCTTGCTGGATGCTGGGCTCGCATAGTTCTAGATAACAGCCTTGAATCTGCTTGGGCTCAAGTTGCAAAGACTGCCGCACTTGCTCGACCTGTTGCTGGAATTCGATATTGGCTGCGGCTCGTCTTGAGCCATGGGCGATCAACAGGTAAGCAGTCATTCAGTGCCAGCTCCTTCTTTGTAGCTTTCGTATTCTTCGATGCCTATGTTGCGGGCTTCTTCTTCCAGCAACACTGGTATGTCGTCACGAATGGGGTAGGCCAAACGGCTGGCGGTGCAAATTAATTCCGTCTTGTCTTTGCTCAGTTGCAAGGGTGCCTTGGTTACTGGGCAGACGAGGATGGCCAATAATTGTTGATCAATCATCATGGTTTTCCTTGCAGCATTGGCTGCGTTGTTCGGCTAGTGCTTCAGGGCTGCCAGGAACATAGTCCAGGCCGCCTGGGTGGTAGGGGTGGCAGCGCCCGAGGCGCTTAATGGCTAACCAGCTGCCTTTGAATGCGCCATGCAATTCAATGGCTTGCAAGGCATAGGCTGAGCAACTGGGGTAAAAGCGGCAGCGGCTGCCCAGCAGAGGGCTGAGCAGCAGTTGGTAGCCTCGAATCAGTTTGCGCAGCAACCAGGCCATTATTGCCAATGCCAGCGAGTGCCATCGCGGCTGTCTTCCAGTACCACCCCTTGATCCAATAACTGCTGACGAATGGCGTCGGCCTTGGCAAATTCGCGATTGGCTTTGGCGGTAGCACGATCGGCAATCAGTTGTTCAATCTGGGTGGTGCTGATTTTGCCCTGTTGTTCCTGCTGGAACCACTGGTTAGGCTGTTGATCCAGCAAGCCAAGCAGCTGGGCGCTGGCTTTGAGATTGGCTGCCAGTTGCTGTTTTTGCTGCTCATCTTGGCTGCGATAAAATGCCGAAGCCAGTTGATGCAGTTGGGCAATGGCTTGCGGGCTGTTGAAGTCGTCACAGAGGGCACTCAGGAACTCGGGATCGATCTGTCCCTGGCTGACCTGTCCGGCATCGCGTAGCACCCCATAGAAGCGGTCAAGGCTTTGCTTTGATTGCTCCAGCAGCTGATTCGACCAGTTGAGCGACGAGCGGTACTGAGCGGACAGCAGTGCCAGGCGCAGCTGTTCGGCAGGGTAATCTTGCAGCAGTTCGCGGGCGGTGATGAAGTTGCCCAGCGATTTGGACATCTTCTCGCCTTCAACCGTGATCATGCCATTGTGCATCCAATAATTTACATAATTTTCAGGATGCTCATGCGCGCAGGTCCCCTGAGCGATTTCGTTCTCATGGTGCGGGAAGGTTAGGTCATGGCCACCACCATGAATATCGATGGTGGCACCCAGATGGCGGTTGATCATGGCGGTACACTCAATGTGCCAGCCCGGTCTGCCGCGGCCCCAGGGGCTATTCCAGCCAGGTAGATCGTCAGTGGAGGGCTTCCAGAGGACAAAATCCAAGGGATTGCGCTTGTAGCTGGCGACTTCAACCCGAGCACCGGCAATCATGTCGTCCAGTTTGCGTTTCGACAGCTTGCCGTAATCCTGCATGCTGTCGACGGCAAAGAGCACATGGCTCTCACTTTCATAAGCATGACCGCGCTCGATCAAGCGCTCAACCAGATCGATGATCTCAGGGAGGTGATCCGTGGCCTTAGGCTCCAAATCCGGCGGCAGCACGCCCAAAGCACCCATGTCCTGGTGATAGGCCTCAATGTAGGTTTGGGTGATCTGACTGATGTCTACCCCTGCGGCCGCGGCGGCATGGTTGATCTTGTCATCAATGTCGGTGATGTTACGGGCGTAAACCACCTGGGGATACAGATGGCGCAGCAAGCGCACGAAGGCATCAAAGACCACGGCAGGACGCGCATTGCCAATATGTACATAGTTGTACACCGTCGGGCCGCATACATAGATGCGCACATTGCTCGGGTCCATGGGTTTGAAGGCTTCTTTTTGCCCGCTAAGGCTATTATGAATCTGCAATTGCATAATGCTTCCTAAATTAGTTTGCTGCCAAGGCAATGGCACCCTTGTTGACCCCTTCGTAGGCCTGTACTCGCACCCGTTGTCCGGGGTGTTGGGCGGCTAGGGTCTGGGCAATGTGTTGAGCAATCAATTCGACGGTGGTGTCGGTTGTGATAATATCACAGTTGTTTTTATCGACCCAGATGTCAAATCTGCCTTGCATGGCTTGGTAGCCTGAGTGCAGTAGGCCGTCTTGCTCGGCGATTAAATCTTCTTCGGTGATCAGATAAATGTCCTGCCAACGCTGACACCAACTGGCTTCTAACTCAGGCTGTCTTTGGTCGTTAAGGTAAATTTCAAGGGCTGAGCGATGACCATGAGCAATGCGTTGGCAGTCGCCCTGGTGTTTCTTAAGGCCATGGGAATAGTGATAATAGCTGCCTTTAATGGCCTCTGGCCTTAACACCAGATCCAAGGACAGCACATTTTTGGGCAGTCGGCTAAGAATCATTTGATTTAGGTGCTCGGCCAAGGAAGCGGTGTTCACCTCATCGGATTCCAAAAAGCAAATGGCTTCGTGTGGGCAGCAAACACGGAATCTGAGCTTACCGTCCTGAACCACATCCACCTGATGCTGGTCATGGTCGCTGGTGATGCTTAGGTTGCCGTTCAATTGTGGCACCAGCAGCTTGTGATCTGCTTCGGCGTCGACCCACTTTTTGATGTTCTTTTTTACGTCTGAGAAGTCAAAGATCATGCCTTCATCGTTTAGTTCTCCCTGTAGGTATACGTCCATCAGCCAGCTTTCGCCAACGATGCCACGCTTGGGGTGCAGATAGCTAAAATCAACCACGGTTAATTCTTTTACAAAGAGGGTGCTCATGCTGAGAACTCACGAAAAATGATAACCAATTGTAGCAAAGCCTAGGGCAGGCGTCTGCCTCTGCTTGCTTTTGGCTTGGCAAATCCCTGTTAATGATCCAGCATTTGGTACAGGATTAGGTCGGTAATGCGGATGGTCTGCAGGTAGGCCTGACTCATTTCTTCAAGGCTGATGTTAAGGACCGCCAGTTGCTCAGTATTGGGTGCTTCTTCGGCTAGGTTTTCATGGGCATAGATGAGTTGAATGATGTGCCAAAAAGGCCCCTGATGATGCAGTAAGGCCTGAGCCACTTCTTGGCGTAAATTCAATCCGGATAGTAGTTTTAGCGCACCCGCACCCAGACTGTGTTCTAAGCACGACAGGATGCCCAGAGTAAAGGCGCTGGCCGCTTGGTCAGGAAAGGCTTTCTTGGCCAGCATCAGGGCAAAATTGGCACGCATGAGCGACAGGTGCTGGAGCATGGGGTTGTTGATGCCCATGTTCTCCATGACGAGAAGCGCGATCATGTTGCGCAGGTTATCCAGACCCAAGAGGACAATGGCTTGCTGCAAGGAATCGATCTGCTTGCCGCGGCGAAAATAGGTGGAGTTAACCAGCTTCATGATTTGAAAGCTTAGGGCGGGGTCAGAGGCAATCATGTTGTGAATTTGGTGCACCGATACCTCAGGGTTGCCAAGGTCGGCCAACAGCTTGAGCATGAGCTGGGCGTCGCTTTGGATCTGCTGCCCGGCGATGATTTCTGGTTGACTGTAAAAAAAGCCTTGAAACAGATGAAATCCAAGTTCAACGCAAAAATCAAATTCTTCTTTGGTCTCAACCTTTTCTGCCAGCAGGTTGATGGGCAGTTGCTTTAGCCTTTTGGACTGTACAATCAGCTGTTCTTTACTCAGCTGCCTGAGGTCAAGTTTGACTATGTCGGCCAGAGGTAGCAGGGCTTCATGATTTCCTCCAGGAACGAAATCATCCAAAGCGATCCGATAGCCCTGGTTTTTCAGCTCTTTAATGATTGCTATTAACTCAGGGCTTACGGTTATGTCTTCTAGCAGTTCCAAGATGAGGTTGGGCTGCAGCATGTTGAGCGCCAGTTTAAGGAAGTTGGCCGTACAATTGATGTAGGCGGGTTTGCCACCCAGGACCTCGTCGATGTTCTGGTTAGCAAAGGCGTTTAACAGCACCTGGCTTGAGGCCTGATCCCCGTCCCTTATGCCTTGGCCAAGATTGCTACGGAACAGTAGCTCGTAGCCCTGAACATTGAGCTTGGTATCGACAATGGGTTGTCTGGCAAAAAGTGGGATGCTTGGCATGGTTGCTCCTTAAACAATCCCATTGAGTATAGACCAGATCCGCTAAAGTGCTTGTCGAGGCAAGTACTTTGCGCTTTGGGTGCGGTTTAAGACTGGTAGTAAGCGCAGAGATCCAGTAAATATTGCTATAAATGCAGTTATTTTGCGGTAAAAATTGTGCATCTTCTTTGAAAGTGAGTTGATTTGTATCAAGGAATTTAATGGCCAGCAGGCGCAAGATGTAGGGGAAATACATTCAATAGAGGTAAAGAGTATGTTAGTAGGTTTGCAAATTACTCAGGCCACTGATGCTGCCTTGGTTGGCTCGTTTTGGCTATTGGATCAAGAGCAGCAAATGGCACGCTGCTTAGCCATCAAATCCGATCTGTATCAGCAGGATCAGCAGGTAGAATGGCAGCAGTTGGGTGTTGCTGAATACCGTGAAGTACCCATTGAGGCACCTCGTGCCCCCCAAGCAGGCCAGCACCTGAATGTGAATGTGCTGACCCGTGAGACTCTAGAAGACGCAGTGGCCAACCCAGAAAAATACCCTCAGCTAACCATTCGGGTATCGGGTTATGCCGTGCGCTTTAATTCTCTGACCCCTGAGCAGCAGCGCGATGTGATTGCTCGTACCTTCACTTCCAGTCTGTAAGGCTAGCCCTCGTCTTGCTAGCACGAGCTTGAGCATCGGCCATCTCTTGGGTGCTGTTCAATCGGAATGAAAAAAGCCGGGCTCAAGCCCGGCAAAGTACTCCAAATCATTGTCCCCTTTACTGCTGTTCGGAAAAAAGATGTGTACCTTTGAGCAGAGGTAGGTGCTTTTTAGTAGCACCCTAAAGAAACTTTTTGACGGCAATCCCTTGCGGCTGTGGCTTCCTTGTGTAGTTCAGCCTGTTTAGGTAGGCTAGGCGCTGGTCCAAAATCTGTAAGGCAACAAAGGGTTTGGGAATCGGACTGTTTGGCCTGCTTGAAGCTTGTTGGCGTTCGGTGCGCACCCTGTTGATGGCCTTGGCTCGTTGCTGGTCTTTAATCAGCCAGGCTTCAGCGCCCAGTTCTTTAATGGCCTGGCTGAGTACCGCAGCAGGTCGGGCGTGAATGCCCTGGGGGTTGGGCAGTCGCACTTCAGCGCAATTAAGAGTACCTTGAGTGCTACGGTTAGGCTCTGGTGTCTGGGCTACTTGGCAGCTAAACAGCACTTGCCCCTGATCCACAAGACCGGGTTGAGCATATCGCCAATCAATTACCTGTTCGGAGTTAGTGATCACCAATGCGCTGATCAGTGAGCGTACTTGGCTGGCCAGCAGATCCACATCAAATTCCATCAGGGTTTGTCCGGCCTCAACTTCTTGGTCAATCATGACCTTGGGCCAGATGCCTTGGCCTTCTAGGCTAACGGTTTCTAGTCCTAGGTGCAGTAACAGTTCTAAGCCTGAGGCATGATGGATGGCCACGGCATGTTTGTTACGATGCAGTTGGCTAATGACGCCGGAAATGGGTGCCAGTAAGCGCGGCTCCAGTGGGCCTAGGCCGCAGCCGTCCCCCACCATTTTTTGCGCAAATACTGGATCTGGGATCTGTTCGATGCTGAGTAGCAACGCCCGGCAGGGGCTGAGGGTGTCGATCTGTATGCCTGACTCCTAAGTTAAGTTGATTAACTCGAGTCTAGGTAGCAAGAAAGTCACTGTCTCTGAGAAAATTCTCTCAAAGTTTGTCTGGTCTTGCGTTTTCTTGCACAAGCTTACAAAACCTTGCAGATAGAGTTTGTTAGAAGTGGCAATAAAAAGGCATTAAATGAGTTGTAAGCATTCTACTGGGTGCCCAGCTTTAATAAAGAAGTATCAGAACTATGGTACCTGGGAAAAGACTCGAACTTTCACGGCCGTGAGGCCACTGGCACCTGAAGCCAGCGTGTCTACCAATTCCACCACCCAGGCAGGAGTTAGTGGAGCGCATTATAGTGTTATGTTGCTGAGTGTCAACAGAACTTGCTTAAATTTACAGGATCTGTGCGGCCAAGGATTGCATTCAGCAAGGGCTAAGGGTAATGTCGTCATGGTGGTTATGACCTAGTTATGGCATGATTTATCTGGCAAGACTGACTGCTTTTAGCTTAACTAATGGAATGGACAGTTGTCTGTTGTCGACAGCATAGGAAACAGTAATGAAAAAAGTGTTCAAATCTATAGTGATTTTGTTGTTATGTTCGCCAATGATTGCAATGGCACGCATTGATGCGCCTGTAGTGGTACCTGAGGATGTTTACCAAGATTACCTAACCTTTATTGAAGGCAGAGACCCCCTAACTCTTACCAATTTTGAGCACCCTGCCTCTAGGCGGGACGTTGTGGAAATTGTTCTGTTGCAGCAAGCCATTGCTCGCTCAGGATTGGATTTTGATGTTCATTTTGTCATGGCTGATAGCCCGCAGCCAGTGGATATGGTGGTCAGAGGTGAGGCTGTTGCCACAGGCACTGCGGCTTGGCGCAATGAATTAATTGATGTCTGGAATGATGTATTCATCACCACAGCTCTGGTTGATCGAGGAGAGTTTGTGGCAGGTTTTTATACGGTGCCAGATAATCAAAGGGCGCTTTCGGCAAGTACTCGAGATGATGTATTGGCACTGGTAGGTGCATCCTCCTCCGCTTGGACGATAGATTGGATGACTTTGGAAAACATTCCATTTGAGCAGCCAATTGTAAATGCTCCTGACTGGCCAACCATGGTTAATCTTGTTTCAACAGGTCAGGCTGATTTCTTGTTAGCACCTTTTCAAACTGGTCCTGGTATGGCGTTGAACTTGGATGACGGCCTAAGCTTGGTGCCCATCCCAAATTTCCGTATTGGCCTGGCAGGTACTCGTAATTTGGCGGTATCTCGTACTCATCCAAACGGCCCTTTGTTTAATGCGGCATTACACAGAGGGCTACTGATGTTAAAAAAAGATGGCATTGTGCGTGATGCTTATGTTGGCTCTGGTTTCTTCCATCCTGATGTGGAGGACTGGACTCTAATCGAAGCTGAAAACTTCATCATGTTCTGATTAAAAAAAAGAGGCGTCTAGCCTCTTTTTTTTGCCTGAATAGAGCCGACTAAGAAAGATGAGCTACCTTCTGCATGGCGATCTTGGCTGCCTCAAGAGTTCTCTCTAGATGCTGGTCTTCATGTGCTAGCGACATAAAGCCTGCTTCATAGGCGCTGGGTGCGAGATAAACGCCCTGTTCAAGCATGGCATGGAAGAAGGCATTGAATTGGGTGTTGTTACCTTGGGTTACCTGAGAAAAGTTAGTTACCTGAGCTGTCTGGTTGAAAAAGATACCGAACATGGAGCCCGCTTGGTTGGTGCTAAAGGGTATTGAGCATTGTTTCGCTAACGTTCTAAGCCCAGTTAAAAGTGTAGCTACCTTGGCTTCTAGTTGGGCGTAAAGGTCGGGTTGTTGCAATGCGCTAAGCTGAGCTAAGCCTGCAGCAACCGCCAGGGGGTTGCCTGATAGGGTGCCAGCCTGGTAAACCGGTCCGGCTGGGGCCAGAGATTGCATGACGTCACGCTTACCACCAAAGGCACCTACGGGTAAGCCACCACCAATAACCTTGCCTAGAGTCGTGAGATCAGGAGTGACGCCATAGAAGCCCTGGGCTCCGCTTAGAGAAACCCGAAAACCAGTCATGACCTCATCAAAAATCAGCAGACTGCCGTACTGATCACAGACATCACGAAGGCCCAGTAAGAATCCAGGCACGGGTGGAATGCAATTCATATTGCCAGCCACTGGCTCAACGATGACACAGGCTACTTGCTCACCATGCTCGGCAAAAAAATCTTTAACCGACTCGATGTTATTGTATTCCAATGTGATGGTGTCTTTGGCAACGCCCTCGGGTACGCCTGGGCTTGAGGGTACGCCTAGAGTGAGTGCTCCGCTGCCGGCCTTGACTAATAGGCTGTCCGCATGGCCATGATAATTGCCTTCAAATTTGACCAGTAAATCGCGCTTAGTGTGGCCACGCGCCAAGCGAATGGCAGACATGGTGGCTTCGGTCCCTGAGTTGACCAGTCGAACCTGTTCCATGCTGGGTACAAGCTGACACAATAACTGAGCGATACTTGTTTCCAAAGGAGTGGGGGCACCAAAGCTAATGGCATGCTCTAGCTGGGCTTTGATGGCATTGAGTATGATTGGGTTGTTGTGGCCGAGAATCATGGGCCCCCAGGATTGAATATAATCCACATAGGACTTGCCTTCTACATCAAAGATTTCCGCACCCTGGGCTCGAGCGAAGAAAATCGGGGTCCCACCTACACCCTTAAAAGCGCGAACAGGTGAGTTCACGCCGCCTGGAATAAATTCTTGCGCACGATGAAAAAGTTCAGCAGAGCTGGTCATGTTGTTCTCCTGTTTAGAATGGTTTGATGACGATCATGATGACGATGCCAATCAGCAGTAACACCGGCACTTCATTAAACCAGCGATAAAAAATATGACTGCGTTTATTTTGCTCAGCGGCAAATTTTAGGCGATAGTGATTACAAACAAAGTGGTAAGCCACCAGTGCCAGCACCAGTGCTAGCTTGGCGTGCATCCAAGGCATGCTAAGCAGAATCCAGTTGCTCAAATAAAGCATGCCAAAACCGCTAAGCAGGGTTAGAATCATGGCAGGCATCATAATGCCACGATAGAGCTTACGCTCCATAACGACAAAGCGGTCCTTGCTGATGCTGTCGTTGCTGTTGGCGTGATATACGAACAGACGAGGCAAATAAAATATGCCAGCCATCCAGCTGATCAAAAACACTAGGTGTACAACTTTTAGCCACAGGTACAAGCCGATTCTCCATTAGTATTAGGATTCATATTATGCCAGTTTGTTGGATCAATGACACTGAGCATTGCCAGATCATTGCTCAGGGGTTAGAGTGACCGGCATCTATCGAAAGCAGTGTTGCCAGATTGTCATATGGCTAAGAAGTTGTCTAATTTTGCTCCAGTCAAACTGATGGAGGTAAAGCCCAGTCTTAGATGGCTGTGGTGGCCAGTGTTGTTGTTTGCCATTGTGCTGAGCTTTGCTTGTGGCATGCTGTATTATCATTATTTCACCCACACAGACTCTGGTCAGTCTGTTCGTGAATTACAGCAGCAATTAGCAGAGGTTAGCCGTGCTTTTCGTCAATCCGAAGATCAAAGACGACAGCTTGAGTTATTAAGAGAAATTGATAGCCTCTCTGCCATACGTTTACGCGAGGTATATAACGAGGCCTTGCAGCAGAACGCATACTTGGCAGAGATGCTTTCCCTTTATAAAGGCGTGCTTGAGCCGGAAGCCCAGGTGAGGGGGCTTCAGGTTCGCGAGGTTGAAGTCATTGCCATTGAACAGGGCTATCAACTTAGAGCGGTTTTTAGTCAGTTGGATGTTGATGCAGAGCGGGTAAAGGCTAATGCCCGCATTCAAATTATCGGCGTTGACCAGGACTTTGCCGGAGAGTTAGTGATTTTGCCTCTGTCTGAAGTGTCCCTGACTGAGATGGATGAAGAATTAGAATTGGATTTTGTAATTTATCAGCTGGTAGAGGCTCAGTTGGCATTGCCCAAGGAGTTTACTCCAGTACAGATTGAAGTGGCATTGATCCCAGAGCAGGGTAATGCCATTACCAGATTATTTGATTGGCAGTTATTGGAGTAGGCAATGTTTGGTTCTGAAAAGCGAGTAACTCAGTTTGACACCCTGATTTCTGAAAAGACCGAAATTCGTGGCAGCCTCAAGGTTGCTGGTGGTGTTCATGTGGATGGTTTAGTGGTGGGGAACATTATTGCCGACCCTGAAAGTGGTGCAGTGGTGCGCATCAGTGAAAAGGGGCACGTGGAAGGTGAGATTCGTGCCCCACATATAGTTATTAACGGTAGGGTGAAGGGCGATGTACACTCCTATGCTCACATTGAGTTAGCTAAGAAAGCTGAGGTAACTGGCGATCTGTATTACAACATGATGGAAATGGTCATGGGGTCGCGTATAACCGGAAAGTTGATTCACACCAGTCAGGTTGATGAAAAAGCCTTAACTGCCTTAGCTGCACCTGAAGCAGATGCTGAATTCGACGAGGCTCCGATTCTTGCAAATAAATAACAGGATAATAGTTGACCTTTTTGCTTGGTTAGTACGATAATCTGTTAGTATTTGTTCAGAGAGATGCTATGACCCTCGCGACGGTAGACCCCTTATTTGTTAGCCAAGGTGCCATTGACAAACTTTTGCAACTGATTGAGGAAGAAGAAAATCCGCAATTGATGCTTAGAGTGTATGTAACAGGTGGTGGTTGCGCTGGTTTTCAGTATGGTTTTGATTTTGACGAGCAGCAGGCAGAAGACGACACTCTCATCAGCCACGGGCAAGCCAGGGTATTGGTAGACTCTATGAGCATTCAATATCTGGCGGCCAGTACAATTGATTTTATTGAAGACCTAGGTGGATCGCGTTTTGTTGTGCAAAATCCTAGTGCCACCTCAACCTGTGGCTGCGGCGCATCCTTCTCTATCTGATCTTGAGTTTCGGGCTTTGTTGCCTGAGCATGCCTCTGCCTTGCATTCTTTGCTTAACCGAGTGGTGGCCGAAGGTAAATATCTTGCTAGTCAAACAGCCTTCGCCCTTCCTGTTGTTGAGCAATTCCTTTACCAAAATTGCTTGTCTGCTAACCCCCAGTTTGCACTTTGGCGTGGAGCTGAATTGCAGGGTTGGTGTGACGCGGTGCGCTCGGTTGCAAAGAGCCAATTAGCTCGCCTTGGCATGGGTTTGGCAGCTGATTACCGGGGCCAGGGTTTGGGTAAGCAAATGCTGAAGCTGTTGCAACAGCATTGTCTGACTCTTGATATTGAGCAGTTAGAGTTGCAGGTCTTTGCTGATAATGACGCCGCAATTGGCCTGTATCTTAATTGTGGCTTTGAGGTTGTTGGCTGCCGCCAGAAACCCATGCTTAGATCAGGCAAGTCTGTTGATGTTGTTATCATGAGCTGGAGCCTAGGGTGAGGCTTCTATATCACCTATTGTGGCTACTTTCGTTGCCCATTATTCTACTGCGAATGCTATGGCGCTCTAGACGCTTGCCTGCTTATCGCCAGCATTTAGCCATGCGTCTCGGCTGGGTGCCTGTTATTCCTTCAGGTGCCATTCATTGTCACACGGTCTCGGTCGGCGAATTCTTGGCGGCCTTTCCCTTGATTCAGGCATTACTGGCTCGTGGCGAACAGATCTTGCTGACCTGCACCACACCTACGGCTAAGGCCCTAATCGACCAGAGGTTAGGCACGGCCTTGGCCAGTGGCCAGTTGCACTGGTGCTATTTGCCTTGGGATCACTACTGGTTCGTGCGCCGTTTTTGGCGCCGTACTCAGCCAGGCTTGGTTTTGCTGTTTGAAACCGAACTGTGGCCTGGTTTGCTGGCCAGAGCTCAAGCCGAGTCCTGTCCGGTGTTATTGCTCAATGCTCGCCTCAGTGCGTCTAGCCTGAATAATTATCAGCGTTATGGCCGTGCTTTTATGCCCTTGGTTCATGGTCTGGCTGGCATTGCTTGCCAGACGACTGCGGATGCCCAGCGTTTTGCTCAGCTTGGTGTGCCACAGTCCAGGCTGTCAGTGGTGGGTAATCTCAAACTGTCTTGGCAGCTAACGGATGAGCAGCGGCAGAAAGCCAAGGCCATGAGAGCGCAATTGACACGCTCTCATATTTGGCTGGCAGCCAGCACTCATCATCCAGAAGAGGCTGAGCTGATTAGGGTGCAGCAGTCCTTGCTGGATTTGCAGTTTGATTGCACCCTGATTTTGGTGCCACGGCACCCTGAGCGTGCACCAAGCTTGGCGGCGGATATTAGGCAACAGGGTTTAACGGTGGCGCTTCGCTCAGAAAATCGCTTCAGTGATCAGGATGTGCTGTTACTGGATACCATTGGTGAGCTGCGTCATGTTATGGGCGCTGCGCAATTGGTATTCATAGGGGGTAGCTGGGTTGCCAAGGGAGGTCAAAGCCCACTTGAAGCCTGTGCTTGGTGTCTGCCTATCTTTATGGGGCCAAGTTATTATAACTTTCAGCAAATAGTGCATCAGTTGCAGGCGGTTGGTGCTCTCACTCAGGTTGCCGACCAGCAGCAGTTAGTACAACAACTAAGTCAATTTTGGCGCCAGCCAGAGTTACAGCAGCAGGCCGGGTCTGCCGCGCTCAATTATTTTACGCAGCAATCCGGTAGCCTTGAGGCCTACTGCCAATGGCTAGGGCCCTTTTTAACCAAGGGCAACTAGCATTGGTTTGCTTATTAGGCGCCTTCACCTTCTTGTTCTTCTCCCGCTTCCATACTTTGGTCGTGTAGGTAGCGTAGCTTTTGCATCATGCGTTGATTCAGGCTGCCATCTGGGTACTGGCCTTTGTCATCGATTTTACCCACTGGTATTCCCATTAGTAGCTCTAGGGCTTGCTCAATATGAGATATGGCCCAAATGTGGAAGCGCCCTGTGGCTACCGCGCGAACGACCTCATCATTGAGCATCAGATGCTTGATGTTGTCTTTGGGGATGATGACCCCTTGGCTGCCGGTCAGGCCGCGCGCCAGACAGACACGATAATAGCCTTCGATTTTTTCATTGACCCCGCCAATGGCTTGGACATCGCCATGTTGGTTCATGGACCCGGTAATGGCCAATGCTTGATCGACTGGGACTTCAGCAATGGCTGATATTAGAGCGCAGGTTTCGGCCACAGTCGCACTGTCACCATCTACATGGCCATAACTCTGTTCCATGGCAATACTGGCGCTGAACATTAGAGGAAAGTCGCGGCCATATACATGACCAAGGTAGCCATTGAGGATCATTACTCCCTTAGTGTGAATGCTTTGTCCCAGTTCTGCTTCACGCTCAATGTCGACAATGCCCTTGGCGCCGGCATAGGCCGTGGCAGTGATGCGTGCTGGGCTGCCAAACAGGCTCTCGCCAATTTCGATCACGGTTAGGCCATTAACTCGACCCATGGCTTTTCCCTGGGTGTCGATAAGCACGGTGCCTTCATGAATTTCTTCCAACATTTGTTCGCTGATACGGCCAGTACGGTGCTGCGAATTGGCTAGAGCTTGTTTAATGTGCGCGCGCTCAATGCGATTGCTTGCCTCCAGGCTGGCTAGGTAATGCGCTTCACCAATTATCTTGAAAATATTGATGATACGGGCCGTCATCTTGTCTTGGTGTTCGGCTTGGCGAAGAGCATGTTCGATCAGGGTTTCTACTCCCTGGCGGGCCACTGGAAGGTACTTTTTTTGTTCGACATAGTGTTTGATTCGCCTTACTAGCAGCTCGATGCTGTCCTTGCTACGTTTGATGCTGTTGTCAAAATCCACCAGTACACGAAACAGTTCATTAAACTCTGGATCCAGATCCAATAGCTGATAATAGACCTCACGAGAGCCGACCAGAATGATTCTTACCCTGAGTTGGATGGTTTGAGGGTTTAGTGATATGGGGTTGAAAGCGCTGCTTTCGCTAAAGGGCGATTCTAAATTGATGGACTTGGTTTGCAGTGCCAGCTTTAGGGACTCCCAAGAAAAGGGTTCCATTAATAGTTTTTCGGCATCCAAAATAAGGTAGCCACCATTGGCGCGGTGCAGTGCGCCAGCACGAATCAACTGGAAATTGGTGGAGGGTGTGCCCTGTTGTAAGGCATATTCGATGCGACCAAACAGATTTTGCCAGGTGGGCATTAGCTCATAAATAACAGGTAAGCCTTGGTCCGTTTGATTGCTAACCAGAATATTGGGTAGCAATAGGGCGTTAAATTGCTGACGCCGTTCGTGGTCGGGCTTGGGATCGGTGAGTACTTCATCACTCAATAGTTCTACCAGCAGCATTGGCAGGTGTTGCTTGTACTGGCGCAGGATTTTGAGGACACCTAGCTGGCTATCCCATTGATGTTCAAGATCACGAATTAGCGGGCGCAGGGCGTTGTTAATGGTTTGGGTATTGAGTTGGCGCATCTGTTCGTTGGATTCACGCTTCCAACTCGGCAGCTCGAGTAGGGCCTCGGTTAATAAGTCTTCCAGCGATTCAATGCGCTCTTGGAATTGATCACGAACTTCTTCAGGTAATTGGGCAAATTCACTTTCATCCAACACCTGGCCGTCAATTTGTACGGCAAACATTAGGTTGTTGCCTTCGCTGATGACGGCAATCTGTTGCTGGCTCCCTGCTCGTTCTACGCTTTGCAGGGCCTTTTCGTACTTTTTATTAAAGGTCTTTTCAATGCTTGAGCGCTTACGTTGGTAGCTTGGATTTTCGAAGGCGGCAGGGAAGGTGTCTAATAGTTCATTTATGAACAGTTGCATGTCTTTCTTTAATACTTCGGCCTGACCTGCGGGTAGTTCTAAGGCAATGGGTTCGCGTGGCTGATCAAAGTTATGGAAATACAGCCAGTCGTTAGCGGCAGGCCGTGATGATGCTTGCTGGCGCACATAGTGAGATACTAGGGATTGTCTGCCTGTGCCGTTTTCGCCCATTACATAAAGGTTGTAGCCATTGCCCGGCACATTTAAGCCAAATTCTAAGGCTGATTTAGCCCTAGGCTGACCTAAAAAGTCTGCCGAACCCTGTAATTCGTCAGTGGCTTCAAATTTCATTTGGGCTAAAGAAATGCGTTTTTTTAATTGTTTTGCGTTGAGAGCTAGGGATTTTTGAATCATTAAGTGGAATTGCCTTTGCAGTGTTGCGGCTAGTTGCCGCAGGAAATAGTTGGGAAAACATCGCCGTTAGCGCCGTGGGCATTAATCCTAACCTCAAAGTCAGGCTGGCTAAGCTGCTCTTGCTCGTTACGCCTTGGGCAAAAGGTGAACAGCATGCTCTCTTGGGTAATGCGGTCCAGGTTATTAAATTCAAGGTCTCGGGGATTAAGTACTCTGAATTCCATGGTAAGAGTGTTGCTGGCGTAGCTGTGTTCACGCAGAGTCCAGCCATTGGGTAGGCGTTCACTAACTAGGAGCACAAATTCTTCAGCACTCTCAGCTCGAGCCCTGGCTTCTGGATTACATGCAGTTAGGCCCAAGCTTATACCAATAACCATTAACACGATCTTTATACGCATTACCCCTCCTAAACGGCCACCTCGCCCTTGATGTGCGGGTGTGCCTGATAACCCTGAATCTCAAAGTCGTCATAATGGTAGTCAAATAGGCTGGCTGGACGACGCTTAATAATCAGTTTAGGCAAAGGATAGGGT
This sequence comes from Saccharospirillaceae bacterium, assembly GCA_007116635.1. Classification (GTDB taxonomy): domain Bacteria; phylum Pseudomonadota; class Gammaproteobacteria; order Pseudomonadales; family Natronospirillaceae; genus SKIB01. The sequence continues at coordinate 83,010 of SKIB01000074.1, forward strand.
TCGCGCGAGATTTGCAGCTCAGTTTGTTGTTGGTGGTTGCTGTAGATATGCACATCGCCCCCCGTCCAGACAAAGTCACCCACCTCTAGGTCACATTGCTGAGCCAGCATGTGAGTGAGCAGGGCGTAGCTGGCGATATTAAAGGGTAGGCCCAAAAAGACATCGCAGGAGCGTTGATACAGCTGGCAAGACAGCTTGCCGTCGGCCACATAAAACTGAAACAGGCAGTGGCAGGGAGGCAGGGCCATGTCATTGACCATGCCCGGATTCCAGGCGCAGACCAGATGGCGGCGTGAATCTGGATTATGCTTGAGGCTGTGGATTACCTGGCTGATCTGGTCAATGCTCTCACCATTGGGAGCTGGCCAGCTGCGCCATTGATAGCCATAAACCGGGCCAAGGTTGCCCTGTTCATCGGCCCATTCGTCCCAGATTTTCACCCCATTGTCTTGCAGATAGCGGATGTTGGTGTCACCGGAGAGAAACCACAGCAGTTCGTGGATGATGGACCTGAGGTGCAGTTTTTTGGTGGTCACCAGAGGAAAGCCCTGCTGCAAGTCAAAACGCATTTGGTAGCCGAACACCGACTGAGTGCCAGTGCCAGTGCGGTCGGCTTTGTGGCTGCCCTGGGCTTTGATGTGGCGAATTAGGTCGTGGTATTGCTGCATAAAGGCTCCTTAGGCTTTTGTTTTTTGCGCCAGGGCTTTGGCTTCTGGGGTGGGGTATTGTTGGTTGCGGTAGCCCAGCCATAGCAGGGTGGCACCTACCAGAATCATGGGTACTGACAGCACCATGCCCATGGTTAGGAAACCGGCCAAAAAGCCAATGTGGGCATCGGGCTCGCGGAAGAACTCAGCGCCAATGCGCGCTGCGCCATAGAGCACCATGAACAAACCAGAGGCCGCCATGCGTGGCCGTGGTTTGCTGGTAAACCACCAGAGAATGACAAACACCATTAGGCCCTCGCCAAAGGCCTGGTACAGCTGTGAAGGGTGGCGGGCAATTTGTAGTGGGTCCATGCTAAACACCATGGCCCAGGGTACATCGGCGGCTCGGCCCCAGAGTTCGCCATTGATGAAGTTGCCGATACGGCCAAAGAATAAGCCCAGCGCAGCAATGGAAGCCATGTAGTCCCCCACGGTGAAAATGTGTAGCTTACGCGAGCGCGCAAAGAGTATCACCGCCGCGCAGACGCCTAAGAAGCCACCGTGGAAGGACATGCCACCGCGCCAAATCTTAAAGATATCCAAGGGGTTAGCTAGGTAGTAATCAAGGTTGTAAAACAGCACCGATCCCAGACGACCGCCCAGAATCACACCAATGACAATGTACACCAGTAGGTCATTGAGGTGGTCAGGTGTAAGCCCATGCCAGGGGTGTTTTTTCATGCGCCAAATACTGATGTAGAGACCGAGAATGAAACTCAAGGCAAACATCATGCCGTACCAGCCAATGGCGATGGGGCCTAATTGCAGTAAGATGGGATTGAGGTCGTGATACATAGTTATTCTCCTAGAGCAAACCAAAGCATGCGCACGGCCACCAAGACCATGAGCACAGCGAACAAACGCTGCAATAATTGTTTATCCAAACGCTTAACAAGGCGCGCACCGAAAAAAGCGAACAGCGGGCTGGTTAAAATCAAACCTAGAAAAGCAGTGCCATGCACATAGCCCGTGGCGCTCATGCCCCCCAGGTGACCAATCAAGACAAAGGTCAGGGTTGCCATCCATGCGATGGGCAGGCCGCAAGCGGCGCTGGTGCCAATGGCCTGCGCCAGACTAAAGCCTTTTTTGCGCAACAGGGGCACAGTGAAGGTGCCACCACCAATACCCAGTAAAGAGGAGCTTGAGCCTATGGCTAGGCCCCAGATGGCAAGGCCATTGGCATTGCCCCTTTGTACCCTAAGTTGTTGGCTGCCGAACCACATGTTTATCGACACATAAAACATTAACATAGCGAAGCCTATCAGCAGCCAAAAAGCCGGAATGATGCTCACCAAATAGGCGCCCAGCATGGCACCCAGAACTAGCCCTGGCAACAGCTTTTTCAGTGCCGCCATAGAGACATTGCCTTGCTGCTTATGGGTTAGGGCGCTGCTGATGGCAGTCAGGCTGATGACAGCAAGGGAGGTGGCAATGGCCATGGGGACTTTTTCAGCATTGCTTACCCCAAGCCAGTTAAACAGGATCAGTAAAGCGGGCACTGACACAAGACCGCCACCTAGGCCAAATAGGCCAGCAGTCAGGCCAGCAAGCATGCCAGTGAGCATGTAGAGGTGAAAATATTCCATTGCACTGCTGAGCCTGTTGTTTGAAGGAAGGCTATCTTACCTCTTTTTTCTTCGACCAGCAGCTATGCATTCAATCTAGTCAGCAGCTTGGAGGCAAGGCATTCTATTGTTCTGTCCATTACTAGGAATCCAGTTGGCGCAGGGCGCGCCATGAGTTAACATAGGTTCTATATTGGTAGTATTCAGGTTGCTGCTGTGCAATGGCATTATTGGTGATAAATTTGCGCCAAGTCAGTTGGCTTGTGTAAATTTTGTTGGCCAAAGGCTGTGAATTTTTTGCAAAGCAAGAGACAATAGACGCCGATTTGTTGGCAGGGTTTCACCCTGGCCAGTGCATTTACCTCTCATTCACTTGGAAATGAAGGATTCTTCGCCCATGAAATATGGTTACTTTGATAACGACAACCGCGAATACGTGATCACCCGTTTAGACACGCCGCAACCTTGGACCAACTACCTTGGTACCGAGAAGTTCGCGACCGTGCTTTCCGCGAACGCTGGTGGCTATTCGTTCTACAACTCGCCAGAATACAACCGTGTGACTAAGTTCCGTCCGAACTTTACCCAGGATCGCCCTGGTCACTATGTGTATTTGCGTGATCAAGAAAGCGGCGATTTCTGGTCGATTTCTTGGCAGCCAGTGGCCAAGAGCTTTGACGAAGCCAAATACGAAGTTCGTCACGGCCTGTCCTACTCCAAGTTCTTCTGTGAATATAATGGTATTGAAGCACAGAAGACCATTTTCATTCCTAAGGGTGAAGATCTGGAACTCTGGGACGTGCGCATTAAGAACACTGGCGACAAGCCACGTGTGATCAGCGCCTTCACCTATGTTGAGTTCTCCTTCAGTCACATCAAGAGCGACAACCAAAACCATCAGATGAGCCTGTACTCTGCCGGTACCAGCTATAATGACGGTGTGTTGGAGTACGACCTATACTACAACACCAATGAATACGAAGGTTACTACTACCTGGCCTCGACCTTCGATCCAGATGGCTACGACAGTCAGCGCGATCGCTTCTTGGGTCTGTATCGTGATGAGTCCAACCCAGTTGTGGTTGAGAAGGGCAAGTGCGAAAACACCGCTCAGTTGTGCTACAACCACTGTGGTGTGCTCAACAAAGAGTTTACCCTGCAACCAGGTGAAGAAGTTCGCTTTGCGGTGATGCTGGGTATTGGTAAAGGCTTGGGCGCAGAAAAGCGTGCTAAGTACCAAGATTTGAACAAGGTTGACGAAGCCTTTGCTGCGATCAAAGCCCACTGGGATGAGCGTTGCAGCAAGTTCCAAGCGACTTCACCGCACGCCAACCTAGACACCATGACCAACATCTGGACGCTGTATCAAGCAGAAACCTGTGTGGTTTGGTCTCGCTTTGCTTCATTCATCGAAGTCGGCGGCCGTACTGGTTTGGGTTACCGCGACACGGCGCAAGACGCCATGGCCGTACCGCACACCAACCCAGAGATGACGCGGAAGCGTTTGGTTGACCTGCTGCGTGGTTTGGTAAAAGAAGGTTATGGTTTGCACCTGTTTGATCCTGATTGGTTTGACCCAGATCGCGCTGATGTTAAGCCATCTAAATCGCCAACCGTGGTACCTACGCCAAGCGACGAAGATAAGATTCACGGCATCGAAGACACCTGTTCTGACGACGCTCTGTGGTTGATCCCAACCATCTGTACCTATGTGCAAGAAACCGGTGATGTTGGTTTCTTTGACGAAATCGTTTCTTACGCCGATGGCGGTGAAGGCACGGTGTACGAGCACCTGACCAAGATCCTGGACTTCTCAGCCAAGTATGTTGGCCAGACTGGCATTTGCCAGGGTCTACGCGCTGACTGGAACGACTGTTTGAACCTGGGTGGCGGTGAGTCTGCCATGGTGAGCTTCCTGCATTACTGGGCATGCGATGCCTTTGTGGGTGCCGCTAAGTTCTTGGGCCGTGACGCCGACGCTGCCAAATACGACGCGATGAAAAACGGCGTACAAGAAGCGACCGAGAAGCACCTGTGGGACGGCAACTGGTACATCCGTGGTATCACTAAGCACGGTGAGCCAATTGGTACCAAAGAGCAAACCGAAGGTAAGGTTCACCTAGAATCCAACACCTGGGCCGTGGTTTCTGGTGCTGCTTCTCCTGAGCGCGCCAAGGCTGCCATGGACTCTGTTGATGAGTACCTGTACTCGCCCTACGGTCTGCACCTGAACGCACCTTCCTTTGCTACCCCGAACGATGACATTGGTTTCGTCACCCGTGTCTATCAGGGCGTCAAAGAGAACGGCGCTGTGTTCAGCCATCCTAACCCTTGGGCTTGGGTTGCTGAAGCCAAGCTGGGTCGTGGTGATCGTGCGATGAAGTTTGTTGACAGCCTGCTGCCAGCTAACTTCAACGACGTGGCGGAAAAGCGTGTGTCTGAGCCTTATTCATACTGCCAGTTCGTCATGGGTCGTGATCACCAGGATCATGGCCGTGCCAACCACCCTTGGTTGACCGGTTCGGCAGGCTGGGCTTACATCGCCAGCACCAACTACATCTATGGTGTGCGTCTGAGCTTTGAAGGCTTGGTGGTGGATCCCTGTATCCCAACCGAATGGCCTGGCTTTGAAGTGCGTCGTGAATGGCGTGGTGCGGTGTTTAACATTAGTGTTAAAAACCCGAACAACGTTAGTAAGGGCGTGAAGAGCATTACTTTGAATGGCCAAGCCATTGAAGGTGCCATCCCTGCGCAGCCAGCTGGTTCAGTGAATACTGTTGAAGTCATCATGGGCTAATCGCCCCTTGTTGCACTGCTAGCAATCATTAGGGCGAGCCAGAGGTTCGCCCTTTGTTTATCAAGATAACGGAGTCTGCATGATTAAGTTTGGTACTGGCGGTTGGCGCGCCTTCATCGCCGAAGAATTTACCCAGGACAATGTTCGCATTGTCTCCCAAGCCTTGGCCGATTTTATTAAAGCCGATGGCAAATCTGGCAGCGAGTTCATCGTTGGCCGTGACCGTCGCTTTTTGTCAGACAAAGCCAGCTACTGGTTGTGCGAAGTCATGGCCGCCAACGGCCTGCAAGTGAAATTGGTGGACGACGCCGTGCC
>SKIB01000141.1 GCA_007116635.1 Saccharospirillaceae bacterium
GCAACAGGCCGAGGAAAGAAAGCCGCAACAGGCCGTTGAAAGATTGTGTCACCCCGTGGATGAATGCGAACGTCTGGTTAAAGATCATGTCACCCTGCGCGTAGTCGCAGGGTCTAGAATAGTGACTGGCGAGTAAGCACGAAAGGATCCTGCGACTTCGCGCAGGATGACAGGCCGAGGGCGCAAGGCCGCAACAGGCCGTGGAAAGAAAGCCGCAACAGGCCGTTGAAAGATTGTGTCACCCCGTGGATGAATGCGAACGTCTGGTCAAAGATCATGTCACCTTGCGCGTAGTCGCAGGGTCTAGTATGGTGACTGGCGAATGATAACCAGTGGATCCTGCGACTTCGCGCAGGATGACGTGTTCGATTTTGGTTTTTTTTGCCAACAACTTCTGTCATTTAAGGAACAAATCGTATGTCAAACACAAAGAAAGTCCTGCTGGCCGCTGCATTAGCCCTTAGCTTGCTGTCCGCCCTGGTGGTTTTCTATATGCTGCCAGTCTGGCAGGTAAATTATTATTCTAATCAAGCAATTCAAAACTGCGGACAAGGCAATGTCAGCTGGGTTAATACCGGCGGATATGAGTGCAAGCCTTAACCAGTGTCAACGCTAACGTTAAGCCTAACTCCTGCTTGAGCAAAAAAATCGAAACAGTCATTCATTTTTCTTTGCTATCTGCCAAGGCCATGCCGTTTTACAGTATGGGCATTCAACGACAGCAGAGGTGAGTATGGCAGACATGGGCGTGCATGAATTGATTCGCAGCCAAGATCGCGGCGAGGCAGATTTTGGCTGGCTGCAAAGCCGGCATAGCTTTTCCTTTGGTAGTTACTACAACCCCAAGCAAATGGGCATTTCAGCTCTGCGGGTAATTAACGACGATCGCGTGGCGCCGGGCGCTGGCTTTGATACTCATGGCCACCGCGACATGGAAATCATCAGCTATGTGCTGCAAGGAGCCATGGTGCATAAGGACTCGGCCGGTCATGAGCAGCTGCTGCCAGCGGGTGAGCTTCAGCTGATGAGCGCTGGGCGCGGCATTTACCACAGTGAATACAACGCCAGTCAACAGCAGCCCTTGGCCTTTTTGCAAATTTGGATCAAGCCCAATCAGTTGGGTGGTGAGCCAGGCTATCAGCAGCGTCGCTTTGAACCAAGGCCGGGCTTGCAATGGGTTGTTACCCCTGATGGCCGAGAGCAAAGCCTAAGCATCAAGCAGGACGCCTACCTTGGTCAGTTGCAATTAGAGGCTAAGCAAGATTTGCAACTCAGCTTGGCGGATGGCCGGAATTATTATTTGCACCTGATTCAGGGCGAGCTGGCTTGCCAGGGCCTTGAGCTGCAAGCTGGCGATGGCCTCAAGCTCAGTCAGTTAGACGCGCTTAAGCTAACAGCAGGAGCAGCGCCGGTGAAGGCGCTGTGGTTTGATTTGCCCTAAAGTCAGTTTGCCTGTTGCTGGTGGCCCTAGGCTCCAACCTTAAAAGCCAGCCCCTAGGACTGGCTAAACAACTCAGGCTAACTGGGCATCGAGTAGCAATTGGCGCATGTTCTGTGCCGCCTGCTCACTGCCTTGGTCACGCTGCCATTCGATGTATTTGGAGCAAAAGGCCGCAACCTCGGCCACACCGGTTAGGGCTTTCAGGTCGTCTGCTGCACGCACACCAAAGCCAATGGCCAGAGGTAGGTCGCTGTGGCGACGAATGCGCGCCACATAGTCCTTAAATTCTTGCCCCCATTGGGTCTGCTTGCCCGTTACCCCCATGCGTGACACCACATAGATCATCTTGCGTGCACTTTGGGCAATGCGTGCCACCCGCTCATCTGGGGTGTTGGGCGTGACCATCAGGATGGGAGCCAAGCCCAGTTCGTCTAGCAGGGGCATAAAGGGCTCAAACTCTTCCACTGGCATATCAGGAATGATCATGCCCTTAAAGCCAGCCGCCGCCGCATCGCGGAACAGTTGCTCTAAGCCATAGCGGTACAGCGGGTTTAGGTAGCTCATCAGAATAAAGCTGGCCTCAGGGTGCTGACGCGATACCTTGGCACAGAGGTCAAGCGTAGCACGCACCGAGCCACCGGTTTTTAGGGCTTCATAGCAGGCATTCACCAGAGTATGGCCATCGGCCACCGGATCGCTAAAGGGCACCTGCAACTCGATCAGCTTAACGCCACTGGCCACCAAGCCAGCAATGGCGCGCTCGTTCTCGTCCAGAGTAGGGAAGCCAACCACAGCGTGTGACATCACCTGCAGTTTGTCATGTTGTTGCGGTAGCATCAGTTAGTCTCCTGCTGGTCATCGACCAATTGTTGGCAGCGCACGGCTTCACGCTTGAGGAATTCAGGCCATTCAGCCTGCGGGAAGGCGCGAGCAATGTTGAAAATGTCCTTATCGCCTCGGCCACTGAGGTTAATCACCACATTCTGATCCGGGCGCATGGTTTTGGCGCGTTTAAAGCCACCGGCCAGGGCGTGCGAGCTTTCCAGTGCCGGGATGATGCCCTCGGTTTTCATCAGCAGGCTAAAGGCTTCCGTCACTTCGCTATCGGTGGCGCGTTCAGGCGTCACGCGGCCAGTTTGCGACAGGTGCGCCAAGATGGGTGACACGCCCACATAGTCCAAACCAGCGGCGATGGAATGAGTGTCGCCCAACTGGCCATCTTGGTTTTGTAAGAACAGTGTCTTGTAGCCCTGAGCGATACCAGGTTCAGCGGTGTTGGGCAGCATGCGGATGGAGTGCTCACCCGTTTTCATGCTCAGACCACCGGCCTCAACGCCCACCAGTGCTACCTGTTGGTCTTCAAGGAAGGCAGCAAAAGCGCCCATGGCATTGGAGCCACCACCGACACAGGCCACCACTTCGTCTGGCAACTGGCCCATTTGCTTCATGGCTTGTTCGCGCATTTCATAGGAGATCACGCTTTGGAAGTAGCTAACCAGTTCTGGGAAGGGCGCAGGGCCGCAGGCCGTACCCAGCACATAGTGAGTGGTTTCCACCGACGCAGCCCAGTCGCGCATGGCTTCGTCCAAGGCTTCTTTCAACGTACGGGCGCCGGTTTCTACTCCCACCACTTCTGAGCCCAGCTGGCGCATCCAGAACACATTGGAATATTGGCGCTCGATGTCGTCGGCACCCATGTAAATGGTGGCCTGTAGGCCCAAGCGAGCGGCCATGATGGCGGTGGCTAGGCCGTGTTGACCGGCACCTGTTTCGGCGATGATGCGCTTCTTGCCCATGCGCTGCACCAACAAGCCTTGGCCCAGTACATTGTTGATCTTGTGCGCGCCTGAGTGGTTAAGGTCTTCACGCTTGAGCCAGATTTGTGCTCCGCCCAGCTTGGCCGACAAACGGCGCAGCGGCGTTAAGGGTGTGGGCCGACCACTGAATTCTTGGCAAAGAGTGACGTATTCTTGCCAGAAGCTGGGGTCATCGCGGAGCTGCTCAAACATCTCTTCCAGCTCGGTTAGGGCTGGGCGAAGAATCTCGGGCACATAACGGCCACCGAATTCACCAAAATAACCTTTATTACTGCGTATCATGTTTGCCTCTTGTCTGGTTGGCTGGTCAGCAGCCCTGTTATCTAGCCTTGGGTTGGCTGGACTTTAACTAAACGGTTTAGTATAGTTTCAGCCAATCTTTAGTAGAATTCAAGAGCTAACATGGCCCAGCCATCAAAAAAATCTCACATCGCCCGTCAGGCGTTGGACCTGTTCTTAGAGTACGGGATCAAGGGAACTTCGGTTGATATGGTGGTTAGGGCGGCCGAGGTTTCCAAGCCGACGGTCTATAACCATTTTCAGGATAAGGCACAGCTTTTATTAGAGGTATTGCAGCTCTGGCTGGCTGAGCAAGCAGAGCCACAGTTGGACGCGGACTGTCTTGAGCTGTTAATGCAGCAGGTCGAGCAGCACTGGTTAAGCCCACAAGCAAGGCGGCTGTATGCCCTGCTCTTGGGTGAGGGCAGTCGTGCGCCTCAGGCCGTGCAACTGTTTCTGCAAGACTATGACCAAGCTTGGCGACGCACCCTGACCGCTCAAGCTCAGCGCATGCAGTTGGACCCAGAGCTGCTACAGGCTCAGGTTAGCCATTCGTTGCTGACGAATTTATGGTTGGATAACCAATAAAAAACCCGAGCTTGGCTCGGGTTTTAGGGTAGTTCCTATTATATAGGAAGGTTAGTTACCATTGATGATGTAGACAATGCCAAGGCTGGCGCTGCCGACCTTGATTTCACAGCTGGTGGTGCTGGTAATTGGCTGATCGTCTTCATCAAATTCAGGATCTTGGAATTCAAAAGACACACTAAAATCATAGCCTGAGCCCGGTGCGCTATACATGTTAGGCATGCTGTTGTTAGGCACATCAAGGATGCGAGCGCTGCCTTTTTTACAGCTGACACTGAAAGGCGTGCCTGCTGCAGGGATGTTGTCATTCTTGTCGCGAACATTGAACTCAAGAGTAACTGATTCTGAGGTTGTATCAGCCTCTGTACCATTTTTAGCGGTAATTTCCAAAGAGGCATCCGGAGTGACAAAGAACAGTGGGCGAGATATCACCGCAAGCTGTTCACAGTGGCCTGCCGCTCTAGCGGCCTCACTACAAGCTGCACCACGGTATTTTATGCTGTCTTCTTCATCCGAAGCTAGGATGTAGTAGTCATTATTGGCCTCAGCTTGAGCAACCGTGATGGCTGGGGGGCATCTGTTATTACGGCCTTCTAAGTCTCGTTCACCATTGTTATTGATGTCAACAAAGGGTGCACCTTCTAAGTACTCACCCGTGTCGTCCAGTGCCAAAAATGGCTCAGAAAGTGGGCAGAAGTACTCACCGATATCCAGCATGCCATTGCCGTTGGTATCGATGAAGTTCTCGACGCCATGAGTGTAGGCCAGAGCGCGAACCACACCATCTTCTGGCATTGGGATATTGTTGATCCAAGTAAGTGCACAACGACCATTAACAAGTTTGCAGCCAGACTGAGCAAGGCCATCAGTAAAATCCAACAAACCAGTATTGGTAAAGAACTTGAACTGCACACCTTCCAGAGGAGCAGAACCGGTATAGCCATCAGTAGCTAAAATGCTCCAAGGTACAGTCGTACCGACGATACTAAAAATACCGCCAGGGTTCAGCACAGGGGTGGCAAAGCTGAACCAGCCATCACGAGGCAAGCCAGAACTGACAGACACCTGATAGCTGCTTTGGGTGGCAATTTCGATGCCATCCACATCCACAGCAGCAACCAAGCGGATCAGGTCATTACCCAGACCTGCTTTAAGTTGTGCAACGGCCACACCCTCATTATCGGTACGGGCAGTGGTGTTAACCAGTTCGGCACCGGATAGTGTGTTTCCCAGTCTAAAAGTAACCACCTGGTCCACCACTGGCTGGCCCTGAGC
>SKIB01000068.1 GCA_007116635.1 Saccharospirillaceae bacterium
CCAAGCCAATGGCGAACAAACTGCTCTTGGGCAAAATCGCAACTCAGCCGCCATTGGCACAGGGGCACAGCCTGAGTGAGCTGCGCGCCAGCCAACACCCGATCGGCCGCCTGAGAATAAGCCCTCACCAGACCGCCAGCACCCAGCTTAATGCCACCAAAGTAACGCACCACCACTAGGATTAGGTCTCCTACGGCCTTGTGCTGCAGCACATTTAAAATCGGCTTACCGGCCGTGTTAGCGGGTTCACCGTCATCGCTACTGGCGGCATTGATGGCATTAGCGGGATCACCCAGTACATAGGCCCAACAATGATGGCGAGCATCCGGGTACTGATGCCTTTGATGTTGCAAGAAGGACATGGCTTCCGCTCTGCTGCGGCAGGGTTGCGCCAAGGCTAGGAACCGGCTCTTTTTGATCTCCAATTCAAATTGGGCCGGTTGCTCAAGCTGCCAGTAACTCATTGATCCAACTGGGCGTCATAGACTCGAAGACTGATCAACAAGTACATCAGGGCAAAAATAAGGCTGGTCAAACTGGAAAACAACAGGGTAAAGAGCGGCACTCCAAGCTGTGCCAGCAAACCTTCAATGATGCCGCTGATGACAAAAAAGCCGATGATGGCGCCCCATAGCGCCATGAACAGCAGGCCGTTGCCAGAGGTAAGCTTCCAGCTTCGGGCAATGGCAGCCAAAGGGTTGGTATCCTCTAGGGCGATCACTGGCATCACCAGCCAAAAGCGAAAGAACAAATACAGCCCTGGAATAATAAAGAGCATCAAACCCAAGCCCACCATCACAGACACCAGCATCATGCTGAGCACCAAAATGGGTAAAATGCTTAGGCTACGAGCGTAGTAACCCACTAAAGAGCTTTGCGGCTGGTCTTTCACCTGATCCCAAACATAGCGGTAGATGGCCAACTGAGCCCAGAATGAAATCAACAGGTTGCCCAGCATCCACAGCCAAAAAGAAGTAGGTACCTCAAGCTGCATCAACTGCTCTGGATCCACCTCAAGATTGCTGGACAACAACAGAGAGAAGAGCAAGCTGGGCAAAAACAATAAGAACATGCTGAGATAATGCTTACGCAGGACAAACCAGGCGTCACTCACCAGGGTAGAAAAGCTCATTCACTGTCTCCAATGCAAATTAATGTTGCGAACTTTGCCAGCATGAGCCTCATGGCTCAACCCTTTTCACCGGTATTTTTGGCAAATAGGGGTAAAAACTCGCCATAGCCCTGTTCTTGCAGTTCCGCCAGGGGCACAAAGCGCATGGCAGCCGAATTGATGCAATAGCGCATGCCTGTGGGTGCAGGGCCATCAGCAAACAAATGGCCAAGGTGTGAATCGCCGTGCAAACTACGCACCTCAATGCGGGTGGTAAACAAAGATCGGTCGTCCTTGGTTACCAGCTGTACATTGGGCAGTGGCTGATAAAAACTGGGCCAACCTGAGCCGGAGTCATACTTGTGCAAGCTGGCAAACAAGGGCTCACCGGAAACCACATCGACATAGATGCCCTGCTGATGGTGATGGTAATACTCATTGGCAAAGGCTGGCTCGGTGCCGTTTTGCTGCGTGACATAGTACTGCAGGTCGGTTAACCGTTGTTTCAGCTCTGACTCACTGGGCTTGCTAGACTGCATGGAGGGCTGACGAGGGGGATGGTTGCTCATAGGGTACTCGCTGCTGGTTGATCCTAGATGTTATAAGTCCATCCATACGAAGGCCGCAATACCCTAGATGAAAAAAACCCGCCAAGCGGGTTGATTATTAACTGCCATGGACCATTGCCAGCTCTAAGTGCTTCTCTCGATTACTGACAATGGCCCACAAGCAGTTAAAGCTTGTCGTGGTTGGCGGCTAGGTATTCAGCGACGCCCTCAGGGCTGCCCTTCATACCGGCATCGCCTTTTTGCCAACCGGCTGGGCATACTTCGCCATGCTCCTCGTGGAACTGCAGTGCCTCAACCAAGCGAATGAGTTCATCAATGTCGCGACCCAAGGGCAGGTCGTTGATGATTTGTGAGCGTACCACGCCCTGCTTATCAATCAAAAATGCACCACGGAAGGCAACACCGCCCTCTGATTCCACATCATAGGCCTTGCAAATGTCGTGCTTAACATCCGCTACCATGTGGTATTTAACCTGGCCAATGCCGCCTTTGTCGATTGGCGTGTTGCGCCAAGCCAGGTGCGAAAATTGAGAATCGATGGACACAGCCATGACTTCCACACCCAACTCTTTGAACTTGGCCATGCGGCGGTCCAGAGCAATCAGCTCAGATGGGCAAACGAAGGTAAAATCCAGCGGGTAAAAGAACAACAGGCTGTATTTACCAGCAGTGGATTGGGCAAAGTTGAAATCCTCAACAATACTGCCATCAGCCAGCACTGCGGCGGCGGTGAAATCTGGGGCTTTCTTACCTACTAACACACTCATTAATAGATTCTCCTAACAGGGGTTGGTTACTAGTATTACTGAAAATTCCGTTCATACAAGACTCTAGGCGGATGGGGTTCAGCCTAGAGTCAGCCTCAGAAGCCTGGCCTGGCCAAACTTAAGGGCGCTTAGTCCTTATTATCGGCGCAGTATGTTACCACAATCTTACTGTCTGAGCACCCAAAGAGGAGGGATTTTAACCACCCTAGCCGTGGCCAGACTGCCCAACCCCCAGATCAACAAGGCCGCCAACATGGGGCCAAGCAGCCACAGACTGGGGTACCAACGCCAAGACAGGTCAAACACCTGAGTCTGCAACGCAATGATGGCCAGCTGCGCCCCCAAACTGGCCATCAAGCCAGCCAACAAACCCAAGGCCAAAAATTCAATGCTCAATAGGCCTCGCACCAAAGCACGCCCCGCCCCTAGCGCACGCAACAGTGCACTTTCGCGCATGCGCACATCCAAGGTCGCCAGCACACTGGCCAGCAGCACCAGTGAGCCTGCCGCCAACACCAGCAACAGGATGAACTCAATGGCGGCGCTGATGCGGTCGACAATGTCACGCACCTGATTGATGATGGCATCGACCTCAATGATGGCCACATTGGGCTGGGCACGAACCAGCTCATTCAGGCTGGGCTTTTGTTCAGGCGGTAAGTAAAAACTGGTCAAATAGGTTGCCCCAAAGCCATCCAACAAAGGCTGATTAAAAATCAAATAGAAATTGGGGTTGAAGCTTTGCCAGTCCACGCTACGAATGTTATGCACCCTAGCGCGCTCGATCAGGCCACCCACTCGAACTTCAATGTAATCGCCCAACTCTAAATTCAGGGCTCGTGCCCAGCTTTCTTCCAGTGACACCAATAGCTCTTGGTCGTCATAGCCTTGCGGCCACCACTGACCGGCCAGCAACTGGTTATCAGCGGCCAAGTGCTCTGACCAGGTTAGATTCAACTCCCGACTGAACTCACCAGAGCGATCGCCAAGGTTGGCAGTGCGCTGCTCTAGGGTTTCGCCAGCAATGCTATGGAAGCGGCCCCTGATCACCGGATACAAGGGCTGAGCCTGAACCTGCTGCTCGTCAAGCCAGCGTTCAAAGGCGGGTAAGTCCTCCTGATACAGGTTAAAGGCAAAATGATTTGCCGCACCGTCAGGCACCTGTTGTTGCCAGCTGTTGATCAGATCGGTTCGCACCAACACCATCAGGTAGAGCAACATCAGGGTCACGGAAAACACCACCAATTGCAACGCATTGAAACGGCGATGACGATAGAGATTGGCGATGCCAAGACGCCAAAACTTACTGCTGCTGCGCGACAGTTGCCGCGCCAAATAAAGCAAGGCCCAGGCAACCAGCAACAGCAGCAGCACCATGACCGCCAAAGAGAGCAGCACATAGAGGGTCAACTGAGCGTCGCGACTGTAAAACCAGAGCAAAGCAATAATGGCCAACAAGCCAAACAACCATTGCTGCCACTGCCCCTTGGCACCTAATTGGTTTTGCCGCAGCACGGCCATGGGTGAGATTTGCCGCAAACGCCAGATGGGCGGCAAGGCAAAACCAAGCAAGGCAATCCAGCCCGTGGCAAAACCAAGCCCTAGGGGTGCCAGACTGGCAGCCGCGATTTGCTGGGGGAAAAAGTCACGCAACAACCAAAGCAACAAGGCATGTAACGACCAACCCAGGGCCAAGCCCAAACTGATGGCCAGCAATCCCATCAGCACAAATTGCTGCACATAGAGACGCAAAATCGCGGCTGGCCCAAGACCTAATGACTTGAGGATAGCCACGGTATTGGCTTGACGATGACCAAAGCGGGCACTGGCCAGGGCCACGGCCACACCAGCCAAAATGACGGCCATGGACCCTGCCAATAGCAAAAAGCGCTGCCCTGAATCCAAAGCATTGGCAATGGCGTCAGAGCTGTCACGCGGGCTACTGATGCGCAGTTCAGGATACTGGGCTTCTAGTTGACTGCGGAAGTTTTGCACATCCGACTCAGAGCCCACCACCGACAATTGATAACGAATGCGTGCCCCTGCCCCCTGAATATTGGCGCTTGGTACATCCTCTAGGTTCATCATCACTCTTGGGTTAACACCAAAAAAAGCACCTGCACTGTCTGGCTCGCGAATGATGGCCTGAGTGGCGCGCAGCTCAACATCACCCAAACGCAGGCTGTCGCCAGGCTCAAGGCCCAACACTGAAAACAGTCGACTGACCAGCCAGAGTTCGCCCGGCGCTGGACCGCCCTGCACCAAGGATTCCTCACCAAAGGGCTGAGCACTGATGGTTAGGTCTCCCTTCAAAGGGTAGAGGTTATCCACCGCCCGCACCGCGCCCAGCTGTAAGCCGGCGTCGGTGATCAGGGTGGCTTGAAAATTCATGCTTTGGCTCTGTATTAGATTGTTGCGCTCAGCCAAGGCAAGCACCGAGTCAGGCAGGGGCTCAGAACCACTCACTTGCAAGTCGGCAGCAATCAGGGCACCGGCTTCACTGAGCAAACTGCTTTGAATGCGCTGAGCAAAGATGGCAATGGCCACCACCGTGGCCACCGCCAACAACAGCGCTGAGAGCATGATCCAAAGCTCACCCGCTTTACGCTGTCGCCATAACAAACGCCAAGCCAGCATCATACAGCCTCCTTTAACAGCCCAGAGTCCATGGTCAGCACCCGCTGACAACGGCTTGCCAAACGCATGTCATGGGTGACCAGCACCAGAGTGGTTTTCTGCTCTTGATTAAGGCTGAACAGCAAATCGGTGATCACCTGGCCGGTTTGCCCATCAAGGTTACCCGTTGGCTCATCGGCAAAGAGCACCGGCGCCTCACAAGCAAAGGCGCGGGCAATGGCCACACGCTGCTGCTCGCCACCTGACAGCTGACTGGGGTAGTGATTAAGGCGTTGACCCAGACCCACACGGGACAAGAATTCCTTGGCTTTTGACTCTGCCTGCTGGCTACCCTTGACCTCAAGTGGCAACATCACATTTTCTAAAGCGGTTAGACTGGTTAATAACTGAAAGTTTTGAAACACAAAGCCCATGTTATGCGCCCTCACCTTGGCGCGTTGCTCTTCGGTCATTTGCGAAATGGGCTGATCGGCCAGCCAAATCGTACCTGAACTGGGACGATCAAGCCCGGCCAACATGCCAAGCAAGGTGGATTTACCACTGCCAGAGGCACCGACAATGGCAACACTGGTGCCTTGATCAATACTTAAATCAATGCCTCGTAAAATCTGCAATCGCTCTGAACCACTGGTTACCTCATGATATAGTTGTTCAGTGCGAATAATTGGAGTTGCCATATGAAATACCTACTTTTCAGCCTTGTTCTTTGGTCAGGCCTAAGTTTTAGCCAAACCATTTTAGTGTACGGAGACAGCCTGAGCGCTGCTTACGGAATGAACGAGCAGCAAGGCTGGGTTCATTTACTTGCCGAGCGGCTCGGACCTGAGTTTCAGGTCATCAATGCCAGTATCAGTGGCGAGACCGCTCGCGGTGGTTTGGCGCGCCTACCCCTAACCCTGAGTAGAACCTCTCCCGACCTGGTGATTCTTGAGCTGGGCGCCAATGATGGTCTGCGCGCTCAGCCAGTGCAACAAATTCAAGCTCATCTACAACAGATGATAGACCTAATACTTGCACAAAGTGCACAGTTGTTACTTTTGGGTATACAGCTGCCACCCAATTTTGGTTCAGCCTACACCCAACCTTTTTTCGCCATTTACAGCGACCTGGCCGCCAGCAACCCCATTGAACTGGTTCCCTTTATGCTCGAAGGGGTGGCGGATCAACCCATGCTTATGCAAGCAGATGGCCTACATCCCACTGCCGAGGCTCAGACCATCATTCTGGAACACATTTGGGGCTACCTTGAGCCCATGCTGAACTTGCCAGCAGACAATTCGCTGGCGGATTAACAAAACGGGCATTTTTTGCTACTTTTTTCCTGAGATCACTTGGGTTTTGTCATCTAGCCTGCCTAAAATGGGCAGGTTAATCAAAGGAAACCCATATGAGTACTAAGACTTCGAAAAAAACCAAGGTCACCAAGGCAGTTATCCCCGTTGCTGGTCTGGGCACCCGTATGCTGCCCGCCACCAAGGCCATCCCCAAAGAGATGCTGCCCGTGGTTGACAAACCCTTAATCCAGTACATTGTCAATGAATGCGTGGCTGCTGGTATCACCGAGATCGTGCTGGTGACTCATGCATCAAAAAACAGCATTGAAAACCACTTTGATACCTCTTTCGAATTGGAGGCAACGCTGGAAAAGCGCGTCAAGCGTCAGTTATTGGAAGATGTGCAATCCATTTGCCCCAAGCATGTGACCATCATGCATGTGCGTCAGGGAACAGCCAAGGGCCTGGGTCATGCGGTACTCTGCGCCAAGCCCCTGATCGGCAACGCACCCTTTGCCGTGGTCTTACCTGATGTACTGATCGATGACGCCAAGTCTGATCTTAAGACAGACAACCTGGCCAAGATGCTGCTGAACTATCAAGAAACCAGCCAAAGCCAAGTCATGGTCGAAGGCGTGCCGCATGAGAGCGTTGACCAGTACGGCATTGCCGATGTGGCTGGGCACATGCTGAAACCAGACCAAACCGCAGCCATTACCCAGATCGTGGAAAAACCCGCCGTTGATAAAGCGCCATCGAACCTGGCTGTGGTCGGTCGCTATGTGCTCTCTGCCGCCATCTGGGATCTGCTGGCCAAGACTCCCCCGGGTGCTGGTGACGAAATCCAATTAACGGATGCCATTGCCAGCCTGATGCAGCAGGAAGCGGTGCAGGCCTACTACATGGTGGGCTACTCGCACGACTGTGGCACCAAACTGGGCTACATGAAGGCCAATGCCATCTATGGCTTGCGCCACCCAAGCATTGGCAAGGCCTATGCTGAGTTTTTAAAGGACATTTTTTAACAGCGTTCGCAGCAAACCAAGCACTGAGCCTAATTGATGGCCAGTAGAAAAATGGCCGCTTAATGCGGCCATTTTATTAATTAAAGACCACGGTCTTATTGCCATGCACCACCACTCGATCCTCTAGGTGCCAACGCAGGCCACGAGCCAGAACCACACGCTCCACATCCTTACCCAGACGCACCATGTCTTCAATGGCGTCGCGGTGCGACACCCGAATCACATCCTGATCAATGATCGGACCGGCATCCAACTCTTGGGTCACATAATGACAGGTGGCTCCAATAAGCTTGACCCCTCGTTCATGGGCTTGATGGTAAGGCTTAGCGCCGACAAAGCTGGGCAAAAAGCTGTGATGGATGTTAATAATGCGCCCTGGCAGTAGCTTACAAAGGTTTTCCGGCAAAATTTGCATGTATCTGGCCAGCACCACGGTATCCACCTCAAGCTCCGACACCAAGGACTCCACCGCGGCAAAGTGTGGCGCTTTATCCTTGGGGTCGACCGGCAAATGATAAAAGGGGATGCCATGCCATTCGACCAAGCCCTGTAAATCCTGATGATTGGAAGCCACGCCCACCAGATTGGCATCTAAATCTTGCGAATGCCAACGGTTCAGGATGTCGGCCAAACAGTGGGACTCCTTGCTGGCCATCAACAGCGTACGCTTAGGAGACGCCGAATCGGAAATGCGCCAAGTCATTTGCAGGTCTTTGGCAATGGGGCCAAATACGGTTTTAAGGGTTTGTAAATCGAATGGCAGGGTATCGGCGAGGATTTCATTACGCATGAAAAACCAGCCAGTATAGGGGTCAGCATGATGATTGGCTTCGACAATGGTGCCGTTATACTGGGCCAAAAAAGACGCAACCTTGGCGACAATGCCGACCTGATCCGGACAGGCCATCAACAAACGGTAAACTCGACTCATATCAATTCCCACGATAAATGCTTGCACTGAAGACAACATCATATAACATGGTGCCCTGTTTGACACCTGCACCCCTAACAAACAGGGAACAATGTCCTAGCAAGATATTGAAAAAACGACTAAAGTTTGAGTTAAGACAATTTCATACTGATCGAGGAAGCACGAAATGCTGACAACCGAGCAGCTGCTGGCAGCACCAGAAGACGATTACATGAACGCCGATCAGCTGGCGTTTTTCAAGGCCTTACTTGAAGATGAGCTGCAGAAGCTCTACGAACAGTTAAAAGAAGCTCGCGAGCAACTGCAAACCGTTCAATACGAGGCAGACGAACTAGACAAGGCCACGGTCGAAGAAGACCGTCGCTTTCAGTTACGCATGATCGACCGCCTGGCCAAGCTAGAGCCAAAAATCAAGGCTAGCATTAAGCGCATTGATAGTGGCGACTTTGGTTACTGTGAAGTCACGGGCGAGCCCATTGGCCTGCGCCGCTTATTGGCCCGACCAACGGCTACACTGTGCGCCGAAGAAAAGCAACGCCAAGAGCTGCTGGAAAAGAACTTCCGCGAAGATTAAGTTTTCTAGGTCTAAAATAGAAAAAAGCGGCATCAGCCGCTTTTTTTAACTCTAAGCTTTGGCTTAAAAACGCCCAGTCAAGCCGATGTATGCACCAGAAAAGCCCAGTTGCGAATGTAGATCCTCATCAATCGAATCTCCATCTAACTGGATACTAAATGAGCGCCAACCGGCTTCAGCACCCACCTTGGCAATGATATTGGTTGGCAGAGGCAGGTAGGCTCTGGTGAACACTTGGTAGTCAAGCACACTGGAATCGCCCAGAGGTAAAAACTGCGCATTACTGCCCACTTCAGCATCAATGCCAGGAATGAAAAATAGTGGTACTTCTGCCCCTAAATAGAACATCGGCAAGGGCAACATGAATTGCTCATCTTCCGATTGACCTGCACCAGACAGCTCAACACCACCGCGCAACAGCTTCACACTGGCGCCAAAATGAATATCAGCCAAGGGCACTAAAGGCACACCCCAGAACAAAGTAAAGTCGGTATTGCTTAGGTCAACCGCCATATCCAACTTGGTTGCATCATTGGGTAGCTTAATACCAGCGAAATTAAAGCCCGCAAGATCAGCTATGTCCGGATTACCACTGAGCTGTACATTGGTCTGACGCAGTGCAACATTTGGGATAAAGGGAATGGGGTGCTGGAAGCGAGCCTGTAAGAACAGGCCAGTGTCTGCCCCCAGCTTCAGCTCATCCGTTACATCAAAGCCAACAATGTTGTCGTCGCCACCTACGGACGGCAACCACATGCCAGCAGTGACATCGGCCTGAAAGCCAAGCTTAGCGGAAGCCGTGCTAGCCACAACCAAGCACAGAGCGGTCATTGCAAATTTTTTCATCTGTCTCTCCTAGTTAAGAGGCACACCCAAACGGCGAGCCACCTCTTCGTAATATTCGATGACTTGACCCAAACCTTGGCGGAAGCGGTCTTTGTCCATTTTTTCTAATGTCTGCTTGTCCCAAAGACGGCAGCCGTCGGGTGAAAACTCATCACCCAAAACCATCTGATCTTGATGCAAGCCAAACTCCAGTTTGTAATCTACCAAGTATAGACCCGCTTGATCAAACAATTGGCTTAATAGTTCATTAACACGCAAGGACAAAGCCTTCATTTCTTGCATTTGCGCATCCGTTGCCCAGCCAAAGGTAATCACATGGCTGTCGTTGATCATGGGGTCGCCCAGGCTGTCGTCCTTGTAAAAGAACTCAAACACCGCAGGTTCAAGCACTTTGCCCTCTTCTAGGCCTAAACGACGACAGATACTACCGGCTGCACGATTACGCACCACGCACTCAACAGGTAACATCTGCAAGCGCTTAACCAAGGACTGATTGGCAGACAGCAGGGCTACATGATGGGTTGGCACACCATTGTTAGAAAGATACTCCATGATAAAGGCGTTGAATCTGTTGTTGACTTCGCCCTTACGCGCAAGCTGCTCTAACTTTTTGCCATCAAAGGCTGAGGTATCATTGCGGTACTCCATTACCAGCAAATCTGCCTGCTCGGTGGTGTAAGCGGATTTGGCCTTGCCCTTATAGAGTAAATCGATTTTTTGCATGGGATAGATCTTCCAACTAGGAATTAAGTAATAATTCAGATAACTGATTAAAAATGTCTTGTCTTAGCTCGGGTTCTGGTTGAACTTCATTATAGCGCCACAGACTGATACGGCTGTGCTCACCCATCTCACTGAAAGAGATAAACAGTCTTGCGTCTTGCCAGGTAAAGATGGAAACCAGGGCAGAGCGCTCTTTGGCACGAAAGGCATCGGACGCCAACTCCAATCGAGCACTGGTCAGGTCCTCACGCACCACGCGTACACCCTGCTCACGGAAGTAATCAGCAATGAGTTGCATGGCCTGCTCCACAGACAAAGGAACTCCCAAGACCGGAACACCATTACCATCAAAGCCCAGCCCTAAACGATAATCTAGCCGTTGCTCTTCCGCCTGCCAGGCTGGCACAGGTCGAATACTGAGTTCAGAAACCTCAGTACGCTGACCCTCAGGCATTAAAAACGGATCTTCCTGAACATGATCAAGCCTAGGCTTTAGCCCTTCCGACACCAAGTCAACATTTGTACTAATTTTAGGACCCGTGCTACAGCCAACCAAAAAAATGAATGCTGAAATCAACAGTATTGTTTTCATGCCGTGACTCCTGAGTGATACAAAGCATCCTGTAGCCTTGCATGAAATTCATCAGCTAGGACCGTTAAAGGCAAGCGTATTCCCTCTGGAATTAAGCCCATATGGTTAAGAGCATATTTCACAGGAATAGGATTGGCCTCAACAAATAACGATTGATGTAGTGGCATTAACAGATTGTTGATTCTGGTTGCCTGCTCTATTTCACCAGCCACAGAGAGATCACATAGATTTCGCATGGCTTTGGGTGCGACATTAGCGGTAACTGAAACCACACCATGCCCACCCTGGAGCATAAAGTCCATACTGGTAGCATCATCCCCAGACAATAAAATAAAATCAGGGCAAAGCTGCTTGATTTCTCTCATACGCTCAATGCTGCCAGTAGCCTCTTTGATACCAATGATGTTCTTTTCTGACTGCAATCTTGCAATGGTAACTGGCAATAGGTCGCAGGCTGTACGACCCGGAACATTGTAAAGTAGTTGCGGAATGTCAACCTCAGACAAAGCACGAAAGTGCTGATACAGACCTTCTTGACTTGGCTTATTGTAATATGGAGTGACCAGCAAACAAGCATCAGCACCAAGGTCTTTAGCTCGCCCAGTTAGCTCAACGGCTTCCCAAGTAGCATTGGCTCCAGTACCGGCAATCACAGGCACCTGCTTGTTAACCTTGTCAATGACGAAACGAATGACCTCTGTATGCTCAGCAACACTTAGGGTCGCAGACTCACCGGTGGTACCAACAGCCACTATACCCTGAGTGCCATTAAGCAAATGGAATTCAATCAGACCTTCCAAAGATTGCCAACAGACCTCCCCTGAATCACGCATTGGTGTTACCAAAGCCACCATGCTGCCACCGATCATTCATACCCCCAGAGATTTTTAACCAAATCTAAAAAAATGAGCCATACTTTAACATAGTGCTTTGTTGGCCAACAGCCTGAGACCAGCAAATCCTCAGCCAAAGCCTTGCAATAGGAGTAATGAGAAATGAGCAAAAGCTTGCAGCAAATCATACAAGGGTGCCAAGGCCAGGCAAGCCTTGATCTAAGAAAGCAGATTATGACCGCATCTGAACGATCAATCATTCTATACTTCTTTCGCCGTGGATTTTCACCAAGATGCCGACTTCAGGCTCAGGACTTCTGCTCCCAACATGACAACTTCCTTTCTCTAAATACACAAATAATTGGCATATCGAGAGAAAGCGCGCAACAGCAACTGGATTTTAGCCGAACAATGAAAATCACATTTCCATTGGTCAGTGATGAAGAAGACGAGCTTTGCCACGCTTTTGGACTTTTACACAGTTCGCAACTGGGGCAAAAGCAAATTCTCAAGCTCAAACCCAGCACTTTTTTATTCAGCCCAACAGGTAAATTAGTCAAGTTTTGGCACGACTGCCAGGAGCCGGGGATGGTACAGCAAGTATTAAATCAATGTCAGGCTCAATGGAACCTAGAACAGCGGTCAGCCAGCTAACAGCGAACTTGCCAGCACACAAACATTGGTGCGCAAACACCGAGGCTCCTTCCTTGCATAACAAGCTAGCCATATTACTTACAGACTGCCTGATCAATCAGTCCTGACTCTTTGTAGTATCATCTTCCAAGCTTGGCCAAGCATGCCAGGTAGCCTTAACCAAAGTTGCCAAAGGAATGGCGAAAAATACGCCCCAAATCCCCCACAATCCACCAAACACTAACACCGCGATAATAATCCACAGGGGGTGTAGATTGACCACCTCTGAAAACAACAGGGGTACTAGCAGGTTACCATCCAATGCTTGAATGATCAGATAAGAAACAACAATGGAATAAAATTGAGCGCCAAGCCCAAACTGAAACAAGGCAACCAGGGTTACAGGAATGGTAACCAAGGCTGCCCCCACATAGGGAATTAAGACAGAAAAGCCAACCAAGACCGCAAGCAAAGCAGCGTAATTCAGACCAAAAAAGCTAAAAACCAAATAACTAACTAGGGCTACGATCATCATTTCTATGGCCTTGCCCCGCACATAGTTTGAAACTTGCTGGTCGACTTCTTTAGCAATGCGGTTAAGTGCCGCACGCTGGCGAGGCAGTGCATCCTGTACCTTTTGCCAAAACAAACGCCTGTCTTTCAACAAAAAGAACACCATTAAGGGCACCACAATGCTGTATATCATTAACAAGAACAGGGTATTTAAACTGGACAAGGAGTAATTAAGTATAAAGGTCACCAGCGGACGACTGCGCATGGCCAGCTCATCAATATTCAGGTGAACAACCAAGGCTTCAAAATCGATCTCTGGCCAAGTTTCCGGATAAGTATCAGCAAAGGCAAGCAAGCTATCTTGCAAGTAATTTAGCATTTTTGGGATATCTGACACCAAGGAAACGACCTGCGACCAGACCACTGGCAGCATTAGCAACAAGACCAAGAAAAAACCACCCAAAAATAAAATGAAGATTGCACTCAAGGCAGCCCAATAAGGCATAACTCGATCCAACCTATCCACTAAAGGTGCCAAAAGATATGCAAACAACATGGCTGCAAAGACTGGAGCCAGAATGCTTCCCAACCACCAAATGACCAAGGCAGCGGCCAAGGATAAAAACAAAAGTATAATAGCCTCTTCATGAGAGAAATGTTTCCGCAGCCATTTTTTTACAAAGTCAGTCATGAACAACCCGCAGTAGTAATCGGTAATGATTATCAAATTCTTCTAAATCAATTATGGACAAAGCCTGGCCAACAGGAGCATAAGAATTAAGCCAGGCAGGAATGTCTCGCCAGCTTGCTGGATCGTCAAAGAGTAATTCTATTTCACCCTGTTTGACAACCTGATTAATGGCAAGCTTAAGTTTTAGCAAGGGCATTGGACATCTTAGGCCTCTTGCATCTACAGTAGATAAAAATATGTCTCCGGTAAGGGTCAATGCACACCTCTCAATCATTTTATAAAATTTGCATCGTCCTGATATTAGCATGGCTAATACCTGTCAAAGCCGAAACTTCACCCTTTGCCGAGACCACTGCCAGCATCACCGAGAAACAGGGGCAACTCATAGCCGAAGGCTGGAAAAGACGAGTTAACGCTAGCCAAAGCCAAACAGATCTCAGTGTTCAATATTACTTGCAACAACTAGCAGATGAGCTAGCACAGGCTGGCAGTCTGCAACTCAACAATCTCTCTTTGGCTTTAATTCATAACAACAGCTTTAATGCTTTTGCCGGACTTGGAGAGTTTATGGGTGTCTACCAGGGCTTGCTATATCATCTTGATGACGAAGACGCCCTAGCCAGTATTTTAGCTCATGAACTAGGCCATATGCACGCCAGACATATTGAGCGACTGATTGAACGACAAAAAAACCTTGGCGCTACCAATCTTGGAAGCTTGATTAGCGGACTCATCATTGCCTCTACCTTGGATGCACA
Organism: Saccharospirillaceae bacterium; assembly: GCA_007116635.1. Classification (GTDB taxonomy): domain Bacteria; phylum Pseudomonadota; class Gammaproteobacteria; order Pseudomonadales; family Natronospirillaceae; genus SKIB01. Next base: position 14,478 of record SKIB01000068.1, read on the forward strand.
AGCTGGAATGGCGATCGTTCTTAGTGGCCAGGCTCTTACCATCAATCAATTACTCAGCTTCAGTCGTAACAATGAAACCGAAGCAGACCAAATAGCTGGTAAATTACTTGAAGCCGCAGGCCGTGACCGCCACGGTTTTCAGCGAGCCATGTCACAAATTGCCAGGCAACAGCAAGTCATGGGTACCGCTCCGGCCTGGTTGAGCAGCCATCCCCTAGCCGAAGCTCGTCTAGCCACCGATCTTAACCCAAGACAGCAGAGCCAGGCCCCCGGACCTGAATTGGATTTTTGGGCAGCCAAAACTCGAGTCATGCGCTCAAGCCTACCCAGCCAAGCCCCTTCTTGGGCGCATGAATTGAACACCCTAATACAAAAGCCAGAAAAAACAGAGCAACACTGGCAAGAACTACTGGTCACATTAGAAGACAAAAATGCCAGACTGGCGCAAATCACTCTCATTGAACTGATTTGTCAACAAAGCTTACCCCAATGCAAAACATTGACTCAAACTCAACTGTTGATCGATCCCGATCAGCCCGCGCTACGCATTGCCTTGGTCGACCACAAGATTCAAAATCAAGATTATGCTTCTGCTTGGCGAACCCTACAGGCTAGTAATCAGGCGCTACAAAGAGAACCTGCCTACTGGCAACGCCGTGCTCTACTGCTGAACCAATTAGAACAACCCATTGCTGCAATCTCAGCACAGGGACAATGGATGTGGTGGCGCGGCCAAGAAGACCTTGCCTTGCAATACCTTGAAAACCAGAGCAGAAGACTTGGCGATCAATCGCTCAGACAACTCTGGCAGCAACTCAATGACAACAGGTAAAGTAAGCCTCAGTGTAGCGACCCGAACCGCCAAAGACTAGAGAGACCGGGCAAACTCTAGCATCTTCTCCAAAGGTTTGATGGCAGCCAACCTAGTATGCTCTTCTACTTCAATTGCCTGCGGATCCTGCAAGGATTTTTCTAACTGATCCAGGCTATTCATCGCCATCCAAGGACAGTGTGCACAGGAACGGCAAGTGGCACCATTACCAGCAGTGGGAGCCTCAATAAATAATTTATCAGGAGAGGCTTGCTGCATTTTATAAAAAATACCGCGATCCGTTGCCACAATAAAACGCTTATTGGGTAAATTCATAGAGGCCTTTAACAGCTGGGTTGTTGAACCCACCACGTCAGCCAGCTCAACAATGGCGGCAGGCGACTCTGGATGAACAAGAATGGCGGCATCAGGATAAAGGGCCATGAGATCGGCAAGAGCCTTGGCCTTAAACTCCTCATGAACAATGCAGCTACCCTGCCATAAAAGCATGTCGGCACCTGTTTTATTGGCTAAATAGCCGCCAAGGTGACGATCTGGCGCCCACAATATGGACTGACCTTGATCTCGCAAATGCTCGATTAGTGGTACTGCAATACTCGAGGTAACAACCCAATCGGCCATGGCCTTCACTTTCGCTGAGGTATTAGCATAAACCACTAGTTGCCGCTCAGGGTGCAGCGCTTTGAACGATTGAAGCTCTTCGGCTGGGCAACCCAGATCTAAGGAACAGGTTGCTTCAAGGGTTGGCATCAACACACGCTTTTCTGGGCTAAGAATTTTGGCTGTTTCACCCATGAAGCGCACTCCAGCCACCATCAGAGTTGAAGCTGGGTGTTGCTGGCCAAACTTAGCCATCTCAAGAGAGTCACCAATGAAGCCGTGACTAAGCTCGGCCAACTCCTGAATCAAAGCATCGGTATAATAATGGGCCACCAAACAGACATTTTGCTGTTTTAATAGTTCAGCCAACTGAAGCAAGCGTTGCTGCTTGACCTGAGGTGATAATACTGATTCTTGAGCAGTAACAGGCACATCAAATAGTGGAATCATACTTTGAGTCATTGACCTGTCCCTTTAGCAAATACAAAAAAAGGAAAAGCAAGCTTTTCCTTTTAAAAAAATGGTGGGTCGTGTAGGATTCGAACCTACGACCAATTGGTTAAAAGCCAACTGCTCTACCACTGAGCTAACGACCCATAAAAATATTATAAATAATCCAGATCCGAAAATAAAGTTTTTTTTGAAAGATGATACTAAAAAAACCTGTAAAACCAATAACTTAGACAACTCTTAGGTTACTGGTGGGTCGTGTAGGATTCGAACCTACGACCAATTGGTTAAAAGCCAACTGCTCTACCACTGAGCTAACGACCCTTTCGAGGTGCGCCATTATATAGGGTTTTCTCTATAGCGCAATAGTTAAGATAAAAATTATTGATACAGCGTAGCGTCCTCAAGACCTGCAGCAGCAAAACCTTGACGGCGTAGCTCGCAGCTGTCACAACGGCCGCAGGCTAGCCCCTGATCATTAGCTCGATAACAAGATACGGTCAAACGATAATCAAGACCAAGATCCGTGCCCTTTGCCACAATCTCTGCCTTGGTCATGTTCTGTAACGGCGCATGAATACGAAATGCCCGCCCTTCAACACCATCCTTAGTCGCTAAGTTTGCCATTCGCTCAAAGGCAGCTATGAACTCAGCACGACAGTCTGGATAACCTGAATAATCCATGGCGTTAACGCCAATATAAATATCGTGAACAGCCCTAGCCTCTGCCAAGGCTAATGCAATGGAGAGAAACACAGTGTTGCGCGCAGGAACATAGGTAGAGGGTATACCGGTACTGGCACCCGCATCAGGTATATCTTGCTGGCTATCAACCAAAGAAGAGCCACCAAAACGATCAAGACTCAAGGGCACCACAAGGTGCTCATGCACTGAAAACTTCTCAACAAGACGCTCTGCAGCTAGCAGCTCAGCTCTATGGAGCTGACCGTAATCGAAGCTCAGGGCTAAAATTTTCTTACCCTGAGACTGTGCAATGGCAAGGACAGTGGCGGAATCCAACCCCCCAGAAAGCAACACAATGGCAGTATTCATTAATGAACCTTAGATCAGAGACGGCGCTCAGCCAACCGAGCAGCCTGAGACTCAGGAAACAGAGCAATAACATCAGAAAAGTAATCACGAGCTAAGCTGGAATCACCTTGCTGTTCAGCCAACACTCCGAGCTTAAACAGCGCATCAGGAGCCTTAGGATCATCTGGAAACAAACGCAGAACATCACGAAAAGCGTTTTCTGCTGCAGGCAAATCAGGCAATAAAGCATAGGTCTCAGCCAGCCAATAATAGGCATTAGCAGCAAGCCGGTGCTCGGGAAAATCTTTAATAAACTCATTAAAAGCAAAGATTGCTTCCGGCAGTTGACGCTGCAACAACAGCGATCGCGCACGATCATATCGCTCTTGAGGGCTTCCCTCAACCAATTGCTCAGCATTCTCTACGGCCGATATTGAAGCTGATGATGAAGAATCAGACTCAACGGCATCAACAGCGGATTGCCCAGTAATAATGGCTGACAGTCGTTCGTCTAATTCAATATAACGCTGGCGATTTTCTTCGCGCAATCGCTCGACGATAAAGGTTAGCTCTTCAACCTGGCCATTTAAACGACGTATCTCGTCATCCTGTTGCTGAACACGCTCAAAAATCATGCCCAGAGCGTCATCATTGACGGCAGAGCTGACTCGCACCGGTTGAGACTGAATAACAGGAGTGCTAGCTAAAAGACCGCCCCCCAAAAGGGGAGCAGTCAGCACCAACAATGCGATGCTTTTATTCATCATTACCAAGAAAGATAAAGGATTTCTACACGACGGTTCAGAGCATGATCGTCAGAAACCAGACGCTCTTTACCAAAGCTGGTGGTTTGCATTTGGCCAGCACGAACACCACGCAGACGGAAGTAGCTCTCTACTGCCTTCGCACGACGCTCACCCAGAGCCATGTTGTACTCACGAGTACCACGCTCATCGGTATGGCCTTCCAGCATCACAGAAGCGCTTTCGTGTGCAACCAAGTAAGCTGAATGAGCTGCAAGAGTGCGACGTGCGTCTTCACGAATGTCAGAACGATCAAAGTCGAAGAAAACAACATTGTTCTCTTGCAAGAAGCTTTGCTCTTCAGCAGCAAAGTCAATGGCTGGCTCAGCAGGCTCAGGAACAACCACAGGAGCAACAGGTACTTCTACTTCTGTTGCAGTGCTTTCTGCTTCTGCAGCGCCACGGCTACCACAAGCAGTCAAAGTGATTGCAGAGGCCAAAACCGCCATTTGTAGAAAATTCGTCTTTTTCATTTTTAGATCCTATCAAGTTATGGGTGAAATAGTTTAAGGGCTCAAGAAAGGAGACCAAGCTGGTTCTCTTACATCGCCGCGAATCGATGGCATGTTACTACGCACCAATCCATCCACAGAAACCCAGGCTAAGGCGCCTGTACCTTGCTGCCTTGTTGAATATACTAGCATACTTCCGTTAGGAGCCAAGCTAGGAGACTCATCAAAATCCGCTCTAGTTAATATTCTCATATCCCTAGTCTGCAAATCCATAGCTGCAATATTAAAATTTCCATTATTTACGTGGACAAAAATGACGTAGCGGCCATCGGAACTTACCTGAGAACGAGCATTAAAATTACCCGTAAAAGTCAGACGCTGAATTTGCCCCCCATTACTGGCGACCATATACAGTTGTGGCGTGCCACCTCGGTCAGAAGTAAATATAATATTTCGACCGTCCGCTGTCCAAGCTGGTTCTGTATCAATGGCAGAATGATTAGTCAGAGCACGCACTCTATTATTTGATAAATTCATGACATAAATATTAGCCGAGCCCTCATGCGAGGATACAAATGCCAGCTCACGACCATCAGGAGAAAAAGCCGGCCCGGTATTTATGCCTGGAAAATTAACCAATTCGCGCACCTGACCATTAGTTAAATTTAACTCCCGAATCAAGCTCAAACCCTGACTATCAAAGTTTACAAAAGCCAGGCGACGACCATCTGCCGACCAACTTGGAGACAAAATAGGCTGTTCACTGCGGTAAACCACACGGGCGCGCGCGCCATCCCAGTCAGCAACCTCTATGCGATACTCCTCATTCGCCGAGGCACCTTCCTTGACAACATAGGCCAACTGAGTAGAAAACATCCCCCTGGTACCGGTAATTTGCTGATAGATGACATCACTAAAAGCATGGGCGATGTCCCGCAATTGATCCGCAGAGTCAACCTGACGACTCACTGGTGACATTGCAGCCTGACCTGTGAATACATCATATAGCTCCATGGTCGCGCGATATCCTCCATTATTGAGCCGCTCCATACGACCAATAACGATAAACTCTTGCTGTAACAGTCGCCAATCTCGAAACAGAATGGATTGCTGTGAACTGGGCATACCTGGAAAGCGGTTGGTTGACAGGGGGTGAAAACGCCCAGAAAGCGACAGGTTATTACTAATGACACCTGCTAAATCGGTACTGGCAGAGGTATTCCCCAAAAAAGGCACCACTGCTATTCTTACCGGACTATCCACCCCCTGTGTAATACGGATGGTAACAGTAGCAGAGGCTACTGATGCCAACACCAGCATTAAAAATAAAATACAGCCTGTTTTTTTAAACATGGTACTGAGCATTTAATCCCCCACAAAGAAGTCATTAGTTAACCATCAACAAAGGGCAGCCATAAACTCCCTCTTCTTAATTTTGTACTATCAAAAATGGGCTCAAACGCCCGTTTACCTGAGCAAACTCATTTTTCCTAGCCCAAACATTTGCCTTACTAGTTTTTACAACAACTACTAGTTTTTTAAAGGCAGATTAAAGCCTTAACCCCTCAGGATCAAAGTCTAAGTTTAAACTACGAAATACATTTTCAAACACCACAGGGTCGCGAGGCACATTGAAGTGATTTACTGAGTTCACTGCATCCAGAGCAGAGCGATCAAATTCAGCATTACCACTGGACTGCACAATACTGGCTTCTCGCAATTCTCCTGTGGGCAACAGGCGAATATTGACCACTACCCTCATCCCACTGCGGGCGGTTGGCGGAAGACGCCAAGCCTGCTGAATTTGTCTTCTGATCAAGGCCTGATGCATTTCAGCCAAGCCAGGCTCATTGGTGCTGGTCTCGCTGCCGCCAACCACACCAGTATCGGTGCCCGAACCGCGAGCAACGATTTCAGCCAAACGCTGGGCTCGCTCAGCCTGAGCTTGTTCAGCAGCCTGAGCTTGCTGCTGTCTTTCTTGCTCCTGAGCACGACGCTGCTGCTCTTGCCGCTCCAGCTCCTGCTGGCGTTCGGCCTCTAAGCGCTGTTGATTAGCGATTCGCTCTTGCTCTTGACGCTGTTCTTCGCGCTGTCGAGCACGCTCTTCTTCAGCACGCCGCTGATTTTGTCGACGCTCTTCCTCTAACTGCCTTGCACGCTCTGCCTGCAACTCTGCCTGCCTTCTTGCTTCCTGCTCTTGCTCACGCCTTTCTCGTTCAAGGCGCTCATTATCTTCCTGCTCTTGCCTGCGCAAAGCAAGGGCTTGCTGATCCTCAACAGATGACTGCTGCGGCTGAGCCTGAGGCGGAGACTCACTTACTGGTGGATCAGGCACTGGTATTGGTGCCATTTCTTGTAAGTTTGCAAACTCTAGCTGAATGGGGCGTAACTCGAAGTCTCTTGGCCGCTCAGGCCAGCTAACACCCAAAACCATCAGGCCAACCAACAATAGATGCACGGCAATGGCGAAGAGCGTAGCAGGAAAGTATCGAGATCGAAAAAAGTCCATCATCTGTCAGGCTCGGTTAAAAGAGCGACACGCTGCACACCCTCATCCTGCAACAAACGCATCATTCTTGCCACAGAACCGTAATCTACTCGCTCATCAGCCTGAACCAAGACCACCAAATCAGGCATTTCAATCAGCTGCACCTCTAATCTGGAACGTAATTCAGGAAGTGTGACCTGCGCCTGCTCCCCATCTTGCTCAAAAAAATACTCACCTTCAAGGTTTAGACTAATGATTACCGGTACCACCTGATCTTGACTTAGCGGCTCAGAGGTTACTCGAGGAAGCTGAATATCAATTGAGTTATTGCTCAGGGGTGCAGTCACCATAAAAATAACTAACAAACAAAACAGCACATCCACATAGGGCACGACATTGATGTTATTTACTGCTGGACGCCGCCTACGCATTGGGAACTCCAGGACCTGCTGGTTGAATTGGCGAACTGGTCCGCCCCGGCACTGGACGACTGACAGGCTGGCCCTGTGCAGCGGCCGGCCGCGGCCGTGCTACCTGAAGTTGACGATGCAAAATGGCTGTCAACTCTTGTGCAAAAACATCTAAATCCGTTAACAAACGGTCTGCCTGGGCAGCAAATTTGTTATAGGCCATTACCGCAGGGATCGCAGCAAACAACCCCATAGCAGTCGCAATCAGCGCCTCAGCAATGCCTGGCGCTACAGCCGCCAAGGTCGCATTGGTTGCGTCTGCTAAACCCATAAAAGAATTCATGATCCCCCATACCGTCCCTAGCAAGCCAATATAGGGGGCTGTTGAACCAATGGTTGCCAACAAGGTGAGATGCTTGTCCACCTCTACACTTTCTTTAGCAATACAGACCTTCATGGCCCTGTCCATGGCAATCATGATGGTGTCATTATCTGCCTGAGTGGTTTGCTTTAGACGGCGAAATTCATTAAAGCCAGCCCGAAACACGGCCTGTATTGAACTGTCTTCATCGGGAGAGGGCAACTGTGAGAAATGGCGGTTTAGGTCACCACCACTCCAAAAACGCTCTTCAAAATCAGCAAAATCTGCAGCCGTATCCGCCAAAAACTTACGCCGCTCATAAATAATAACCCAGGTAGCCACCGAGGCCACTAACAGCAGCAGCATAATCAGCTGAACAAAAATACTGGCCTCTAGCACCAAGGACCAAACCGTCATGGAATCCTGCACAATATTGTCTCCAATTTTCGTTGATGCCATAGCCTAATTAAAAGCCAGCCAACTTGCTAGTGGCCAACTCTGGCATCTGCAGACAAATTGCGAAAAAGTTAGCCTGGTGTTAAGGAAGAGTTCAACTCCTGCAAAACGGACTCTGGTAAAGATCTGAGTCGCTTGGTGCTTGCGGTAACACAGGCCAACCTCACCTCAGCAGAGGCCAGTAGTTGCGCTTCACGCCAGACCTGCTGGCGTAAAAGCACACTTGCCTTGCCTAGGCGCAAAGGCTCCACACCGACACAGAGCAAATCATCCATGAGTGCCGGGCGGAGGTAATCAATCTTTACCGAGGCCACCACCAACAGAAAGTCCTCGCTAACTGCTTGACGATGCTCATAACCGCGCGAACGCATCCATTCACTACGGGCACGCTCCATGTAATTTAGGTAACAGCTATGATAAACAATACCACCGGCATCGGTGTCTTCGATGTACACACGAATGGGCAACTGATACATACTAGGACTCCTCCATAAGCAAGGATATAGCTAACTGACTGGCCATGCGCCCACGTGCAGTACGAACAATATAACCCTGAGTGATTAGATAGGGCTCAATCACATCCTCAAGGGTATGGCGCTCTTCAGACAAAGCAGCAGCCAGACTTTCCACACCCACAGGGCCAGCATCAAACTTTTCAATCAGGGTGCTTAGATACCGCCTATCCAGGCCATCCAGGCCATGAGCATCCACAGCCAGCATACTCAGGGCTGCATCAGCAGCACTGGCGTTCATCACTCCTTGACACCTCACCTCTGCATAGTCCCGCACACGACGCAGCAAGCGATTAGCGATGCGAGGGGTACCTCGTGCGCGCCTGGCGATTTCGTGCGCGCCACCGACCTCAAGATCTAAACCCAGTTGCTCAGCAGAACGACTAACAATACTGGCCAGATCAGGTACCGAATAGAATTCAAGCCGCTGCACAATACCAAAGCGATCACGCAAAGGCGCTGTCAAAGAACCCGCACGGGTGGTGGCGCCCACCAGAGTAAAGGGCGGCAGGTCGATTTTGATCGAACGCGATTGCGCGCCCTCACCTATAACAATGTCCAACTGCCAATCTTCCATGGCACTGTACAACACTTCTTCCACCTGTGGAGACAAACGGTGGATCTCATCAATAAATAATAGGTCGCCTGACTCCAGACTGGTAAGCAAAGCCGCCAAATCGCCTGCCTTTTCCAGCACAGGACCAGAGGTAGAGCGTAAGTTGGCGCCCATTTCATTGGCAATGATGTTAGCCAGAGTAGTTTTCCCTAGGCCAGGCGGACCAAAAATCAAACAATGATCCAATACCTCAGATCTAGCCTTGGCAGCAGCAATAAATATGCTCAACTGCTCCACCACCACTGGCTGTCCTACATAATCAGCCAAATATTTGGGCCGCAAAGCTCGATCTTGGGTATCCTCTTTGCAAGCCGAGAGCAAGCGATCTTCAAGCATCAAACCAAACTCCTAAGAGCCAAACGCAATAGCTGATCAAGGCTCAGATCGGCCTGCCAGTGCTGTTTAATTACTTTTTCTGCCTGAGCCTGGCTATAACCCAGCGCACAGAGTGCCGATACAGCATCTTCTCGCAATCCATGTTGTTGAGCAGCAGAACTCAAAGGCTGCTCCGTCTGCACCAAGCGCCCATTGAGCTCGACAATAAGCCGCTCTGCAGTTTTCAAGCCCACACCGGGTATCTTGGTCAATAATTTAGCATTTCTTTGCTCAACAGCATGGGCCAACTCTTCTTGAGTGCAGGCCGATAAAATGGCGAGTGCCATTTTAGGCCCAACACCATTGACCCTAACCAATAAACGAAACAGCTGCTTTTGAGCACTGGACTCAAAACCAAAGAGCTGCAGGGCGTCTTCACGCAGCTGGGTATGCACCCAAACCAGGTTATCTTCACCCTGAGCTTGCCAGGTTAGCGGCACCATCAACTCATAAACCACACCCTGCACATCAAGCAGTAATAGTGGCGGATTGTAGACCATTACTTGGCCGCGCAGAGCTCCAATCATGGCTCCTCCTATTCTTCGTGACGATTTTCTTGGCGATAGGTATTAGTGTGCAAAAAGCTAGGCAAAGACAGATGCCATTGAATGGCCGCCGCGCGAATAGCCAACACTGTAAGGATAGACAGTATAGCAGCCCAAGCCCCGTTAGGGTCAAGCTGCAGCAGGGCCAAATAGACCAAAGCCCCCACCAAGGCAGCCGTAGCATAGACATCGCGACGAAAAATCAGCGGCACCTCATTGCATAGCACGTCGCGTATCACCCCACCAACAATACCGGACGCCATACCTAGCATCACCACAATCACCCCTGATGCGCCATTGAGGATCGCAATTTGTGCTCCAGTGACCACAAAAACACTCAGACCAACAGCATCTGCATAAAGCAAAGCCCTAAAAGGCAGGCGACAAAACTTGGCTAAAATAAAGGTTAGCGTCCCACCTGATAGCGCCACCCAGATGTAAATATGTGCCTCCACCCAGCCAGCCGGCACTCCCAGCACTAAGTTACGTAAAGTACCGCCACCCAAGGCTGTCACCAAGGCCACCACCAGCACGCCAAAAAAGTCCAAGCGCGACCGCCCTGCCTCTAGAGCACCAGCAGCTGCAAACACAAACACACCAAACAATTCAAGGTAATAAATAAACTCAACCAAGTCCCACCCCCCAATACCCAGAACAACCCAACCGCCTCAGGCACCAACCAGCACCACCTTAGCCAACCAAAGGACGGCAGGCTGACACAAAAAAGGCTGGATCAACCAGCCTTGATGGTTAACCAGCCAGACTACTCTGCCGCTACCGGTTTACGTACACGAATGTGCAACTCTTGCAACTGGGCATTGGATACCTCGCCCGGCGCCTCGGTCATCACACAGGCGGCCGACTGAGTTTTGGGGAAAGCAATGACTTCACGAATGCTGGTGGCACCCGTCATCAACATCACCAAACGATCCAAACCGAAGGCCAGACCTGCATGCGGCGGCGCACCGTAACGCAGAGCGTTAAGCAAGAAGCCAAATTTTTCTTCCTGCTCGGCACTGCTAATACCTAGTAGGTCAAACACCACCTGCTGCATTTTTTCATCATGAATACGTACTGAGCCACCGCCCAACTCCGTACCATTGAGCACCATGTCGTAAGCGCGAGACAAAGCACCAGCGGCATTGGCCTGCAACTCACTGGTCGAGCAACTCGGGGCAGTAAAGGGGTGGTGCAAGGCCGCCAAGCGCCCCTTTTCATCGGCTTCAAACATGGGGAAGTCAACCACCCAAAGAGGCGCCCACTGACTCTGGTATAGGTCAAGGTCAGCACCCAGCTTACAGCGCAGCGCTCCCAGGCTTTCGTTAACAACACTGGTCTTATCGGCACCAAAGAAAATCAGGTCGCCATTGTTAGCGCCCAAACGCTGGATCAACTGCTGGCAAACCTCTGCACCCAAGAACTTAACAATGGGTGATTGCAGGCCATTTTCCAGGTCGCTGACATCATTAACCTTAATGTAAGCCAGACCCTTGGCCCCATAGATACCGACAAACTTGGTGTAGTCATCGATCTGCTTACGGCTTAGCTCAGCGCCGCCTGGCAACAACAGTGCCGCCACCCTGCCCTTGGCATCAGCAGCCGGAGCAGAGAATACCTTGAAGTCCACTGCCAGCATCAAGTCATCAACGGTGACCAACTTTAGAGGGATGCGAAGGTCAGGCTTGTCAGAGCCGTAAGACTCCATGGCCTCACTAAAGGGCATGCGTGGGAACTGACCCAGGTCGACCGACAACACCTGCTCAAATAGTTCACGAATCATGGTTTCGGCAATCTGCATCACCCCTTCTTCATCAAGGAAAGAAGTCTCAATATCGATCTGAGTGAACTCAGGCTGACGATCGGCACGCAGGTCTTCATCACGGAAGCAACGGGCAATCTGGTAATAACGGTCAAAGCCGGAGACCATCAACAGCTGCTTAAACAACTGTGGTGATTGCGGCAGAGCAAAAAACTCACCCTGGTGCGTCCGGCTAGGCACCAGATAATCACGCGCACCCTCAGGGGTGGCACGAGTCAAAATGGGGGTTTCAATGTCCAAGAAGCCCTGCTGCTCCAGACTACGGCGAATACTGGTAGTGATGCGGGACCGCAGCACCAGCTTTTCTTGCATCTCTTGGCGGCGCAGATCCAAGAAGCGATATTTAAGGCGTACGTCCTCACCCACGGGTGAGTAATCGTCTAGCGGAAAGGGCGGCGTCATCGCGGCATTTAGCACTTCAATTTCTTTACCCAAGACCTCGACCGCACCGGTTGCCAGCTCAGAATTGACAGTACCCTCAGGCCTAGCGCGCACCAAACCCTTGATGGCGATCACATACTCGTTACGCACCTTATCAGCAGTAGCAAAGCTTTGCTCGCGATCAGGATCAAACACCACTTGCACGCGGCCTTTAACGTCTCGTACATCAAGAAAAATCACACCACCATGATCGCGACGGCGATGAACCCAGCCGGTTAGGGTAATTTCTTGACCAATGTGCTTGGCAGTTAACTGCCCACAGTAATGAGTTCTCATGATACTTCCGCTGCTCCGTTCGTTGGTGGGGGTCAGTTTGATCTAAGGACGCCTAGCCTTATTGCCCCAGACTTAAAGTGGGCGATTATAACGCGATTCCCATGCCTAGTAAGAGTTTTGACAAAAAAAACTCAACGCAGTAGTAGATAACCATCCTGTTTTGCCTTGACCAGCCCCAGACAAAAGCAGGCCAGAATCAGCAGAATTGCAATTGCATTTGTCGAGGCAAAAAAGCATAATTAACGGTAATTTTTCACCCAAAAAAATGTTTCTAACAACTCTAAATCCTTACGGGAATTACTATGAGCACAAGCAATCCTGTCGGCGCTGAGCAGCCGACCTATAACTACGATGTGGTGCGTAAATTCGCCATCGCCACCATCGTTTGGGGCATAGTTGGCATGCTAGTTGGGGTGATCATTGCCGCGCAAATGGCATGGCCACAACTAAACATGACACTAGGCAACCTGTTAAATGCCCTGCTAGGCGACCTCGTAGGGGTTGACTTTCGCCAGTATTTTCATTTTGGTCGACTACGCCCACTGCATACCAATGCTGTTATTTTTGCCTTTGGCGGTAGCGCCCTTATGGCCACATCTTTTTATGTAGTGCAGCGCACCAGTCAGGTACGACTGGCCTACACCGGCTTGGCAAACTTTGTCTTCTGGGGCTGGCAAGCTGTTATCGTCTTGGCCGCCATCACCTTACCACTGGGTTTCACCACCGCTAAAGAGTATGCCGAACTGGAGTGGCCCATTGGCATTTTGATCGCCATTGTCTGGGTTGCCTACCTGATTGTGTTTGTTGAGACCATACGCAGACGCAAAATGAAGCACATTTATGTTGGCAACTGGTTCTTCTTGGCTTTCATTATTGTGATCGCCCTGCTGCATGTGGTTAACAACCTAGCCATTCCGGTCAGCCTAACCAAGTCCTATTCCATCTATGCTGGCACCATCGACGCCATGATTCAGTGGTGGTACGGCCACAACGCTGTGGGCTTCTTCTTAACCGCCGGCTTCCTGGGCATGATGTATTATTTTGTACCCAAGCAAGCCGAACGCCCTATTTATTCCTACCGCCTATCCATTGTTCACTTCTGGGCGCTGATTGGTATTTACATGTGGGCCGGCGGCCACCATTTGCACTACACCACCCTGCCAGACTGGGCGCAAAACGCATCCATGGTAATGTCGGTTATTCTTCTGGTCCCCAGTTGGGGCGGCATGATTAATGGTATCATGACCCTAAAGGGCGCCTGGCACAAACTACGTACCGACCCAATTTTACGCTTCTTGATCGTTGCTCTTGCTTTCTACGGCATGTCCACCTTTGAAGGGCCAATGATGTCGATCAAAACCGTGAATGCTCTGTCACACAACACCGACTGGACGGTAGGCCATGTACACTCAGGTGCTCTGGGCTGGGTTGCCATGATCACCATTGGCTCTCTTTACCATATGATGCCAAGACTATGGGGACAAACCCAGATGTACTCTACTGCTTGGATCTACCTCCATTTTTGGATGGCGACCATTGGCACCGTCCTTTACATTGTTGCAATGTGGATTAACGGTATTATGCAAGGCTTAATGTGGCGTGCAAGCAACCCTACAGATGGCACACTGATGTATAGCTTTATCCAAAGCATTGACAACAGTTATTTTGGTTACGTTCTGCGTGTAATTGGTGGCGGTATATTCTTCCTCGGCATGGTGTTAATGGCCGTAAACATGTGGATTACCGTTCGCCAAGCCAAAGCTCAGCAGCCAAACTTTGTTGCCGCCACAGCCTAAGGATTAATAACATGAGACACGATAAAGTAGAAAAAAACCTTGGTTTAATGGTTGCACTAATCTTGCTTGTGGTCAGTTTCGGCGGCATCACAGAGATTGTGCCATTGTTTTTCGAGGAAGATAACACCGTACCCACCCAGGGTGTTCGCCCACTGACCGCTCTTGAGCTTGAGGGTCGTGATATTTACATCCGTGAAGGCTGCCACGTTTGCCACACTCAGATGATCCGTCCTCTGCGTGCAGAGGTTGAACGCTATGGTCATTATTCGGTAGCTGGTGAATATGTCTATGAACATCCCTTCTTATGGGGTTCTAAGCGTACCGGCCCAGACCTGCATCGTGTAGGTGGCCGTTACAGTGATGATTGGCATCGCGCCCACCTGTGGGAACCAAGAGACTTGGTGCCTGAGTCCAATATGCCAGCCTTCCCTTGGTTATTCACCCAGCATTTAGATGGCAAGCATACAGCACGCAAGATGACCATTTTCCGTGACCGTTTTGGTGTACCTTATACTGATGAACAGATTGCTAATGCTGCTGACGAAGTTCGAGGCGTTCGAGAAGTAGATGCCCTGGTTGCCTACCTACAAAACCTTGGCTTTGGCTTGGAGAGAAACTAATGGGCTTACCCGAATTCCGTGGCATCGCCATCCTCCTATCCCTACTTGGTTTTGCAGGTATTTTCTGGTGGGCCTTTACCAAACGTAATACCAAGCGTTTTGACGAAGCCAGCAAGCTACCCTTCACGGAAGACGAAAGCTTGGAGCCTAATGCAACAGACCTTAACAGCACAGCAGACAAAGATGCGGAGAAATAATAATGGATAATCTTTGGAGTTTTTGGAGCCTGTTCGTCATCATTATGACCCTAGGCTTCATGGTTGCCGTTTGGTGGCTAATCGAGGCGGCAAAAAAAGTGAACGCCCAGCAGCCTGCCAATGAATTGTTAGACCATGAGTTTGATGGCATCCGCGAGTATAACAATCCACTTCCAAAGTGGTGGCTTTGGATGTTTTACGGCACCCTAGTGTTTGGCTTTGGCTACTTTATCTTTTTCCCATTGGGTGGCTGGCAAGGGGTGCTTAATTGGACCAGTGTTGGCCAACTTGAAAAAGAACAACAAGCTCATGAGCAACGCTTCATGGACACCTTTGACACCTATGCCCGCTTAAGCGTAGAAGAATTGCTAAACGACAGCACGGCCCTAGCCATTGGTCAGCGAATCTATGCACAAAACTGTGCTCTTTGTCATAACAATGCCGGCACAGGAGGATATGGCTTCCCCAACCTCACCAATAACGACTGGCTATACGGTGGCAGCCCAGAGCAAATCGTGCAAACCCTGACCCATGGCCGCCAAGGGGTGATGCCAGGTTTTAGCAGCCAGTTAGGGGAAATCGGCATTGCTCAGGTTTCCAACTATGTTCTTACACTTTCCGGACATGAAGCACGCAACCCGGATCAGGTCGCAGAGGGACAGGTTCTGTATCAAGCTGTTTGTGCTGCCTGCCATGGTGATGAAGGCAAGGGCAACCAAGCCCTGGGGGCACCAAATCTAACCAATGACATTTGGTTATACGCCAATCCTGAAGTCAGCCTTTATGACAACATTCGTGTGACCTTACGACATGGCCGCATGGGCGTAATGCCAGCCTTTGATGAACTATTAGGAGCCGGTCGTATCAATCTAGTTGCGGCCTACGTTTATAATTTACGACAAGAAGACCCTCAGTAAATCGATTTTGCTGCACTGATAGTCTTCTAAAGGACAGTACTGCTGTCCTTTTTTATTGGAGGTCGAGGCATGAGTAATAAAATACCTGTTCAACAGATAGATCCAACCGATACTAGTATCTATGTTAGGCGCACCAAGGGGATCTTTCAGCGATTACGTTTCTATGGTGGACTGCTGCTGTTCAGTCTCTTTTTTGGTAGCTCATGGCTTTCTTGGCAGGGCAGGCAAGCTATTTTATTCGATATCCCAAATCGTCAATTTCACTTTTGGAGTATGACCTTTTGGCCTCAAGACTTCATTCTACTAACCCTGCTGTTGATCATTCTGGCTTTCACACTGTTTTTAGTAACAGTATTCGCTGGTCGAATTTGGTGTGGCTATACCTGTCCACAGAGTGTTTGGACCTGGATTTTTATTTTCATCGAGGAAAAGTTGGAGGGTGGACGCAATAAACGCATTCGCCAAGACCAGCACCAATTTTCATTTGCTCTGTTTATACGAAAACTAAGCAAACACTTACTTTGGCTGCTGGTTGGCTTGGCAACTGGCTTGGCCTTTGTTGGTTATTTTGTACCTATACGCGAACTAAGCACTGATCTCGCTAGCTTTAACTTGAATGGTTGGTCTGCTTTTTGGCTTGGTTTATTTACCATTGCCACTTACTTAAACGCCGGATGGATGAGAGAAAAGGTCTGTATCTACATCTGTCCTTATGCCCGATTCCAGTCAGTGATGTTTGACTCAGACACATTAATCGTCAGCTATGATCAGGCAAGAGGAGAGCCTCGAGGTGCACGCAAGAAAGAGGCCGAGCACCAGCTTGGCAGCTGCATTGACTGTGAACTCTGTGTCCAGGTCTGCCCTGTTGGAATCGACATTCGTGATGGCTTGCAGTATGAGTGCATCAGTTGTGCGGCCTGCGTTGATGCCTGTGATTCAATCATGGATAAGATGAACTACCCTCGCGGCCTGATACGTTACAGCACTGAGAACGAACTCAATGGCCAGCAAACTCACTGGTTACGGCCGAGGCTGTTCGGTTATGGCTTTGCTCTGCTAAGCATGCTATTGATCTTTGGCTTGTTTCTAAATGCTCGAGTTGCGGTTGACCTAAGCGTTAGCAGGGATAGGCAGCAAATTAACCGTCTGTTAACAGATGGCCAGATTGAAAACACTTACAATCTTATGGTGATGAATCTGGATACCCATGAACGATTATTCGATTTATCCATTGCATCCGAACACGAGTTTAACTGGCAGGGTCCGCGTCAAATATTGGTACCGGGCGCCAGCAATCAATCGGTTGCCGTTAGTCTGCAAGCACCTGCCGAAAAGTTTACCACCCCTAGCTCAAGTTTTAATTTTGTTGTGCAAGCTGTAGACGACCCCAAAGTCCGCAAAGAACAATCCAGCAGTTTCATCAGCAGTGGAGTACGCTAATGACCCAAAACACAAACCCAGAGCGCATTACCCGTTTTTACCAAGAACCCATAGTTCTGATGATGTTAGCCATTCTTGGTGCCAGCTTTATCATGGGTATAGTCATTTTAACATCTGCCATTCGTACCGCTGATGGAGTAGTGGTGGACAACTTTTATAAAGATGGCCGCAGCCACTATATGCGCTTAGAGGAGGACATCCGAGCCAATGAATTAAATTTGAATGCCCTTGCTCGCTCGCAAGATCAACAAATATTATTACAACTTACTGGTGATCTTGAGGAACTGCCAGATCAGTTATGGCTTAAATTCATTTCGCGCACCAACCAACGCTTTGATTATTTTGTCACACTTGACCGCCAAGAAGGCAACCTGTACCAGGGCCAACTCACACAAGAGCTAACGCACCCTCAGTGGCTGGTGCAATTACAACCAAAAGATGAAGATAATGAAGGCTTTTTATGGCGCTTACATGCGGAAATATTTTGGCCACTTGTTAGCCCAATGGTATTGAGGCCAGCGATTTGGAACTAGTGGCAACTCAAGAATTGATCAATTGCTATCACTGTGGTGAGCAGGTTGATGGTAAGGGCTTTGCAGTGGAAACCAGCCAAGGGCAAGAGCTGTGCTGTTGCCCTGGCTGCCAAGCTGCTGCTCGTATGATTCAAGACTCTGGTCTTGAAGGCTACTATCAATTCCGTGATCAATATGCTCCCAAACCGCTGGAGCTGGATGACGAGCAAAAAGAGCAACTCAGGCTGTATGACCTTGAAGAAGTCCAGGACCGTTTTCGCCATGCTACCAAAGATGGCTATGAGGCCAGTTGGATTATTGAAGGCCTGAGTTGTGCAGCCTGTGTTTGGTTAATTGAAAAGCAGCTTCAAGATTTACCCAAGATTCAAGATGCTCGGGTCAACCTAACCACCGGGCGGATGCAATTAAAATGGCACCCCCAAGCCAAGCTCAGCCAAGTGATTGCTCAGGTAAAAGCATTGGGTTATGGCATCAAGCCCTACTCTCAAAGCAATGCCGAAAAACAGGCAGCTAAAGAAAATCGTCAGTTTATTTTACGCCTAGCGGTGGCAAACCTGGCCTCCATGCAAGTGATGATGAATACCTTTTTTCTCACTGGCCATGAACTAGGTATTGCTGATATTGCGCTGATCAACTGGATGAGCCTGATTCTTACCCTACCTGTGATACTGTACAGCTGCCAGCCTTTTTTCATCAACGCCTGGCGTGGCTTAAAGCATCGCCAACCCGGCATGGATGTGCCTGTTTCCCTAGGTCTGGGCCTGGCCTTCATTGCCAGTCTGTGGTCAACCTTCACCGGCACTGGTGAAACCCATTATGAATCCGTGACCATGTTTGCTGGCTTTTTGTTGATTGGTCGCTACATAGAGTTTCGCGCCCGTCGTGCCTTTGGTGACAGTGGCAATGAACTGGAAGATGTCCTTCCCCTTACCTGCCACCGGGTGGTCAATGGCCGCAGTGAAGAGATCACGGTCAATAAGCTGACCCCCAATGATCTGGTTCAGGTATCGCCCGGCATGCGCTTCCCCTGCGACGGCATCATTGTCAGCGGCCAAACCGAGGTCGATTGCTCCTATTTCAGCGGCGAATCTCTACCTGTGGCTCGAGGCCCCAAAGACAGTGTTCAGGCTGGCACGCTCAACCTCAGTCAGGTGGTGCAGATTCAAGCGCTAAATACAGGCAGCAACACTCAGATTTCCGCTCTCAGGCAACTCATGGACCGCGCCAGCGAAAGCAAACCGCGCATTGCCGAACTGGCCGACATTGTCAGTCGCTACTTTGTCGTCGCCGTACTGATCATTTGCTCCTTTACCTTTGCTCTCTGGTGGTTTTGGCTGGATCAAGAGCGCGCCTTCTGGGTGGCGCTGTCGGTGTTGGTAGTTACCTGCCCTTGCGCCCTTGGACTGGCCACGCCCATGTCGCTCTCAGTGGCCACCACCACTCTAAGACGAAATGGATTTTTGATTACGCGCAGCCATGTATTGGAGCGCCTGACGCAGGTGCAGAATCTGTTATTTGATAAGACTGGTACCCTGACCAAGGGCCAATTAAAACTTCAGCAAGTGATTCCTATTGCCCAGCTGGATGAAACTCAGATCCTAGCCCTGGTCGCCGCTATGGAACAAGGCCAGAACCACCCAATCGCTCAAGCCTTGGTTCAGGCCGGGCCTGAGCAACTGCCGCAGCTGGACGACAAAATTAACCATGGCCAGGGCATCTCTGCTCGCTGGCAAGGACAACAATACCGCCTTGGTAAACCGCAGTGGGTGGCCAACAGTATGCCACCGGATGATCAGTTTGCTTGGTTATTACTGGCTAATGAACAAGGGCTGGTGGCCTGGTTAGCCCTAAGTGACGAGCTACGAGAAGATGCCCATCAGGCCATTAGCCAGCTTACCAACAGGGGCTACCAGTTACAGGTACTCAGTGGCGACCAGCACAACAGGGTTCAGGCCTTGACTAAAACGCTTGGCATCCCCTCCTTTGCTGCCGACCTAAGGCCAGAGCAAAAGCTTGATCGCCTTAAGGGCCTCACCGAGCCGAGCTTAATGGTTGGCGACGGTCTCAACGATGCGCCCATTCTGGCGGCTGCTGATGTGTCTGTCGCCATGGCCAATGCCAGCGAACTGACGCGCCACAACAGCGATGTGTTACTGCTTAATAATCAGTTGACTCTACTACCAAGAGCCCTAACCATGGCACAACTGACGCAAGCCAATATTAAGCAGAACCTCAGCATTGCCCTGATTTACAACCTCTTAGCCCTACCAGCAGCCATGGCGGGCTTGATCGCGCCCTGGTTGGGTGCCATTGGTATGACCCTAAGCTCCGTGGTGGTAGTAGTTAATGCCCTGCGCTTACACAGGATGCCCAAATGAACATGTCGATCTTGTTACTGCTGATTCCCGTTAGCCTAGGGCTGTTGGCACTATTTCTTTGGGTGATGACCTGGGCCATTCGCTCAGGCCAGTACGATGATCTGGATTCCCCAGCCAGCCGCATCCTCTATGATGAGGACGCTGACCTAATCCCTAAGGACGCTCGCACCCCGAATCAGGAGCGCCTAGCGCAGCAACTGCAGAAAAAGAACAGCCGCAAGGAAGAGCAATGATGCTTGGCCACTGGCTGCTTAGCGCATGGCTGGCTGGCATACTGGGTGGTGGGCATTGTTTGGTGATGTGCGGCGGCATCGCCAGCTTTTTAGGCATTAATAACAGGCCCAAGCAATTACTGCTGTACCACCTCGGGCGCCTTTGCAGCTATGGGTTTCTGGGCTTTGTTTTGGCCAGTGGTAGCAGCTGGTTGCCGGCTCAGGCCCTGCTGCCACTGCGTTGGTTTGCCGCCCTATTGCTGTTACTGATGGGCCTGTATCTCTTGGGTAAAAAACGCGCCCTACTCTG
Organism: Saccharospirillaceae bacterium; assembly: GCA_007116635.1. Lineage (GTDB taxonomy): Bacteria > Pseudomonadota > Gammaproteobacteria > Pseudomonadales > Natronospirillaceae > SKIB01. The sequence continues at coordinate 35,349 of SKIB01000068.1, forward strand.
GCTAGAGCGTTTGGGTCAGGGTTTATTTAAGCAACTCAAACCCCTTACCCAACGCTACATTGTGCCTCGCAGCCTAGGGCAAAGCCTGATGGCTGGCGTGCTCTGGGGCTTTCTGCCTTGCGGACTGGTATATGCCAGTCTGGGCTTGGCTCTAGCCACGGCAGTGCCCTGGCAGGGCGCACTGGTGATGCTGGCCTTTGGTTTGGGAACCCTGCCCCTAATGCTTCTACTGGGTTTGAGCCAATCCGGGCTGCAACAATGGCTTGCCAAGGAAAAGATTGCCCTGGTTTCTGGCTGGCTGATGATTGCCTTTGCACTCTGGACGCTGCTGGCCAGCATCCGCCACCTGCCTTAGCAGCACGGCAGAGGCTTAATGCTGGGTTAACCATTTGCCAGCCCAAGACGCACTCTTCAAGCCAGTGCGCTAAACTCTTGAAGCTGCCAGCCGACACAGCAGTAATCGAGACAGCAGAAAACGAACAGCTGCCCATCGACCTATTAGTCAAGAACAGAGTGAAGCTGGCATAACCCTTGCTTTGTCTCTGCAAGCAGCCTTATCGTCAATAATTGGTATTCCACAGGGGGCCAAGATGCAGCAAGCACAACATTTTCTGCAGCAGATCCTGCAGCCTTGCCTACAGCAGATTGGTGTACAGGACAAACAGATATGCTGGCTGCTGCTGGCCACAGCCATCATCGAAAGTGAATTCGGCCAGCAGATGGACGCACAGCGCCATGGGCTGTATCAGATCCATGGCAATAGCCATCGCCATTTATGGGATCATTTTTTAATTTTACACCCTCAACTGGCGAGCGATGTACGCGGCCTAGCTAGCCAACATGCCTTCCTTAAACACCCTCATCTAGAGCTCGACAGCAATCTGGCCTACAGCAGTGCCATCTGCTATTGCCTCTATTTGGAAAAGGGGCTGGTGGCAGGACAGTTGTCACAACAAGGCCTGCTTTGGCACTGGGCGAAATATTTTCGCCATAGCCAAAGCCCTTCACTGAGTCTGGCCGAACAGCGATTAACCAGACTTTGGCCAGAATCTTTCGCCCCTGCTTGGTCTTTACCCTCAAACTGTGCACAAATTAGCGCCTAGACTTTACATCTTCAAGTAAGCTTGCTAAAAGACAGTCGCAATCAGCCTTTGGGGTAATAGGGTCCATGTCCAGCAAGCTAGAGTTTAACAAACTGCAAAAACGCCTACGACGAGAGGTAGGCAAAGCCATTGAAGATTACAGCATGATTGAGCCTGGCGATAAGATCATGGTTTGTTTAAGCGGCGGCAAAGATTCTTACAGCATGCTCGACATCCTGTTGAACTTACAAAAAAGCGCCCCCATTGATTTTGAACTGGTGGCGGTTAATTTGGACCAGAAGCAACCAGGCTTTCCGGAACACATCCTGCCAGAATTTTTACAGTCCAAGGGTGTGGCTTTCCATATTTTAGAGCGCGACACCTACAGCCTGGTGCAAGAAGTGGTACCAGAAGGCAAAACCACCTGCGGCATTTGCTCCCGCCTACGACGCTCAACCCTGTATGCCTTTGCTGATCAGATCGGGGCCAATAAAGTGGCCTTAGGCCATCATAGGGACGACATCATTGAGACTCTGTTCTTGAATTTGTTCTTCGGCGGCAAGCTCAAGGCCATGCCACCCAAATTGTTGGCCGACAGTGGCAGTAATGTGTTGATTCGCCCCATGGCTTATTGCAGTGAAAAAGATTTGCAGGCCTATGCCGACTACCAGCAATACCCCATCATTCCCTGCAATCTGTGCGGCAGTCAGGAGAATTTACAGCGGCAAAACATTAAAGAAATGTTACAACAATGGCAGAAACAGTTCCCAGGGCGAATTGAAAATATTTTTCGTGCCATTCAGCATGTTTCGCCCTCGCAGTTAGCCGACAGAGAGTTGTATAATTTCAAGGATATGGTCAGTAATAAAATTGCTATTATTAACAATGACCATGACAGTGCCTATCACCCCATGGCGCACACCAGCGTAAGGTCTTGGGCACCCAAAATGCCAGCCGATCCATCCCCCCATGAATCGCCGCTGGTGAGTTAACTACGGAGACTAATATGGCCCTAACCACCGCCTGTAAAACCTGTAGCTTGCATTCCTTATGCTTGCCACTGTCGCTCAACAATGACGACATTGATCGTCTGGATAAAATCATTCGTCGCGGTCGCCCACTGAAAAAGGGTGAACATCTCTTTCATCAGGGTGACCGCTTTACCTCGGTGTTTGCCGTGCGTACCGGCACCTTGAAAACCTACACCCTAACCAGCGAAGGCGAAGAACAGATCACCGGTTTTCATCTGCCGAGCGAAATCGTTGGTCTGAACGCCTACGATATGGAAAGTTACCCTGCCTCGGCCAAAGCCTTAGAAAGCACCAATGTGTGCGAGATCCCTGTTGAGCGCTTGGACGAACTGTGCGGAGTAATGCCTGAGCTGCGCCGGCAAATGATGCGGGTAATGGGCAAAGAAATTCGCTCAGATGAACGCATGATGCTGCTGTTATCGAAAAAGACGGCTGAAGAGCGTCTGGCCAGCTATTTGCTTAATTTGTCGCAGCGCTTTAGTCGCCGTGGCTACTCAGGCAATGCCTTTCGCCTAGCCATGTCACGCGCTGATATGGCCAACTACCTTGGGTTGGCGGTCGAAACCGTTTCTCGAGTCTTTACCCGCTTTCAGAAGCAAGAAATCATCGATCTTCAGGGCAATGCCAAAGACATTCGTATTCTTAATCAGGATGCTCTGACCGAGGCCGCAGCCCTTACTGCAGTAGAGAAAAACGACTTGATTCTGTGCCGATGCTAAGGCCAGATCCTTGATGAACACAGGCCATGGCCAATGCCAGGTCTGTTGTTCGACCACAAGCAAGCGGCCAATAGAATTACTGCTCGCTCAGGGCGACAGAGTCAAGTACTCTTGCCACAGCTCACTGATGACTCCCTGTTGCTCCAATTCTTGCCAAGCCAGTTGCAGTCTGTCGACCACATATTTTGGCATGCTGTTGTTTAACGCAAAGTAAATGCCGTAAGTTTATTGACCAGAGGGCACAATCGGACCTAACCACTGAAACACGGACTCCCGCTCAGGGGTGCGAACCGTGGTGAATAACACCGCATTCTCTTGTTGATCGGCCATCAATAGCGCTCTGGCCCAGGGCAACAAAAAGGGCTGCTCGGATTCCATGTCTGCATGCGCCAATAATTGCTGCCAAAGCTGCCAAACCAACCCCTGAATGCCTTGATCGTCCTCGTATTGATAGGGCGGCATGCTGGACATCATGGGTTGTAATTGCGGACGCTGCGCCAAAAGATTGGAGCAGCAAATAAGCCAAACAGCCAGCAAAGTAAAACGCATCTTGCAATCCCGACATCATTCCTCTTCAGTGTAGCAGGAACTGCGTCTTTTGATACAGGCTTACACTCCGCCATCCACCCGTATCACTTGGCGAGTAATGTAGGCCGCAGCATCGGTTAACAAGAAGCTCACCAAGGCTGCCACTTCTTCCGGCTTACCCATGCGCCCCATGGGAATGGCATCCATCAGCGACTGGGGAATGTCTCCCTGAGTGGTCATGGCAGTATCGATCAGACCAGGTGCCACACAGTTCACCGTGATCTTGCGCCTGGCCACCTCCGCTGCCAAGGCTTTCGTGGCAGCGATCAAACCACCCTTAGCAGCACTGTAATTGACCTGCCCGGGATTACCCATCACCCCGGATAGACTGGCAATACTAACGATGCGGCCCGGTTGACGCCTCTTGATCATGGACGGCAAAGCATTGCTGACCAGATGATAAAAACTGTCGAGGTTGGTTTGCATTACCTGATGCCACTGTTGCCACTCCATGCCTAGAAAAAGACCATCTTGGCGGATGCCAGCATTACAGACTAGGCCGTAGTAGGGGCCAAACTGCTGAATGTCTTGCTGGATGGCATCGCGGCAGGCCTCAGCATCCGCCACATCAAAACCCAATGCATAGCCTGAGCCACCAGAGACGGCATCCTGTGCTCCCTGTTGATCTCGATGATAATTGGCGATCACCTGATAGCCTTCCATGCTGAGTTGCTGCGCAATGGCGAAACCAATGCCCTTACTGGCACCCGTGACTAACACTCGTTTCATACCCTATTCACCCTTATGCTAGGCCTTCCATGACCGTTAATTTGGCATTAGCCAATTGTTGATTGTGGTCGTTTAGCACAGCCACACTGTACTGACCCATATTAGCCGCCTGATGACAGCTCAGGATTTGCACCCACAGGCGCGCACCCATGGCCAACCAAGGCTCAGCGCTACTTAAGCCCTTCACCTGCAGCAGCATCCCAGGCTCAGCAGGCAGCCCAAGCTGCCATTGTCGCCAACCATTGTGCGCCGCTATGCCCTGCGCCATGATCTCTAGCGCCACCCATGAGGGCCAGCCCTGAGGAGTAGCGAACACAAAGTCAGATTTAACCCTTACCCAGGCCTGTTGCCGCTCAGCGTCATAACCATCCAGCCAAAGCATGCTGGCACGATGCGGCACCAACTGTTCGATACTGGGTAAGGCTATATTGGGTATTTCAATGCTTGTTGTCATGCTACACTCGGCCAATGATCAACGACAGATTACTACCACCAAAGGCAAAGGAATTGCTCATCATGTTGGCAAAGTTCACCGCCAAAGGCTTATCCAAACGGTTCACCTTGGCAAGTTGCGGATCTGGCTGCTGATCAAACAAGTGAGGCGGAACCTGAGCGGCACTGGCATTGAGTAACAGATAACAGAGCCCAAGCTCTTGTGCCGAAGCCGCACCCAGGGTATGACCAATCAAGGGCTTGGTCGAGCTGACCGGCACCTCTGGCAACACACGGGACACGGCCTTGGTTTCCATCTCATCGTTCTTGGGCGTGCCTGTGCCATGCAAATTCAAATAGCCAATGTCTTCTGCACTCAAACCGGCCATCTCCAAGGCTTGGCGCATGACCAACTCTGCTCCCCTACCTTCAGGATCTGGCGAGGAAATATGATAGCCATCCGAACTCTCACCATAGCCCAACAGGGCGGTGGTGGCAGGGGCTTTACTCAGCAGCATGAGCGCTGCTCCTTCACCAATGTTAATGCCTTGACGATTAACACTCAGAGGCCGAGTCAAACCCGGCTCCAGAGACTCCAGGGCATCAAAACCATTGAGGGTCATGTCACACAGGCTATCCACACCACCCACGATGGCGGCGTCACATAGGCCAGCCTGAATCATCCGATGCCCCTGGATCAAGGCCTTGCCAGAAGAGGTACAGGCAGTGGAGATTACCAAACTTGGGCCCGTTAGCTGGGCGTAACGACACAAGAACTGCGCCCCACTTTGCAGCTCTTCTGTCTGGTAATTGTGCCGCTGTTCGAACTCAGGGCCATTACCCAGCTGTTGCAGCAAGGTCTCCATTTCCTGTACGCCCGAGGTGGTGTTGCCCAGCAGCACGGCAATGCGCTGGGCACCAAACACCTCAACCTGCTGCTCGACCTGTTCAGCGATCTGCGAATAGGCCTGTAACAGCAGCCGATTGGCCCTACTGTCATAGGCGGCCAAACTCGAAGGGATCTCTGGCAGCTCCTGCACCACTCGCGCGACCATGGTGGTACGGCCCGAAGTCAAGGAAGCATAGGGCTGCATGCCCTGGCTTTGGTTGAGTTGCAACTGCGCCAAGACCTGCTCGCCACTGGCTCCCAAGGCATTGTTAATGCCTAGCGCATGGATATAAACCGTCATAAAACCCCCTTCGAGCCTGGCCCTTAGGCCATGGCAACTGGCTGCTGTTGTTTGGCTGACTGATAAATGGACCAATGGCGCTGCTGGATTTTGCTGACCATGGCGCGCAATTCATGCTCCAAGGGGCGATCTTCGGTCAAGAGTTCAAAGTCGCCAGCAAATTGCTGCATGAACTGCTGTAAAGGGATCGACAGCTGCGAAAAGGCCAGCTCACCCTGAGCAATGCGCAACCGGACGCCTTGATAGCCCGCCATCAGCACCGCGGCCTGAACCTGCTCAGTCAATTGCAGCACACGCAAGCAATCACGAGCGGCAATGGTGCCCATGCTGACTTTGTCTTGGTTATGACACTCGGTGGAGCGAGAAAAGACCGAGGCGGGCATGCACTGTTTCAAGGCCTCGGCAGTCCAAGCAGAGGTGCCAATTTGCACCGCTTTGAAGCCGTGGTTGATCTCTCTGCGCCCTTCTTCGGCAGCCGATAAGTTTGGTGGTAAGCCCTGATTGAATTTAACATCCATCAATAAGGCCATCTGTCGATCCAGCAAATCGGCGATGTTGGCGATCAGGGTCTTCATGCTGTCCATGACAAAGGCAATGTGGCCACCATAGAAATGACCACCATGCAGCACCCGCTGACCAGCAACATCGATCAAGGGGTTGTCATTGGCTGAATTAAGCTCATTTTCAATGATCTGGCGGAACATGGGCATGGCATCGGCCAACACACCAATGATGTGCGGCGCGCAGCGTACCGAATAGCGATCTTGCAAACGATGAGAATTTTTCAGCGCCTGCTCCTGAGTCAGGTCCTGACGAATCCAACTGGCGATCTGTTGCTGACCCGGATGCGGCTTAGCACCGAACAACACCTCATCAAAGTGGAAGCTGTTACCCTTCAAGGCCACAGACACCAGGCTGGTGGTACGGGTAGCCAATTCCAGCAGGTATTGTGCACGAGCAAAGCACAGACAGGCCAAACCGGTCATGGCCGCGGTGCCATTCATCATGGCCAGACCTTCTTTAGGGCGCAGACGAATGGGCTGGCGATTGTGCGATTCCAAAGCCTGAGCGGCTGAGATTTTCTCGCCCCTATGGTACACCTCTCGCTCACCAATGAGGTTGGCCGCCACATAGGAAAGAGGGGTCAGATCACCTGAGGCCCCTACGGAGCCTTCTTCCGGGATCACAGAAACAATGTCGTTATTTAGGAAGAACACCAGCTGATCCAAAAGCTCAGGGCTGACACCTGAATAGCCTTGGCAGAGGGACACCAAACGCGCGCCCATGATGGCGCGTGCGGTCTGCTTGTCAAAATAATTGCCCAGACCACAGCCGTGGAAACGGGTTAGATTGACGGGTAACTGAGCCACCAAATGAGCGGGTACTCCGCGAGTGACCGAATCACCATAGCCCGTGGTCACACCATAGATATGACCGTCTTCAGCCAGTAATTGGTCCAAGAAATTCATGCCATCCAGCACCTGCTGGCCAAAGGCTGGATCCGGATTCAGACTGACCTTTTCATTCTTTAGCGCCAAGGCACAGATGTCTTCAATGCTGACGGGTCCAGGACCCAATACAATACTCATGACGCACTCCTATGGGCGTTTTGTAAATTAAATAACCACTCAAGATTAGGGTTCAAGGCCTGATCAAAGACCAGTTGCCCAGTGCTACAGACCTGATCCTTTAAGTAGTAACGAAAAGTTAGACGCTCAAGCTGCCATGACAGCTCAAGCCTTAGTTCACATGGGGGCTTAATGGGTTGTAGGAACTTAATCTGAGCCACAGTGATTAACTGTGCTTGCGGCTGAGCCTCTGCCCAGCACTGCATCACCCAATGCAGCTGCCATACCCCAGGCAACAGGGGTTGCTCAGGGAAATGTCCGTCAAAACAGCCATCCTGCTGCTGCAAGGCTCTTTGCAGCCAAAGCCCATGCTCGCTTTGACTCATCCATTGCCAAGGGCTCATGCCGCCCCCAACTGAAGCAATTGCTCCAAGCTTTTTCTCTCAACCTTACCCATGCTATTAAGGGGTAGGTACTCGACCATTTGCCATTTTTTCGGCACCGCGACCGACTCAACATGCTCAGCAAGAATCACAGACAGCTGCTTGACATCGATCTGTCTTCGCAGTTCGCCAGAGGCCGCAATGATGGCCGCCAAAACCTGACGCTTGCCCATCTGCCAAGGAATGACTCGCACCTGTGCCCCTATGGGTAAGCAGCCTTGCAGCACCTGTTCAACCTGAGTTAGGGACACGCGCTTTTCTTCAATCTTGACGATGCGATCCACCCGACCCAATAACTCAAAGCCTGCTGGCATGAGCTGAACACGATCATCGGTCAACAACCACCGATCAGGACTGCAGTAAGGAGAAAGAATCTCTAACCTTTGCTGGTCTTGATGCTGGCGCACCCTAACCCTAGGCAAGGGCAACCACAGCGACCTAGGGGTTTTCTGCTGCCTAAGCGCTATGCCTCCCGTTTCCGTGCTGCCATAGATTTCAAAAGGCCAGCAGCCCAACAGGATTGAACACTGCTGTGCCGCAGCCAAATCCAAGGCTCCGCCGCTGGAAAAAATCAGTTTGGGCCTTTTTTCTTGTGGCAAGGGCGAACAGAGTCGTTTTAGCAGAGCCGGGGAACTGATCAGCACCGCTGGCTGCTCGGGCAGGTCTTCAGGAAATTGCAGCTGCTCCTCAACAAAGGGTCGGGCATAGAACAGAGTCCACAATACCTTAAACAGCAGGCCGTAAAGATGCTGATGAGACACCGAAGACAGAGCAACGGCATTCTTGGATCGAGCCGCAAACAGGCTGGATAAGTCTTCCAGCTCAGCCTGCAGATTGGCCAGACTCTTGCTCACCCCCTTGGGCTTGCCTGTGCTGCCAGAGGTGAAGACCTGCAAGCTTGCGCTGGCGGCAAGCTGATAGTCAAAGGCTGCCTCTGGCAAAGCCTGTAACCACTGCCAAACTTGGTGAGCCACAGCAGTGGTCAATTGTTGATCCGTGAGCAGTAAATCAAACTCAGATTGCAAATCAGTCAAGGTTGCAGGCAAGGCATTGGGCAGAATCACCACCCTGAGACCAGCATTGAGGCTAGCCATCAGTGCCACACTGAATAACCTACTGCTATTAAAATAGAGTGCCACCGACCCCAGCCCCAGCTGTTTAAGCTCGGCTGTACGGCAATCAATCTGTGCCGCCAGCAGACCAAAGCTGGTTGCCCTGCCTTGCCGGTCGACACAAAAAGTCTGCTCTTGCTGATGCCGAAACTGCATGACTAAGCCTTTGACTGCGGGGCGTTCTGGCTAATGAACTCTGCCAATGAATTCACCGAGGCAAAGTGTTTAGCGCTGTTTTCGCCCTTCAGCTCAACCCCATAGTGCTGTTTAAGGGCCATGCCCAGCTCCAGAGCATCAATGGAGTCAAGTCCTAAGCCATCGTTGAACAGAGGCGCCTCGTTTTCGATCTCATCAGGGGTCACATCCTCTAAATTCAGGCTACTGATAATAAGTTGCTTCAGCTCATCTACTAGTGTCATCTTTAGGTTCCTCAAGTGTAAGTAGCTGCCATGCCCAGGCCTCAGGTTGATCAGAGTCAAACTGTATAAGGCCAAGTTCTGGCTGCATGTTGTTGTAAAAAACAATCTCGTTATGATAAAAATTATTATTTGTATTTTTATCAAAGCCCTCTGCTGTGCTTAATCGCAAATTAGGGCTATCCAGGCTTACAGAAAATACCTGTGCCATGGATGGCAATTCGTTGTTTAGGCGTTGTTGCAAAAAAGCAGGTAACTGGGGCTCATAAACCACAACCAGTACCCGATGTTCTTTATGTTGTTGCAAGTAGCACCAAGCCTGCACCAGAGCGGCACTCAGATGCCGCTCATGGGCAATACTGAGGCTGGGTGCCTGCCAGCTAAACAGAATACTCAGCAGACCCGCAGGGGTGTTATGCACCGACTGAGAAAAAACTGCTGGCGACAGCATCAAACCTTGCTGCGTCGCCCCAACACAGTGCCAACGCTGCTCAAGTTCGCCATGCCGAGAACTGAAAATGGCGTATTGATGCGATTGGCAATAAGTGAAATCGCTCACTGCACCGAGCACTAGCCTGCTCATGGCAGGCATTCTTCGTTTCATGGCCGCAGGTATGATTTTGTCATGGACCAAACGCACAGTGGGCACAACAGCAGACAAGGCTTGTTGGTCCATTGCATTGGTAACATAGACTGCTGATGATTTAACACATAGGTCAATATTCATGACA
>SKIB01000003.1 GCA_007116635.1 Saccharospirillaceae bacterium
ATGCGCTGGTTGCCTATGTCGATAATGGCCGTGCCGAATTGGATAACAACAGTGCGGAACGGTCATTACGACCCATCGCCTTGGGCAGGAAAAATTATCTGTTTGCTGGCTCGGTCGCCGGAGGCCAACGAGCCGCCGTGCTGTACTCGATACTTGGCACGGCCAAACTCAATGGCATCAACCCGAACGATTATTTGACCACGGTGCTCAAGCGAATCGGCAACCATCCTATCAATCGCATCGATGAACTGCTGCCGTGGAACATCGACCCAGCACCTCAACGACGCCATTTAAGACATTAAGTGCCCACTTAAAAATAAGTGGGCACTTAAATTAAGGCACTACCCTGTGATCGTAGGACGCTTACCTACAATGTTACATCATGAGCTATGTTTCCCGCATGTAGCTTACTAGCCGACCAAGAACATGTAACACTTTTTCAAGCATAAATTACTGTTTTTTTAGTACTTTAAAGTAAAAATACATCTGATGGTAATAAATTAAGACCTAAGAGCTAGGGCTTAATTTTGATCCTCATAACCCAAAGGTCGTTGGTTCAAATCCAGCTCCCGCAACCACTTTTAAGAAACCAGCTTTTTAGCTGGTTTTTTTTCGTCTACTCTTAGTGATCTTAGGCTTTGCAGCAGCAAAGTCCGAACCTCAACTCAGGAGTCAGCCATGAATCACAGCCTACCGCCCCTTGCCGATCAAGAGTGCCAAGCCTGCCAAGAAGACAGCCCAGGTGTTAGTCTGCAAGAGTGGCAAAGCTACCAGGCACAACTGCCCAACTGGCAGTGGGTGGAATTAACCGAGCCCAAGGCACAGGCCATCAGCAGGCGCTACCATTTTGCCAATTTTCGCCAGGCCTATGGCTTTGTCAGCCAGGTGGCCTTATTGGCCGAAAGCCAGGGGCATCACCCTGACATCAGCTTTGGTTGGGGCTATGTGCAGCTGCATTGGTGGACACACAAGATCAACTGGGTGCATCAGAGCGATCTGGTGTTGGCCGCGCGTTGCGACCAAATCTATCAGCAATGAGTCCACTTGCCATAAAAGAGTAAGAGCATCCGCTTAAGAGATGCTCTTGAACAAAGATTTACAGCAAGTGCTGCTGTAGATAGTGCGCCACTGCCTGCTCATCAAAGCGACCAATGACTTCCAACTGTGGCAAGGCTTGCTTAAGCCTGGGATGGGCATTACCCATCAGCAGGCCCTTGCCCACTCGACTAAGAATTTCCAAGTCGTTCATGCCATCGCCAAAGGCCATGCACTGCGCCAGACTGAGTTGTTCGGCGCGCACCACCATTTCCAAGGCATGACCTTTGGACACCCCTGGTGCCATCAGTTCAAGACAGTCGTTCATGGAAAAGCTCAGGTGCAGCTGATCAGGGAACTTGGTTAACAGTTCCTGCTCCAACAGCTGCAGGTCCTCAGAATCACCCAAGAAGAAGACCTTAATAATCTGCTCCAAGGGTGGCTGCGTCAGATCAAAACGCTGAGCATAAAAACCAGAGGTTTTAGCCATGCTGTAAGCAATGACTGCCGGGGTATTGGTGAGCCAAGCATCGGGCTGATAGAGGTTAACCGACACCTGCTGCATGGAAGGCAAGGCCAACACCTGAGCCAGCACTTCTGACTCAATGGCTTGCTGATACACCAACTGCCCTTGATCGTCATGCACCATGGCGCCATTGGCACTGATCATCCAGCAAGGCACGGCCAGCTGTTGCTGCAAATGACAGACATCGACAAAATGCCTACCCGTGGCAAAAACGAAATGCCGTCCGGAAGCCGCCAACTGGCGTATGACATCCTGACTGAATTCTGGTATTTGGTGCTCGGCCGACAACAGGGTGCCGTCCAGATCACAGGCGATCAATTCATACATGCTTTTACCTCGGTTACTAGGCCTATCTTAGAACAGGGGCTGGTAAAAAAACAGTCAGGCATTATCATCTGAGCTTGGACGATTGTTTATTAATTGTACCAGCACGCCCTACCAGCCAGTCATCCACACAGCCATCAAAGGAGGCAACCCATGAGTAGAGGCCTAGAATTTGCTGAACTGCAGTCTTGGTTTGCCAAACAGATCAAAGCGCAAAACATTGACTGGCAAAGCCATCCGCTGCAGATGGACGGCCAAAGCCCCTTTGACTATCAATGCCAGCAACTTCTGCTGCAGGCCGAACGCCACTGGCGCTTAAAATACGGCTTTGCTCCCAGCCATGGCAGCCTGATGAAGGCGCTGTTTGCCGCCATTTCCGACCAAGACCAGCAAAAAAAACGCCCATGGTGGCAAGCTTGGTTTAACTGAGCTTAAATAGTTGCTAAATGTGCTAACATCTCTGGGTATTTTCTGCACCAGTACCCTATTGACTAGCCTAGGCCCACTTTGAAACAACTGTTATTCTGTCATCATCAATACCTATGCTGGCACAAAGAGCCAGTACGTATTCGATTGGAACACAAGGCACTGCTTGATCTGCCCTTTGGTGAGCAGCGTTTACTCAGCCTGCCGCAGAGTCAGGGCCGATTAAACATCGAGCACCCCCTAGGAATGCAATGGTTACGGCTGCAAGACCTGCCCGACCAATGCCGAATCAGCATCAGGCTGCACTGGCAACACCTCTGGCCAGGCAATAAGTCTTTTAATGCTCTTATTCTACAATATCAAAGCTTTGTCTAAACCCTATGCATAACTATTGGCTATTAAAAACGGAGCCTGATGAGTGCAGCATTGATGACATTCGTCGGGCAGGCACGCAAGGCATCAGCTGGGATGGAATTCGTAACTACCAAGCACGAAACTTCATTCGCGACCAACTACAGCCTGGAGATAGGTGTTTTATCGTCCACAGTTCCTGCCCCAAGCCCGGAGTCTATGGTTTGGCCTTGGCGACCAGTCCTGCCATGATTGATCCTAGCCAATTCCAGGTGGATCATCCCTATTTTGATGCCAAGGCCACCAAAGAGAAACCACGCTGGTGGTACTTTCAATTAGCCTGGCAAGCCAGTTATCGCCCCATCAGTAATGCCTGGTTAAAACAACAGCCCGAATGCCAAGACTGGCTATTGTTCCGCCAGCCTCGATTGTCCGTCAGCCCTATTAGCTTTAAACAGGGCCAGTGGCTTGAAGGCATTGCTGCCAATTAGCGTGATTAGCAACACAAAACCATGCATTTGTGCCTGTTTTTCATACAATACCCATTAAATTACTGTAATTGTTTCTATAAATGTACTTATTATGTAGCCCTTAGAATTTTCCGCCGTAAATGACAATTGTTTGGCGTCAAAAATTGCGAAGCAGTGAGCATTTTCTAGCAAAATCCTACCACTGTAAGAATTATAATAAGCAACAACTTAAATGGCCTGCCATACTCTTAATCATTGAGCATGCCCTGGGTAATCAGATGACACAGCAACGCTTTGGCTTCTTTTTTGTTTTTATCTTGCCTGCCCTGATCGTGATTATGATCAGCCTGACCTTTGATTGGTTAAAAAACACCAATCAGGTTTACCAAGCACAGGTACAAACCATCCCCTATCTGGCTGCGGTGTTAGCCTTTGTACTAGCTCTCCAGTATTATCAATTTAAAACTTTTTTTGCCGCTCTAATTTTGCTGTTAGCCTATCTGAGCTTTTGGCAATTGCTTCATGGCAGCAACTCCAGCCCGCTTGGTATTTATTGGGGCCTAAGCATCATCTTTTCCATGCAATGGCTTTGGCTGAGCTTTAGTCAACCCAGCAACCCCGTATCCTTAAAGGGTTTAACCACGGCTATTTTATTAGCCTTGCCCTATTTAATTTTGATGGCTGATGGCAACAGCCTATTGCTGGGACAGCTAATTCAGAGCCTGCCTAAAAGTTGGCGCCAAGACATCATTAATGGCGTATGGATCAGCCCTATGGCGCTGATGATATTTTTACCAACCCTCGCAGCCGTTAGCTATCGTAGTTTTAAAGAACGTTCTCTGATTGCGGGCAGCATGTTCATTTGCCTACTGGCTATTTTTACCGCGCTGGTTTGGCTACAACGGCCACTCTATGGAGTCACCTTTTTTGTCGGCGCCAGCCTCACCCTGGTAGTAAGTCTATTTATCGAGTCCTGGGCTCAGGCATATCGTGATGAGTTAACGGGCTTAGCCAGCCGCAGAGCACTAATGAGTCGGCTACACAGCCTTTCTGGGCGCTACAGCCTGGCAGTGATTGATGTCGACAATTTTAAGGTTTTCAATGATCGCTATGGACATGATACCGGGGATGACGTGCTACGCATCGTTGCCCAACAGCTGGGCAAAGTTGGTCCGCGCAACAAAGCCTACCGCTTTGGTGGTGAAGAGTTTGTGATTCTGATGCCAGGCAAACATCTGGATGACGCACACCAGCTGATGGATCAGCTGCGCAAACGCATTGCCAATTACCCCGTAGTGATTCGAGATCGCGTTCGCCGACCCAATCAGGATGTACAAGGCATTGAGCAACGAGGATTGGTTAGCGTTAAACGCACCATCCACATCACGGTCAGCATAGGCATTGCCCAGCCAGACGCCCGTAATCTAAAACCAGCTTCAGTATTCAAACTCGCGGATGAAGCTCTATACCGAGCTAAGGCCCAGGGGCGTAACCAGGTGGTTAGCTAGCCATGAGCAAACCACCTGCAGCTTGACAAAATCTAACCACAGCCTAGACTGCCCTTTTCTTTTGAGTGAGCACAATGGACGATTACTTACTGCAGCTCAGTGCTTGGATTCGACCCCACCTCGGGCTGATCGCATTTTCTTACATGGCTTCGCTGCTAGCTATTTTTGGCAATCGCATTAGTAGAGGCATTCAATCCATGCTGGCTGGTGCTCACTTTTTACTGCGTACTCTGGTCTTTATTTTGATCTGCGCTCTAGGCCTTGGCTTGATGCTGCGCTATGGCAGTCATTATTTATTACTCGGATTAAGCAAAATACCCAATCTTTGGCTAGGCTTAACGGTAGTAATAAGCTTTTTGGTCATTGGATGGTTAGCCGAAAAATACTCTCGTTAGCTTTAGTATGCCTTCTAAACCCGCTCTGGGCATGGTCTGAGCAGACCAACGCCTTGATTGCAGAGCTGACTTGGCAACAATTAAACCAAGCAGAGCGCCATAAAATAGACCAACTCTTTGGGCCAATGGCCAGTCACCAGCACTGGCACGACCTCTGGCTATCCGTACCCAACAAACGCCTTTCTGTTAACCAGCCCCTGTGGCAGATTAAAGGCAATAACTGGTTTACCCATGAGCAAGAGCAGTTTTCTTGGCCTGAACAGTGCGCCAATCAGAATTGCCTAGCGGCCAAACAGTGGCAAGCCTGGCAAGAGCTAGAGAGCCAACCCAGGGATCAGCAAGCCTTGGCCGAGCTTCTTTTCTTCAGCTCCCGTCTACATTACCCCTTATCAGCAGGCCTAACTCGAGATCGGGGCGGAGAGCTGATCTTCCTTGGCCAAGGAGCCAATAGCCGCAGTCTGGCATGGATCTGGCAACATGGCTTACTGGAGCAGCAGGGCGACTGGCAAGAGCTTGCAGATAACTGGTCATGGCAATCCTCTGCCACCAACCTAGAGCACTGGGATCAAGAACAACTGGCTGAGCTGGTTAGCCAGCAACACTTACTTGCCATGACCCTCTATCGCGATGCATTTAACAGTCGATTTAACTCTGGTTATGTTCGCCGCCATCGTGATCAATGGCACAGCTTGATCGAGCAATCAGTGTGGCTAAATTTATCACTTTTGCGCCTGTCCTGGGTGGAAATTCTTAACGAATCGCCATAACTCTAGGCTCGCGCCCTTTGCCCACAAGCATTGTGGATAAGTCTTGGGATAAGCCTATAAATAACTGTCACAGCCCTGTAAAATCAAGGGGTCTGTATATTGATTAAAATTTGATCACTAAAAAAAATCTTTTTATTTTCAATCACTTACAAATGTCAATACTCTATCTGCTTTGGAAAACACTTTTCAATCACACAGTGTAAGAGCGTTTTTTTATACACATTAAATCATTGACAACTACTGAGATTTTGCATTAGTCAGGGTACACTATGGCTTCCAATGGTTCAGGAGACGCAGTGTGCATTATCGTGACCTCAGAGAGTTCCTTAACGGCCTAGAGCAGAGGCAACTACTCAAACGTATTGACAGTGAAATCAGCCCCAACTTGGAAATGACCCAGCTTTGCGACCAAGTGCTGCGCAAGCAAGGCCCAGCCCTGCTATTCACCAACCCCACGGGCTACCAAATGCCGGTTCTGGGTAATTTATTTGGCACCCCAGAGCGGGTGGCGCTGGCCATGGGTGCAGAAGATGTCAGCTCCTTGCGCGACATTGGCGAACTACTGGCTTTTTTAAAATCTCCTGAACCGCCCTCAGGCTTTAAAGACGCCCTAGAACTGCTGCCCAAGTTCAAAAAAGTGCTGCACATGCCAGTTAAGGAAGTCAGCAAGGCCCCCTGTTATGAAAACGTGGTCGAAGGCCCTGATGTTGACCTCAACCTGCTGCCCATTTGGCGCTGCTGGCCAGGCGATGCCGGCCCGCTGGTGACCTGGCCGCTAGTAATCACCAAAGGTCCACACAGCAAGCGGCAGAACCTTGGCATTTACCGCCAACAGCTGATTGGTAAAAACAAACTCATCATGCGCTGGTTGAGCCATCGCGGTGGCGCACTGGACTTCCAAGCCTGGCAAAAACAACACCCGGGCAAACCCTTCCCGGTGGCCGTGGCCTTGGGTGCAGACCCAGCAACCATTTTGGGCGCGGTCACGCCAGTGCCCGATAGCCTGTCCGAATACGCCTTTGCTGGCTTGCTGCGCGGCCACAAAACACAGGTGACCAAGTGCAAGCTGCACGACCTGCAGGTGCCAGCCACTGCCGAGATCGTTCTGGAAGGCTTTATCTACCCAGGTGAGATGGCCGACGAAGGCCCCTTTGGCGACCACACCGGCTATTACAACGAGGTGGACTCCTTCCCTGTCTTTACCGTGGAGCGCATGGGCTGGCGCAATCAAGCCATTTACCACAGCACCTACACCGGCAGACCGCCGGATGAACCGGCCATTCTCGGCGTGGCGCTGAACGAGGTCTTCATTCCCATTTTGCGCAAGCAGTTTCCTGAGATTGTTGACTTTTATTTGCCGCCGGAGGGCTGCTCCTACCGCATGGCCATCGTCACCATGAAGAAGCAATACCCAGGGCACGCCAAGCGGGTGATGATGGGGGTTTGGAGCTTCTTGCGCCAATTCATGTACACCAAGTTCGTCATTGTCTGCGACGACGACGTCAATGCTCGTGACTGGCAGGACGTGATCTGGGCCATCACCACCCGTATGGACCCAGCACGTGATACCACCCTGATCGACAACACACCCATTGATTATCTCGACTTTGCTTCACCCGTGTCTGGCTTGGGCTCGAAAATGGGCATGGACGCAACCAATAAATGGCCGGGCGAAACCAACCGCGAATGGGGCCAACCCATTGAGATGACCCCTGACGTGCAACAAAAAATCGCCCAACTGATGAGCGAACTGGAGCTGTAATGCTGACCATTGCTACCCGTAAAAGCCAACTTGCCCTATGGCAAGCCCGATTCGTACAGCAGCAATTGCAGGCCTTGGATCAACCCAGCCAACTACTGGAAATGACCTCCAAGGGCGACGTACTACTGGATACGCCTCTGGCCAAGATTGGCGGCAAGGGCCTGTTTTTAAAAGAGCTGGAACAAGCCCTGTTTGATGACCGCGCCGACCTGGCCGTACACTCGATGAAGGACGTGCCCATGAGCCTGCCAGACGGCCTAACCCTGGCTTGCATCTGTGAACGCGAAGACCCAAGGGACGCCTTTGTTAGCCCTGATTTTGCCAACCTTGAGGCCCTGCCCACAGGGGCGGTGGTCGGCACCTCCAGCCTTAGACGCCAGGCGCAAGTCTTGGCTGCACGGCCAGACCTAGAGGTGCACTTTTTACGCGGCAATGTGAACAGCCGCCTGGCCAAGCTGCATGCCGGTCAGTATCAGGCCATCATTTTGGCCGCGGCTGGCTTGATTCGCCTGGGCTTAGAGCAGCACATTCGCCAATACCTGCCCGTGGATCTGTGCCTGCCGGCCGTGGGCCAGGGCGCGGTGGGCATTGAATGTCGCAGCTCAGACACTGAGCTGATCCAACTGCTGCAGCAGTTGAACCACTACCCTACCCAGCTGTGTTTAACGGCCGAACGCGCCTTCAGTAAAGCGCTGGACGGTGGCTGCCAAGTGCCCATTGCCGGCTTTGCCCAGCTAGGTGATCAGCAATTGCAGCTTGACGTGCGCGTCGGCGAGCCAGACGGTAGCCTGATGCTGATTAGCCAGGGGCAAATCCAACTCAGTGATGACCCAGCAGCCGATTTACGCCAAGCACAACAACTAGGCCAAGAGCTGGCCCAAGAGTTGCTAGCCAAGGGCGCGGGCGACATCCTGGGCAAACTGATGTCATGAAACTGGTGTTCACCCGCCCAGCAGGGCAAAACCAAGGCCTGCTGGACGCCCTGCCGCAGCATGACTGCTTGGAGCTGCCACTAATGACACTGCAGCCTTTGGCCCTTACGCCTGAAGCCAAGCAGCAGATTATGGACCTTGACCTGCATGACTTACTGATCAGCACCAGCCCCATGGCCAGCCAATGCTTCATTGACCAAGCCGAACAGTACTGGCCGCAGTGGCCCATTGGTTTGAGCGCCCTTTGTCCCGGGCCAGGCAGCGCCAAAACCTTGCAACAGCAAGGCATCCTCTGCCACTGGCCAGAAGAAACCAATGCCCAAGCCATGCTGAGCATGCCGCAATTGCACAAAGCAGAGCGCGTGCTGATCGCCAGAGGCCAAACTAGCCGCCAGCCGCTCGCCGAGCAACTAACCCAGCGCGGCCTTAGGGTTAGTGAGTTGATTTTATATCGCCGCCAGATGCTCACACCCAGCCTGGAGCAGCTGCAACAACTGGCCCATTACGACTGGCTATTAATCTCCAGCCAACAAGGACTTGAGCATCTGGCTAAGTTGTTGGATGATAATCAACTGGCCTGCTGCCCGTTATTGGTCAGCAGCCCAATGTTAGCTCAACGAGCTAACGAACTTGGCTTAGCGCATCGGCTCTGTAATGGCGCCAGCGACCAGCATTTTATACAGGTAATCACTCAGCTGTAACGGAGACAGGCATGAACTCAAACGATGATTCCCAGCCCAACCAGGACAACTCACCAGAGTCACTGCCTGAAAGCCAAACAGCAGCCCGGGGTCAGGGCAAATCTGGGGGCAAGTTGAGCTTGAGCCTAGCACTTCTGGCCCTACTGATCGCCATTGCCGCCTTGGCATGGCCCTTGATCCATCAAGAGCAACAAGACTGGCAACTGCTTAATGAGGGCATGAGCACTCTGCTAAACGAGCAAAAACAAGTAGGGCAACAACAGCTACAGCTCAGCCAGGACCTAGAAAACACCAAGCAAGCAGTTGAACAACTTAGTAGACTAGAACAGCAGATCGACCAACTACAACAAAACAAAGACAGTCTGCAACAACAATTGGCCAATCAACGATCTTCGCAGCAGAACTTACAACAAGAGCAAATACAACGCCTTAGCGAACAGCAATTTCAAATTGCCCAACTACAGGACCAACAACAAAGCCAACAGATGGGCTTACAGCACCTACAGCGTCAATTTGAAGACCAACAAGGCCTTAATGGCCTGTTACAGCAAAATCGGCAACTTATCTGGGCCGAATATCAGCAACTTGCACGCCAGTACGCCAATCTAATTGACACCTTGGCCCTGCAAGGCTTTGAACAACAGGCCCTGGGACATTATCGACAATTACTGCAGGTGTTAGCACCTTTTGAAATGCAAGACAGCCGTACCTACTCTGCCCTACAGCAAGATAAGCGCCAGCTCGAACGACAAAGCCAAAGACTAAGAGCACTGAACTGGCAACAGCTTGGTTCTTGGCTAGCGCAGCAAGATCCGTTAGTCATTAGCCCACCCAAACAAACCAGCTTACCTCAGGGCTTTGATTGGTCAAGCTGGCAGCAATGGCTAGGCTCTTTGGTTCGCTTTGAACAGCGCAGCCAAGAACAGCTTAGCTGGCAACTGAGCTCCGATTTAGCTCTTTGGCAGATGCAACAGCAGGTGCAACTGGCTAAGGTACAGTGGCAACTGGGCCAAAGCCAACCCGCTTTAGCACTGCTAGATATTCCGGTCGAGGTGCAAATTGCAGCCCTGGGCAGCAAGCAAACCCAGTGGCAAGAACTTATAAGGCCTGTGATTCAAGAATTAGAACAGGGCGTGCAAACTCAGGCCAGCACATTGCTTGCTCAATGGGGGAATGACTGATGCGCTTATGGCTGATCTTAAAACTGCTTATGGTACTGTTGGTCGCTGCCAGCCTTGGGTATTTGTTACAACAAGATTCTGGTGTAATGCTGTTAGCATGGAATGGCTATAGCATCACTAGCACGCTTTGGCTTGGCTTTGGCATGTTGTTATTGCTTGCCCTAGTACTATTTTTGTTAAGCAAGGTTCTACAGACCAAGACGGGCTGGCAGCGATGGCAGCAACAAAGGCAATATAGGCAACAATTACATGCCAACCAACAACTGCAACAAGGCATCAACCTGTTGCTGAATGATCAATTTCGTCAAGCCAACAAGGTACTACAGCGCTATCAAGCCAACAGCCCTGTGCCTTGGCTAAATAGCCTCCTGACCAGTCATTGCTTAAAACAGTTGCAACAAGAGCAACAAGCCATGACCATTCTAGAGCAAGCTGGGCTGCAGTACCCTGAGTTGCGCACCCTCTTTACTTGGCAACAAATTGAACTACTGCGTGAAGAACAACCAGAAAAAGCCCTAGCCATGGCGCAAAATTTATTACAGCAGGAACCGGACAACAGCCTTTTACTCAAGCAAAACTTACAGCTCAACCTACAACTCAGAGACCATCGAGCGGCCATTGGGCTATTACCTCGACTGCTCAGCAGCCAAGACCAAACCAAGGAACAGCTGTTATTAAGACTGAGTAAAGCCTTGATTCAAGGCAAGCTGAGCCTGCCACTACTACAAGAAAAGGAGCAACAGGCTCTGATTCAGCTAAGTGAGAAGATCTCTGTTGCCAAAACGCCAGTAATACTTAAGGCAGGATTGGCTCTTGCCTTGATCAGCCAAGAGCAACAGCAGGCGGCGGCTTCTTTACTGCAGCGCAGTCTCAAACAAGAGTACAACAGTCAACTGGTAGGTATCTATGGCAGACTAAGTATTGACGGTAAAAAGCAACAGAGCCTGCTGAATAAATGGCTAGAAGAACATGAGACTGATCCTGAACTACAGCTAGCATTAGCTCGCTTTCACATGCGCCATGAACAGTGGACAGATGCTAGACAATGCTTAGAGCGCGCCCATGGTTTGGGCGCGGAACAGGCATTACTGGAGCTTATTCGCTGGGCGCAATTGCAACAGGATCAAGAGCTACTAGCAAGCCTAACCGCTCAGCACCTAGAACAACTGCTCAGCGACCTTCCACCGTTAAAATAAGAGACTGCACACACCCTTGCTGTCACCCAGGCATCTTATGTGTCAGTCTGGTACCTAGAGTGTCTGTGTCACCCTGCGCCTAGTCGCAGGGTCTTATTTAATGGGCATCAGAATTTAAAGAGATCCTGCGACTTCGCGCAGGATGACAGACCATACCAGGAAGAGGACAGGATTCATGCAAGACCAAACCAGCAGAACCCTGACTCAAACGACCGATTAAAAACGTGCGGTTTTCTGGATCTTCTTCTGACCGAGCCAAACTTGCTGATTGGTTTCAATGTTAATCAGCATAAGGTCCACCTGATACGAAGTCACTCGCCTATTACGATGCGCATCAACGAAGCTATTGATGCTACCGACCAAGGCAAAATCAGCACCCAACTCTTGACCGAATTGTGCCTGAGTATCAGGACGAGCGTAATCACCTTGGTCAAAGCGCTCTTCACGAATGTCTTGTCGTACATCCGCAGAAGCAACAAAGTCAACACTGCCCTGCTGCAGAGCAGCACGCTTGATGTCATTAATAAAGGTCTCAACCGGAATAGACTCATGCGACAGATTACGAATGTTCTGCACTATTACCTTAGGGGTACTGCCTTGCTCACGTAGCCATTGGTTATACCAAGGAAAGGCCATCATATCTTGCATCATTTCTTGCGCTACCAAACGGCTGTCGGTGGCATTCCAACGGTCAGTAAGTGCAAACTCCTGATTAGGGTCTACTCGGTTGACCACCGGGTTACGACTGCAGGCCGACAAGAAGGTCAAACCCATTAAGGCAACAATTAACCACTTACTCATACATATCTCCTAAGGATGTTTGCCGAAGCTCTGTAAACAATAGCAGACCAATCTGCTGGGCCGCCAATTCAATGTGTTGCCGCTGGGCACCCCAGTCTACCAGGTAACTACCTGGTGGCAGATCTTGAATCAATAATGCATGCTGGCTGGGCAATGAAAGCCACATACGAGTGTCACTACTGGCCAAGCTGGCCGTCAACATCGAACCCAACAGACTAAAAACCTCTTGGTTTTGGCCTTGGTTAGCCATGCGAATACCCTGTTGCAGCACCAGATTACGGCTAATTTCACGAGTCAAAGCGGTAACCAAGTGCGTCTGAGCATTTAATAAGGCTTGTTGCTGCCAAATGGCCTGCATGTCTTGCACCCTCAAGGGGCTGAAACTCTGACCATTAATTTGCACCTGTGTTGGAGTTTGGGCCTGAAACAGTGGCACATAGGGAACAGTCACACGCACACCCAAGGGCCCAAGGGCATTAATTACACCCAACTGCTCAGCTTGCGACCACAAAGGCCCTAGCGGAAAGCGTTTAGTAGTCAGTATGTCCAGTAAGGCCACAGGGTCCGCTGTGCTGGCCCGCCAAAACAAGTTGAGCGGATTAAGGTCGCCATACATGCTCAAAAACCATAACCATTGCTCCTGCTGCATCTGCTCATCACCGGTGGGAATGAACTCCAGTACTAAGCTTTGATTGCCAGGGTCAGCAAATAATCGGAAATTCAGTTCACGCTTAGGCTGCAACAAGCCTTGGCGCTTGAGCATCACCAAGCGGCTGTCGTGGCTGCTCAGCAAGGCCTGCTGCTCAGGGGTTAAAGCCGACAATTCCGCTTCAGCAATGGGCGCACCCGTGCGTTTAGCCATACGTAAACGATCCAACTCATACTGCTGACAAACCTCAGGAGCACGTTGAAACTGCACCCGTTCCCGTTGTACACAAACAAGCTGGGCTTGAGCATAAAAGATACGGGCGTTATCCCATTCTTCCAACCGTTCATAGACCAGACCGATCAACCACTGACTGAAAGCATCATCCTGATAGCGCCACAGCTCAGCATTTTGTGGCACGCCACCCAGAGGGTTGAGCAAGGACCAAAGGGTAGCGCTGGGGGTATCATCTGTAAGCTCAGTGAGTGGCCCTGGCTGCTGCTGGCGTATGGCCAGCTCTAGGCGACGGGCATCAACCCGCATGCTGGTTAGGGCCGCCTGATCTCCTCGATTGGCCAGCATCATGCTGTTGATGATCCGTAGCTGATAAAGCTGTACCAACTCGGGCAACCCGGCTTGGAACTTGGCCTGCTCAGGGTTGATCAGCCAGGCCTTGGCTTGCTCTTCTGGCCCTAGGCTCATCCAAGCCAGCAGCTCGGTTTCGGCCTGTTGCAGCCATTGGTTGGATTCCTGCCATTGCTGCTGATAATGCAGCAGGCTCCCCATTTCCAGCAAATAAAGCAAATAGTTGGCATCGCCCGGATTGGCACTGGCTAGATGCTGCTCGGCCTGCGGCCAGTCATGCTGCATCAGTGCTTGCCGATACTCCTGCTGGCGGTCGCCAAAACTGGCGCAGGCACTGAGTAGCATCACCGCAAAGGTTAGGTATATGGATTGCTTCATAGAGTGCAGCTTGCCTCAAAGCGAATGAATAACGACTGAATCACAGGTTAAATACTGGCACAGCAGATGAAAAAAACCCAGTTGTATTGGATTGTCGGGCTGCACCTGCCCAGCTGAGGTTGCTGCCTTGGCCGACTGCTTCTTTACTTCCCTCACGGGCTGCGCCATCACCCGCTTTACGCAGGGCAAGCTGGAGCTATTGTCGTGACGCTTCTAGAAAGGATGGAAAGCTAGCCCAAGGAGCGGGCTGGGAACTGGGAGTGTCGGCGGCCATGGATGGACGCTGTCAAGCGGCCAGGACGGCGAATAGCGTCCCCGAGAGCCCAGTTGCCAGACCAGCGACTGGGCGGGGCACGGTAGTCCCGCGCTCACTCAAGAGATCCTGCGACTACGCGCAGTATGACAGGCTCAAGCGCAGGATGACCGCCCTAGAATAGGATACGCGCCTTGAGAGTGCCGTCTACTTGTTTGATCATACTTAGTGCATCTTGCGAAAAAGC
Organism: Saccharospirillaceae bacterium; assembly: GCA_007116635.1. Lineage (GTDB taxonomy): Bacteria > Pseudomonadota > Gammaproteobacteria > Pseudomonadales > Natronospirillaceae > SKIB01. The sequence continues at coordinate 14,485 of SKIB01000003.1, forward strand.
CTGATCCACGTCCATCACCACATAACCAACCTTGTCGTTGGTTTGCAGGTATTGAGCGCTGATATTGATACCAGCCTCAGAGAAGATCTTATTAATTCGTGAGATCACACCAGGAACGTTCTGATGCACATGCAACAAACGATGCTTACCAGGGTGAGAAGGCAAAGCCACCTCAGGGAAGTTAACTGCCGAAATCGAGGTGCCGTTATCCGAGAAGGCCACCAGCTTTTCCGCCACTTCCTGACCAATGTTACGCTGCGCTTCTTGGGTAGAACCACCCACATGCGGCGTTAGAATCACATTGTCCATGCCACGCAAAGGCGAGATGAATTCGTCATCATTACTGCGCGGCTCAACCGGGAACACATCAATGGCAGCGCCCAGCAATTTGCCAGACTTAAGCGCCGCCACCAAGGCATCAATGTCAATAACAGTGCCACGAGCGGCGTTGATCAGGTAGGATTTGTCTTTCATCCAACTGATTTGCTGCTCACCAATCATCCACTTGGTGGCGTCGGTTTCAGGCACATGTAGGCTGACCACATCGGCTTCTTGCATCAGTTCTTGGAGGCTGCCAACCTGACGCGCATTACCCAGGGGCAGCTTGGTGACGATGTCTTGGAAAATCACCTTCATGCCAATGGACTCAGCCAGCACCGACAACTGCGAACCAATGCTGCCATAGCCGACGATGCCCAGCGTTTTACCTCGAGCTTCGTATGAATCATTGGCATTCTTGAGCCAGCCACCGCGATGCGCCACCGTACTGCGCTCAGGTACGCCACGCAACATCATGATGGCCTCGGCCAACACCAGCTCGGCTACCGAACGAGTATTGGAGTATGGCGCGTTGAACACCGCCACACCGTGCTCCAGGGCAGACATTAGGTCTACCTGATTAGTACCAATACAGAAGCAACCCACGGCCACTAGTTTAGGCGCATTGGCAAAGACCTTGGCTGTTAGCTGAGTGCGTGAGCGGATACCGATAAAATGCACATCTTTTATTTTTTCCAGCAGTTGTTCTTCTGGCAACGAGCCCTTGTGGTATTCAATATTGCTATAGCCCATGGAAGTGAAGAAGTCGACGGCCGACTGATGCACGCCCTCGAGCAACAAAATTCGAATTTTGGATTTTTCCAGAGATGTTTTCGCCATGAGATACTTCCGCTGAATAAAAAATTGGCCATGCCAAGGCAGCCTTTATGAATCTTGCCCTGACCAGTTGCTTCAAGCGCGCTTATGTTAACACAACACCCCTAGCTTGCATCCCTAGCAACTTGAATATCCTGCATGATCAAGTGTTTTTTTTCTCACTTGCGCCCTACTTATGCCAGAGAGCAATTCCTTTTAGCACCAATGCGCTTTACAATTTGCTACCCTTGGATGCTAATCTGCAAAACACTAATGAGGATACAATAATGGCGGCATTTGGCAGTCTTTTCATGCCGAAAATGGCATTGACTAGTTTTGATGGTCAAACATGGCAGACGCCGAAAATGGTGCCCAGCGACAGCATCAGCCTGCACCCAGGTGCACATGTTCTGCATTATTCAAGCACCTGCTTTGAAGGCCTTAAAGCATTTCGCCAAGCCGATGGCAGCGTCAAAATCTTCCGTATGGACAAAAACATCGCTCGTTTGATGCAAAGCTCGCAACTGTTGACACTGCCAAGCTTTGACCCTGAAATGCTGGCGCAGATGATCCGTGATACCGTGGCCCTGTTTGCCAAGGATGTACCAGAGGCTCCAGGCTCGCTCTACATCCGCCCAACTCATTTTGGCACTGAGCCAGCCATTGGCAAAGCAGCAGCCCCCTCGCTGCAATCCATGCTTTATGTACTGGTATCGCCCGTAGGCGACTACTTTGCCGGTGGCGACCGTGCGCTGCGCATCAAGCTGGAAGAAGACGGTATGCGCTGTGCGCCGCACATGGGCGTGATCAAGAGCGGCGGCAACTACGCCAGTGCCATGCGTCCGATTTTAGAAGCCAAGGCGGAGTGCAATGCCGATCAAGTATTGTTCTGCCCAGGCGGTGATGTGCAGGAAACCGGCGCGGCCAACTTCCTACTGATTGATGGTAACGAGATCATCACCAAGGCCCTAGACAGCACCTTCTTACATGGCGTCACCCGTGATTCCATCCTCACCCTGGCACGCGACCTTGGCATGCAGGTTAGTGAGCGCGAACTTAGCGTCAAAGAGCTGCTTGAGCGCGCCGCCAAGCCAGGTTGCGAAGCCGCGCTTTCTGGTACGGCAGCGGTACTGACCCCGGTCGGCACCCTGATCTACCAAGGCAAGGAGCACAGCATCGGCAATGGCGGCATTGGTCAGACCACGCTAAAGCTGCGCCGTGCCCTGAACGACATCCAGTGGGGCCGCAGCCCAGATACTCATGGCTGGCTAACCCAGCCCTGAGTCAGCAGTTAAGCACCCCTGAGCCAGCCCTAGAGCTGGCTTTTTTACTTCTCAGGCACCAATAGATGCCAAAGACGGCCCAGCAGGGCATAGAGCAACAGAATAACAATGGGAAACAAGGACGAAAGCGCGATCAAGCCAAAGCCATCCATTAACAGCGAACGCCCCGGCAGGGCTGCGGCCAGACTCAGGCCCAGTGCAATGATCAGTGGCAAGGTGACCTCAGAGGTAGTGACACCACCCAGGTCAAAAGCCAGCGCAATGACCTTACGTGGGCTGACTAGGGTTAAAAGCAGCAAGCCAAGATAACTATAGAGCAGATATAGCTGTAAACTCTGGCCTTGCAATAAGCGATGCACCCCTAGGGTCAGGCCCAGAGCCACACCCAGGGCGACGAGCAAACGCAAAAGCAAGACATTGAAATGCCGTGGCGCAACTCGCTTAGCTTGCTCGCCCACGGCCCGCAGCGCCGGCTCGGCCATGGTTACCGTGATGCCCATGCTAAAGGCCAGCACATAAAGCCATAACCAAGAGTCCTTGAGCAACAACTGCTGCGCCAGCCACAACCCCAAGGGGAACAAACTGAGCTGCAAGCCCAGCAACAAAGCAAACAACCCCAAGAGCAATAATAGCAAACCAAACAACATCATCCCTGATCGCGGCAAGGGCGCGCGCAACACCAAAAACTGAAACACCAGCACCACAGCCACAATGGGCAACAGGCCGAGCAGACTGAACCATAATTGCTGCCACGCTGAGACCTGCACAGAAACCGGCTCAATGGGCAGTGCCACCCAGGCCTCAGGCTCAGGCGGCATGACCAACCAGCCATAGAGCTGCAGCACCAACATGGGTGCCATGACCACCAAGGCCAGCAGACCAAAGCCATCGGTCAAGGGATGACGACCGGCCAAGGCACTGGCCAGGTTCACGCCCAGAGCCGCAATCAAGGGAGCACTGACGATGTTAACCACCAAGCCGCCCGCATCAAAGGCCAATGCCAGCAACTGCTGCGGCGCCAGCATGGTCACGGCAATCACCAAGGCATAGCCCAGCAGCAGATACCAGAGAATGTTATGCCCCAGCACGATGCGCAACATACCCAACATCAGCACCAAACCCACGGCCAAGGCCACCAGCAAACGCAGTGGCCAGGGTTGAATCTGGCCCTGACTGGCCTGCGCCGCTTGAGTTGCCATGTTCATCAGCCCTGGATGAGCAATCATAGCGGCAAAGCCCAAGCAGAAAGCAAAGAATAATAATTGCTTGCGCGCGCCACGCATGGCGAAGCTGCGAGCCAATGAGCGACCAAGGGGAAAGATACTGTAATGCAAACCCTGTAAAAACAGAGCGATGCCCAGAGTCAGCAGACCAACACCAAGCAGGATGGGCGGCCAG
>SKIB01000142.1 GCA_007116635.1 Saccharospirillaceae bacterium
AGCCATTGGCCACCCACATAGATACAAAGCAGCAACAGGGTAAGGCACAGGCCCTGTAAGGGTAGGGCGACCAAGGGTTTGCTGGCGGTCAGACGATAGCCAAAACCCAGCCCTAGAATGGCCGTAAAGGACACCAGGCCAAGGCGTAATTCAAGGGGCAGATAGCCCTGATCTATGGCCAGGCGCAATAACAGCACCACCCCTAACAGGCTTAAACTCAGCCCCAAGGCGGCTAGCCAACGACCATTGGCCAGTTGCTGCTCCAGCCAGATCAGCCAGGGTTGTTTGCTGACTTCTTGGCTGTTGCTAGGCTGCTCAAGTTGTTTGACAATCTGCTGGTCCAGCTGCAAGTGTTGCGTCCTTGGCCAGCCCTTGGCATGAGCTTGATTGCTGTTGGCTGCGTCTGGCCGAGCCACTGGATCAGTTGCAGCAGCTTGGCTAGTTATAGCTTGTTTAGTGACAGCATTTTGGTCTACTGAAGCAACAGCAGTTGTCGCAGCATCCAGTTTGGGCTCGGCCTTGCTTGCTAGTCGCTGACGCAGCTGGCTTAGCTCGTGTTTCAGCTCTTTAAGTTGACTGCTTTGCCGCCACAGCCAAAACCAGAGTGCTAAGGGCAGGGCGAATACATAGAATGCAATCAAGCTGAGCAGCAGTTCCCATCTCATGCAATCATCCTCAGTGCAGCGGCACGCCAATCAGCCAAGCATGTAAGAAAAACACCCAGGCACCATAGAGTCCGAACCCGAGCACCAGTACAAGGTAGTCATTACGGCCAAAGGTGCGTTTTTCAGCTGCACTTTTGCCACTGCGCTTGTAGTGGATGCGCAGTAAAACCGCCCAGATTAAAAACAGCACAAACAATACCAGAGCCACCAGCTTGCCGCTGGCCAGTAAGTGCGCCAAGGCCCAGAATTTGACCGCATTGAGCTGCGGGTGTTTGAGTCTTTGACCAATGGCAGAGGGAATCAATGAGGCTACTAGGGCGATCATGCTGGCCAGCATCATTAGGCTAACCAGAGGACGCAGCCAGAGCGGTGGGTGGTACAGCACCGGGCTTAGGGCTTGCAACTGACCATAGCCCAGCACCATGAGTGCGAGGCCCAGCAAGGCGATCAGGGCATAGCTGCCCTTCCAGCCTGCTGCTCCCAGCCGGCCCACTAACTTGGGCTTGAGCTGAGGAGCGATAAAGACAAGGCTATGAACAGCAAAAAACAGCAACAGACCCAGAGCAAATAGCATGGCGTTTCCTTGGATTGAGTGAAGGCCTTTGTTAGTCTAGGGACTAACACTTTGTAATGAGCAGCATGCCGTGAACCTAACTCAGTGGCAAGAACTTAATCTGCAGCAGCCTCAGGTGCGTGATCTGTATTGGGCGGTGAATAGCCCTGGTCTGATGCCTCATCCTGCATTATTGGACTGGCGGGACGACAGCCCTTGGTTTGCAGACTGGATCAAACAGTTGGACGCTAAGCCGGATCTGCTGCTGCAGTTTTTGGCTAAGTCGCCTCAGAACCGCTTGGGGCGCTATTTTGAACAGCTGTGGCAGTTTTACCTGCAGCAACATCGCGGCTTTGAGCTGTTGGCGGCTAACAGGCAAATTCATGGCCAAGATGGCGTTACTCAGGGAGAGTTAGACATTCTGGTGCGCCACATTGAATCGGATGCCATCTGGCACTTGGAGTTGGCTGCTAAGTTTTATTGTCGGGTATTGCCTGGGCATGAGTTTCAGCCTGAGCACCTCTGGGTGGGGGCTAAACTCAACGACCGTTGGGACAATAAGTTGCATCAGCTCCTAACCCAGCAGTTGCCTCTAGCTCAAACCCCATTGGCTCAGCAAGCCTTGGCTGCGGAGCAACTGCTGCCGATGCGCTCCTTTGCCATTGTTAAAGGCCAGCTCTTTGTGCCCGAACTCTGCGCTGCTGGCTGGTTGCCTCAGGCGGACTTGAGCCAGCTGCCAGAGGAACGCTGCTATTTGCCCTTAGCGCCCAAGGAGTGGTTGGCGCCAAGGCAGGCATCTGACGCCTGGTTAAGTAAGGCTGAGCTGTTAGAATACTTTGCTCAATCACGGCCCTCGATGCAATTAGCGGTTTGGCACCCTGAGCGTCAAGAGCAGAGCGGGCGCTTATTTGTTATGGCCGAGTGCTGGCATGCTCAGGCCCTTGCTTTGGCTGGTGTGGGTCATGGCTAATCAAAGGCCTGTCAATTTGCTATACTACCGCCATTGCAACGCCCTTGATTTTCATAGTGCTGGGTGATCATTTTAGCCACTGGTTGCTAAGCCTGCTACTTCAGTCACCAAGCTCAAAGATCGGCGCTGCTAACCTAGATGGAGATTTATATTGATTTCAGTCACTCTTGCGGGTCTTCAAGCCCTGTCCGATGATCTGTACTTATTGCAGCTCAAACCTGAGCAGTCCATGCCTGTGTTCCAGGCTGGCCAATACCTTAGTTTGCAGGTAGGGGATTTACCCGCCAGTTACTTTAGCATTGCCAGTGCGCCCAGTGCCGATCTAATCGAGTTGCATGTTCAGGCTGGGTTGGTGAGTCAGTCTGCTCAGGAGCTCCTGCAAGCTCTGCAACAGCAGCAGCCAGCAAAGGTAAGTCTGCCAGCTGGCGATTGCCATTATCAGCGCTTAGAAGATGCTAAGCAGTTAATTCTTATTTGCTCTGGCACTGGCTTCTCACAGATGCAATCGGTAGTACAGCATTGGCTGGAGCTGCAAGATGCTCGGCCCCTGAGTCTGTATTGGTCGGCACGTCACGCAGATGGCTTGTATCGTTTGCCCTTGGTAGATCAATGGCAGCGGCAAGCACAGCACTTCCGCTACTCGGCCTTGATCAACCCTAGGCTGCAATGGAATGGCATGCAGGGGGCCTTGGACGCCATCATCTTGGCTGAAAATCCAGATTTATGTCAGGCAGGGGTAATGGTTTGTGGTTCTGCGCCTATGGTTTGGCACACTCATGATGTATTGGCTGCTGCCGGTTTACCAGCGGGGCGCATATTTTCCGATGTCTTTGCCTTTCAACCAAGGGGCAATTGTTAGTGCCGGGTCTGGCTATTCTTTGGTAAGAACCATGTCAGAGTGATGCTCGGCTGACTCTTTAGTGTTGCATCAATCTTTTAGCTAATCAGATACCTGTATCTTAATCAAAAAACCACCCCTAGGGGTGGTTTTTTGTCACTGAAAAACAGAAATTGCTTTAGTCGTTGCTACTGAGCTGAGCCAAGCGTTGACCAATAAGCGTGTCGATCTCGTTAACACGTTGCAAGAATTTCGTTCGCTGCTCTCGTGGCAAGGTTGTTGCCATTGGAATATTTGCCGTTACAGGGTTAACAGGTCGCCCGTTAACATGAAATTCATAATGAATGTGCGGCCCAGATACTCTGCCGGTGGCTCCAGAGAGACCAATACGCTCCCCTCGACTAACCCTTTGGCCTCGGCGCACATCAATACGGCTTAGATGCAAGTAGCGAGTGCGGTATTGCGCACTGTGCTCAATTTCAATATAGAGTCCGGCAAAAGGATGGTTTTCGACCCGCGAGATCACACCATCACCTGTGGACAGGATGGGTGTGCCAACAGGCATTGCCCAGTCTGTGCCATTGTGTGGTGCGCGTACCCCGGTTACGGGATGTAAACGTGCAGCATTGAAATGTGAGCTTAAACGATAGTTGCCATTAAAGGGTCGGCGCAAGAAGGCTCTGGCTAGGCTCTCGCCTTCGGCATTATAATAGTTGCCATCTTCAAACAGATAGGCAGTATGACTAATACGGTTGCGATGGATGCGAACCGCTTCAATGGTGCTTTGCCCAGTAAACTCACCCTCTACTATCTGTCTGCTGCGAACCACCTCAAAGCGATTTCCAGCTTGGATTTGCCTGCTGAAATTGAGCTGTTCACGGAAAATATCCTGTATTTGCTGGCGCTCTTTAGGGGTAAGGCCCATGCGCTGCGCCGACTGATAAAAACTGCCATGAATCTCGCCTGAAATCACTTCGGTCAGCCAGCTACCGGGGTCAATTACCTCTTCAAAGAAGAAACTGTCATCACTGGAGCGTTTGTAGAGAATGCGCTCACCAGCATTGACATAGAGCTCCATTTGTTGCAGCTGGCCCTGGTTATTTAGACTGAAGATTAGGTGTTGGCCAGGGCGAATGATGTCCAACGCCAAGACTTCCATGTCGGCTGCTAATACTGATTGCAGTGTGCTTTGCCCTAGATTGAATTGATCGAAGATACCACCTAGGGTGTCGTTCTCATTAATGTAGTAATGTATGGTTTTGAGGTGGTTTGCTAAAAATAAATCTGGATTAAAGAGCTCTTCTTCGCTCATGACCGTATCGCTAAGCTGCTCAGCATTGGATACCATTAGATTGAGTGGCAGGTAAACCTGGCCCTGACCAGTGCTAAGGCTTTGTTGGTTGGGCCAGACTAGGGCAACTAACAAAGCCAGAGCTAAAACACTGAGAAGGCGGCGATGAAACCTAGGCAGTTGCTGCCAAATGTTGCTGGATCGACTATTTTGAATACTAACTTTGGCCATAAAACTAAACGCCAGTGAAAATAAAAAGACATTATCAGTCTTCTGGCCTCTGGATCAAGCAGCAAGTGCCTGTTTGTGTCAAACAACTGTTATAAAAGAGGGTGTATTGTATGCAGGTTAGGGTTATTTTTGCATTGTTTTTGTTCAGCTCGGTCATTTGGGCTAATCAATGGCCAAATCTAAATGAGCGTAACCTAGCAGGGGACAGGCTAGAACTGCCGGAGTTATTCGCTGATCATACTTGGCAACTGGTTGCCCTCGCATTAAGTGACGATCAAGATGTAGGTAGCCAACAGCAGCAGCAGTTGCTGCAGGATCAACAATGGATCCAGGCTCAGGGATGGTCAGATCAGTGGCCAATTTATCAGATGCCAGTCATTGCCGGTGCTCCTCGGTTAGTTCAGGGGCTGATTCGTCGAGGTTTGGCAGGTAGCTTTCCAGAAGATCAGGACTCTGCTCTTGTTGTGGCAATCTTTTTAGCCAATGCCGAGCAATTAACCACCCCCTTGGGTATCAGCATGACAGAGCAGGGCCATTGGTTGCTAATAGACAGTCAAGGCATGGTTCGCTGGCATCACAACGGTACTTTTAACCAGGAGCAATGGCAGTCTTTAATGGCTGTGGTGCAACCCTAAAGGATCATAGTTAATCATAAGCTAGGTCAAATCCAAGCGGCTAAGCAGATAAAGTCCCAGCCCAATGGGTGCTACCAGGGTGTTGCAAGCAGCCAATGCAGTACTTTATTTTCAGTCTGGATTTTCAGTCTGGATTTTCAGTCTGGATTTTCAGTCTGG
>SKIB01000059.1 GCA_007116635.1 Saccharospirillaceae bacterium
GGCAAATCAGCCCAGCAGGGCCAAGTCAGCGACCTCAAGGAACAGGGCGCGCAGTTGTTGCAGCAGGGCTAGGCGGTTGTTGCGCACCTGTTGGTCGTCGGCCATGACCATCACTTGGTCAAAGAAGGCATCGACTGCAGGGCGCAGCGCCGCCAGAGCGACCAAGGCTTGTTGGTATTGGCGGGCAGCCAGCAGAGGTGCCACTTCGGCTTGTGCGGTGCTCAGGGCTTGGGCCAAGGCCTGTTCGGCTGGCTCGCTCAGCAGCTCGGCGCTAACTGCCAAATCGGCGTCGATAGGGTTCTTGGCCAGCAAGTTAGCCACCCGCTTATTGGCAGCGGCCAGACTGTCTGCTTCTGGCAGGGCGCTGAAATGCGCCACGGCCTTAACCCGCTGGTCGATGTCCAGGGCGTTGCTCAAGTTCTTGCTGCGCACGGCGGCAAACACCCGCTGGTCGATGCCTTGCTCTTGGTACAGGCCAGCAAAGCGGTCGAGCAGATAGCTCAGTACCTGGGCTTCCACCTCGGCCACTTTCAAGTTGCTGTGCTGCTGGCGGGCAAGGGCCAGCAGCTCGGCCAGGTCAAGGTCTAGGCCCTGCTCCAGCAGGATACGCAGCACGCCCAAGCTGGCACGGCGTAGGGCGAATGGGTCTTTGGTGCCTGTGGGTGGTTGGCCAATACCAAAAATACCCACCAAGGTATCCAAACGCTCGGCCAGAGCTAATGCCATGCCGGATTTGCTTTGCGGCAGGCTGTCGCCAGCAAAGGCGGGCTTGTATTGCTCGGCGATGGCGGCGGCCACTTCGCTATGCTCACCGTCGGCAGCGGCATAATAGCTACCGGCCAAGCCTTGCAGCTCCGTAAACTCAAACACCATTTCCGACAGCAGGTCGCACTTGGACAACTGCGCCGCACGGGCGGCCAAGGCTGGTTCACCACCAATGCGCGAACTGATGGCCTCGGCCAACGCTATTAGGCGCTGAGTTTTGTCAAACAGGGTGCCCAATTCTTTTTGGAAGAGCACGGTTTTGAGTTTTTCCAAGCGGCTAACCAGTGGATGCTTGCGGTCGGTGTCCCAGAAGAATTTGGCATCGGCCAAGCGTGGGCGAATCACCTTTTCGTTACCGGCAATCACTGCTTGCGGGTTGCTGGATTGAATGTTGCTGATGGTGATGAAACGATTAAGCAGCTTGGCATCTTGCAGCAAATGGAAATACTTTTGGTGCTCCTTCATCGACGAGATCAGGGCCTCGGCTGGCACCTGCAAAAACTCGGCATCAAAGCTGCCGCACAGGGCCTGCGGCCATTCGTTGAGCGCCGTTACTTCGTCGAGCAAATCAGGGTCGATCACTGCCTGGGCGTTAAACTCGCTGGCTTTGGCATTTACCTGATCGGCAATGACTGCACGGCGCTTGCTGAAATCGGCCATTACTTTGGCTTGGAACATCGCCGCTTCGTAGTCATCGGCCTGATTCAGCACCACCGGCTCAGGCGCATGGAATCGATGTCCATAGCTGATGCGGTCGGCTTTGAGACCCAACAATTCCGCTTCGACCACATCGGCACCCAAGAGCATCACCAACCATTTTACAGGGCGAACAAACTCAGCACGGCTGGAGCCCCAGCGCATGCGCTTAGCAATGGGCAGAGCGGCCAAGGCTTGGCTAATCATCTCGGGCAACAAGCTGGCGGTCGGCTGGCCGGGCTTCACCGAGCGGTGCACTAAATAGCTGCCTTTTTTGGTCTCTAGAGTTTGCAACTGATCAAAATCGACGCCGCAACTGGCGGCAAAACCCAGGGCGGCCTTGCTCGGCTTGCCTTCGGCATCATAGGCGGCTTGCAGCGCCGGACCACGACGCTCTTGCTGTTCGTCCTGACCCGTCAGTTGCAGGTCGGGCACCAGCAGGGCCAAACGCCTTGGCGCGGCAAAAACTTCCACCGGCTGATGCGTTAGATGGTGCTGCACTAAAGACTGCTGCAAATGCTCAGCAAAGGCCTGACTCAGGCTTAACAAGGTCTTTGGCGGCAGCTCTTCTGTGCCCAGTTCTACTAAAAAATCGGCTGTATGCATGGGGTCACCTTAATCTTGTTGCGCCAAATAGGTTGCTTGATCTTGCTCAGTCGCCAACGGGAAGCCCAAGGCTTTACGCTTGGCAAAATAGCTTTCCGCCACCTGACGCGCCAGAGTACGAACGCGCAAAATGTAGCGCTGACGCTCGGTCACCGAAATGGCATGGCGAGCGTCCAGCAGGTTAAAGGTATGGCTGGCTTTTAACACCTGCTCATAGGCAGGCAGGGGCAAAGACTGCTCGATCAAATAGGCAGCGGCTTTTTCCGCTTGATCGAAGGCTTGGAACAAGAAATCGACATCGGCGTGCTCAAAGTTGTAGGTCGATTGCTCCACTTCGTTTTGATGATAGACATCGCCGTAAGTGACCACGCGGCCATCCGGGGTGCGGCTCCAAACCAGATCGTAGACCGAATCGACACCCTGAATGTACATCGCCAAGCGCTCCAGACCATAGGTGATCTCACCGGCCACTGGGTAGCACTCCAGACCACCCACCTGCTGGAAGTAGGTAAACTGAGTCACTTCCATACCGTTGAGCCAGACTTCCCAGCCCAGACCCCAGGCGCCCAGAGTCGGGCTTTCCCAGTTGTCTTCGACGAAGCGAATGTCGTGTTCCAAAGGATCAAAGCCCATCATCTTCAAAGAATCCAGATACAGCTCTTGGATGTTGGGCGGATTGGGCTTCATGATGACCTGAAACTGATAATAATGCTGCAGGCGGTTGGGGTTTTCACCGTAGCGGCCATCGGTTGGCCGTCGTGAGGGCTGCACATAGGCCGAATGCCAATGCTCAGGGCCAATGGCACGCAAAAAAGTAGCGGGGTGAAAGGTGCCGGCCCCTACTTCCATGTCCAGCGGCTGCAGTATGACGCAGCCTTGCTGCGCCCAAAATTGTTGCAGAGCCAAAATTAAGCCCTGAAAGGTGCTGACATCAACCTGATTGCTCATGCGATCCTCTTTATTACCAATGCTGCTGGCTCATAGCCAGCAAAAATAGAGTTAGGCGGCATTATCGCTAAGGCTGAGGCGAAATACTACCTCAGGGGCTGACTCAGTGGCCTTAAAGGCAATAAAAGTTCGCCACTGCGGTTGCTCTTTGCCCTGCTCTTGATTGACAATGGCTTGAAGTCCTACCACTAACTCTAGAGATCTGAACTCGATGCGCGTTTTACTGCTTGCCGTCTTGAGCCTGTTTTCCCTCTATGGCCTAAGCCACCTATTTGCCCCCAACATCCCAACGCCTGCGTTTTGGCAACAACCCCTGCAGATCATTGCTCTTGAGGGTGGTAAGCTGGAGCGGCCTGACAACAGTCTGCGCGCATTGCAAGCCAGCCAAGAAGCAGGCAGTCATGGCTTCTGGTTGCCGCTACAACTGAGCCTGGATCAAGAATTGGTGATCAACGCCGATGCCAGTGTTGACCGCACCAGCAATGGTACGGGTGACATTAAAAACATGACTCTGGCTCAGTTGCGTGGCCTCGACATTGGCTACTGGTGGCCCTACCACGACCCTCAGGACCTGGCCAAGCTTTATGTGCCGACCAATCAAGAGTTCCCATTTCGCGGCCAAGGAAAACAAATGGTTAGCCTGGCTGAAGTAAGCGAACAATTTCCTCAGCAAACACTGCTACTTAATCTAGGAGAGGGCCAACCCAACCTTCGTCGTGCGCTGAGCAATTACTTGCAACAACAGCAACTTTGGTCAAATACGCTGCTATATATTGAGCAACAAAACAATCTCAATGAACTGCGGCGCTTATTCCCACAAGCACAGACCTATGCCACTGAGGCTGAATTGCGCTTATTATTTGTAATGCAGATACTGCGCCTTGAACACCTTTATCCCTATCGCCCAAGTGCTTTATTAATCAACCTAGATCAACAGCAGCATAGCCTGTTAACAACTGGCATGATGCGGGCTGCACAGCGTCTTAATCTTGGCGTTTATGTTCTCAGCACAGACGTTGAAGCTGAGTTAATTGAAGAGTTAAAACTCCTTGGCGTACAAGGCCTTATCACCGCCGAGCCCAGCAAGGCTGCTGAACTAGTCAACAGGGTTCAATAGCTGCCAGTCCTGCACTAGGGGCTGAAAAAAACCTGCCGCAATATAAGCCTGCTCAACAATGCCCTGTTCTTTTAACAGGGCTAACCCTTGGTTAAAAGCAAGACGAGCAGCAATGGCTAGCTCAGATCGACTAAAGCCAATACTACGACTGCCGGGCATGGCAACCTTAATACCGGGTATGGGTACAAAACGCTCATCATCCTGAACTGTTGCTAAATCTGATTTGGGGCGAAAGCTAAGCAAACGAAAGTCAGCTCGACCTAAGGCCAACATGCGCATTTGAGTGGCATAGGTCGGATTACTGAGAATGCGATCCACACCAAGGGAGCGCAGCAGGTCAATGTCGGTTTGCCAAGCGAAATTACTGATGGCACGTTGTTCACGAATATAAGACCAGTCCGCCTCCAGTAAGTCTTGACGGCTTTCATGCACATAGACACCCACCACAAATTGTCCTTCTTCTATAATAGGGTCCGACATGGGCAGCCTGGCCTCCGCTAAATCTGCTGTCCACATGCTGGTTGCAGTGGCATCAATTAGGCCGGAAGAAAGATCGAGTAAAATACGTTCGTAACTATTAATAATGCGCCAATCGATTTCACCCTGCCAGCCACCAGCGGCTAAGGCCTGCTGCACCAAGAGCAGCTCAACGGTGTCTCGTCTGGCATGAGGAGAGGCAAAATCTTGCAAACTAAGCGGATCACGACCCGCCAAAAGGGCCTGATAGTCATCAAAGACGTCCCCGGGCACCGCCAAACGCAAAGTTTGCGCAGCACTGGAGACACCCAAAATCATCAGTACAAGCCCCAACCAGTAAACCACATACCTCATAAACACCTCTACCCAATCAAGTCGGAAGTAACCTAAATCATTATAGTTGGGTCCTTGATATTTGAAGTCGTTTTGAAGCATAAAACTATGCAGTATGGGTAACCAGATATTGCCAGTTAAGGATGTCTATAAGCTTTTTTGCTCTTACCCCTAGTCGGCTGCCAGTCCATATCTTGATCAAAGCGCAAGGGTTTGCCCTTAAAGCTCAGCTGCTGCAAGGCGCTGAGTATCTCTGGGCTCAGTTCGGCTGGCAGGCGCATTTGGGCATGATAGCGTTCAACCTGCAGCCCTTGGATCTGACTGAGCGCCAGACCACTGGCTTGCTGCA
>SKIB01000051.1 GCA_007116635.1 Saccharospirillaceae bacterium
ATGGCGCGGCCATTGCTGGCCGATGTGCACTGGTTGCGCAAAGTGCAGCGGGCAGAACCCGTCAGTCATTGCATTGCCTGTAATCAGGCCTGTTTGGATCGCGCCATGCAACATAAAGCCATTGGCTGCATTCTGAGCCCAAACCTCAACGCCAAGCCCCTGCCTCGGGTCGCCGTTAGTGAGCGCCAGCGGATTGCCGTGGTCGGCGCTGGCCCGGCAGGCATTAGCTGTGCTCTGACGCTGGCGCAGAGAGGTCATCAGGTTAGCCTTTATGAATGCAGTGGCCGCTTAGGAGGACAGCTGGCCTTGGCGGCCATGATCCCCACCAAGCAGGATTACCAACAGTTGTTGCGCGATTACCAGCAGCAGCTGGATCACTGGCAAGTACGCTGGCAGTTAAACACGACCTTTACCGTCAGTCAGGCGGCCGACTTCGATCAGGTGGTTTGGGCGGTGGGGGTGCAGCCCAAGCGCCTAGCCATTGCCAGCCCAGAGGTGCTGGATTATCAGCAGCTATTGGCCCTACCTTACGACAGCCTACCGCAGCACATTGTGCTGATAGGCGGTGGCCCCATTGCGGTGGACTTGGCACATTATCTATATGGTCAGCAGGATTACTATCGCCATTGGGGTATTGATGGCACCCAGGCCAAGCTGATTACCCAGGATGCTGCCGAAATGCTAAGGCCTAGCCATCGTCAAGTGACACTGCTGCAGCGTGGCGAGCAGCCAGTGGTGAAGAAGCTAGGCCGCACCACTGGCTGGGCGCATTGGCTCAGTCTGCAACGCCTAGGCCTGAGCTATCATTCAGGCCTTGAGCTGCTGCGCATTGAACCTAAGGGTGTGCTGTACAAAGAGCGGGGTGCTACTCAGGAATCCGAACAGGGGGGAGAACGCTGGCTGGCGGCCGATATGGTGGTGCTCTGTGTGGGGCAAGAGCCCAAAGCCAGTCCTGAGGGCTGGCGCATCGGCGGCTGCTTGGATGCCCAAGGCATTGACGCCGAACGCGCCATCGAACAGGGCTATCGTTTGGGGTTGAGCTTATAGCTTGGGGTTGAGCTTATAGCTTGCCATGCAGGCTATTTATGAAGCGCTTATAGTGTGTTATTTACGAAAGGCTTGCTCACGCTGCCAATAGGTCATGATGATTTTGGTGCCTTCAATCACCGGGGCTCCTGCGTGTAACGACAGTTGATCTGGAACTCCTAGATCGTCAATGTCGTTAAAAAACATAGCTCCGCCGACATTGGGCTGAACTTCAATGCCCGTTTTAGGGAAGGTGGTGGCGCCGCCCAGGGTGGGCGCAGCCAGATACATAATGGTGGTTGCCACTCGTTGGCCGCCCCTCTCTAGGTGCTTGGCAGAGCCAGGCTTGTTTGGGTCAAACCAATCAAAGTGAGGCTTATATTGCTGGTCTTCTTGATAGCGCAGAATCTGCAAGCCTTCACCATGGCTTACAGGCCAGTTGGTTAGGCGTGCCAGGCGTTGTTCAATGCGATCGATCAGAGGCGTTTCTGCACGGGTAAAAAATACCGTACTACTGGTGCGTGCTTGATGCTGGATGCTCTGGCCCGTCTCGCCATCAACCACTCCAGAGCTTTTCAAACCTTTGCTTGTGGCGTATTGGATCAGCTTTTGGCATTCGTTTTGACTTAGCACGGCATCCAACAAGGCGGCCTTGGGCTGATTAAAGCGACCAAGTACACGGATTGTCTGCTGATCCAATGCAACCAGTTGGGAATTAGGAATGCTGGGTATGGGTTTACGCCAGTTGAGGTTCTTGTTTATCTCCACCAGTCCTTGATCAATGGCGGCCTTAGCTTGGTCAGTGTTCCACACCGATTTCGTCATGCGTTCCAGCATGCCGATGGGGTTACAGTTGCGTTCAAGATTATCAAGAATCCATTGCCGCCAGCTTGCTCCGTGCTGATCCAAGATGCTTTTTTCTGTCATGGTGTGGCCCTGAATTGGCTGCTAGAGTTCATTCTACCATAGTCCGGAGGCTTGTTAGCGTCTAGCTATTAGGCTCTTCGCACTTAAGGGTGTAGCTTATTCAATGGTTTTGGTGAACTCGGATTGCCAATGAGTATGACGGAGCAGGTCGGCGTGAAGCCATGCAAGACCCTGCGACAGGGGAGTGGAATTTTTATCACTACGACGACCGTGGGTTGTTGGTGAAAATCGAACACGCCTTGGGCGGCGAAACCCGATTCGCTCATGACGCCATGGCCAGACCGCTAACGCGTGAAATGCCCAATGGTACGGTTGATCTGTGGTTCTATGATCAGGCAGGTCGTACTGCGGCCATTGTGCGTTTGGGCGCGCCCGGCAACCAGCAGCATTACCCATCCCTGACCAACTTTGCTCTGCACCAAGAGCCCAGTGGCCGAACGTTACAGCGTGACCAGCAAGCCTATTTGCAGTTGGCGCAACGCATTCAACAGCAAGTGCAAGCCTACCCAGGTAAGGTGCTGCAAACCTGGCAGGTGTATCAATACGATGCCAATAGCAACGTCTCGGTGCGTGGCATTAATGGCCATTGGTATAACCATGGCTATGACTTTGGCACCAACCAACTGCTGTTGACTGAACGGCCAAGCCAAGCGCCGTTGCGCCACGAATGGGATGCCGTGGGCAACATGACTCGGGTACAGGATGGCCGGCAAACCACGCAGTTAACCTACGACGCCGCCAACCGTTTGCGCAGCCGTTCGGGTGATGGCAACAGTGTGCCTTATCACTACGACGCCAACGGCAATCTGTTGCAAAAAGGCGATGCTTGGTCGGCGGATAGCCATTGGTACCGCTACGATGCCATGGGTCGCTTGCTGCAGGTGGAAACTCAAGAGGGCAACCGCGCCACCGCCAATTACGGTTACGACGCCTTAGACCGCCGCACGCAATCGGGCTTTAGCACCGCCGCCAACAGCCTGAACTGGCAGGTGTAGAGCCTGTTCGACGGGCGTTCAGATAACAAACTAATGCGAGTGTGCGTATTCTAGCCACTGCTTAAAGGCTTGCTTGGAGCGCCCATCCAGCACATCAAGCAAGCGTGCGCGGCCTGTCTTATTGCGCACAGGTGTTAAATCAATCACAACGGTCACATACTTATCTAAGTGAGCGGCAACCCGCGAGACCGATAGGTGGTCAACAACGATTGCAGCCAATGCCCAACGAATGGCTCCGAAAGATAGCTTTTATCTTGGTGGCGCGGCACTGGACCTGTCTTCTAGCCAGAAACATTGACAGCTCACACAGCGCCAACGACGAATGCGCCACAACAAAATGGTTGGGCGTTGACCATAAGGCACATGAGCCAATCGGCGTTGAGCAGCACCACGAGAAACACCGAGAACACCACCGTTTGGACAGGGTTCAGGCTCTTGGGTGAAACGACATTCGATCGTGGCCCTGTGTTGATCAAGGTGCTGACCAGTGGCAACAAGACCGAGGCTATTTAGTCGTTTAGCTTTTACTTGTTATTAAGGTAGCCATCCCATCCAGCCGCTCTTTCGTCTTTTCCCACTTTGGCATTACCTGGCCCATTAACCGATAGAATCGCTTGCTGTGGTTATGTTCAGCAATATGGCAGAGCTCATGAAGAATCACATAATCAATGCATTCACGAGGCGCTTTAACCAGGTGCGGGTTCAGGGTGATTCGGCCATTGGGTGAGCAGCTGCCCCATTGGGTTTGCATGGTCAGTATGCGCAGCGGCGGTCGTTCCTCTACCCAAAGGGCTTGCTCCAGCATCGCATCGAGTCGCTTGGCGAAGGTTTCCTTGGCCCGTGCTTTGTACCAGTCTGTCAGTAGCTCTTTCACCTTGTCGGTGGACTTCGCTCGTACTGATACTTCCAGCTTTCCTCGTAGTAGTTTCACACATTGAACCTGCTCTGGCGCTTCAATCACTTTCAGCAGGTACTGTCTTCCCAGGTAGTAATGGCTCTCACCACTGATGTATTGCCTCGGAGTGGTGAATTCAAGCTGTTTACGGAAATCCCTAAGCTGCTCGTATATCCAACGCCCACGCTTTTTAACAGCAGATAACACGGCTTCGTTTTCAGCTCCCTCAGGAGCCGATGCGATTACCCGACAATCGGGATGAACCTTGATTAATACCTTGCCAGTGGCTTGCGGGCGCTTAATTCGCTCAAACGTAATCTGCTCGTCACCGTAGCGGAAGCTCATGGTCTTACTTTGAGGTTGAATAGGCACATTCATCTGGTAATACCCAATCATGTACCATTCAAGCCCACACGAGTGATCTGAACAATCATCTCAACAATCTTCTTGGCTTGGTCCATACCGCCGCCAATAGCCTTGCACTCCTGAAACATGCGCAGCAGTAGTTTTTTACGGATGTCGGCTTCAATGTTTTGTGGGTTGATGGAGTTCTCCGCGACAGATGTTTCCACTGCTTGGTCAATTTCAAAGGCAACTTTGACCCACTTATCCTGAACCTGACTGTCATGTAGGGCTAGTGCTTCAGGCAGCACTTTCTTGAACACACCACAGTAAGCCTGAGCATGGCGATTACCGGCAAAGGCATCGGAGGTGTCCTCTTCTCGCCAGGCGGCCCAGAACTTAGCGGGTGTGCCACAGGTACCATAACGGCCTTCGTTGCCGTTTATAGAAAGCAGCAACTGGCTATAGGCAAATAATAAAGGGATTTCATCATGGCGCTGGTTGCGTAAGCTTTGCGAAATGCCTTCGTCAATGGTGGGGCCTTTTTTGGCATTGCCATCTGGGCGTTTCGCCTCAATGACAACAAGAGGAATACCGTTTACAAAGCAGACGATATCCGGCCTGCGGCTTTCCACGCCACCCGAGCGGGTAACGGTAAACTCTTCAGTAAATACAAAGCTGTTATTGGTAGGATTTTGCCAATCAATCAGTGCAACCGTTGGGCTGGCCTTTTTGCCATCCACAAACTCAGTAACCGAGATGCCATACAGCAAATGGTTGTACAGGCGTTCGTTAGCCGTTAACAATCCTTCGTTAAGCGCCGGGCTGCACACCTCGGCAATCAGGTTGTCGATAGCCTTTTCAGACAGCGGGTAGCTTTTACCGGCAAAGATGAAAGTGCGCTTTTGAAGCTCACCGCGTAGCACATTGCGTAAAACCACCTCATCGGCCTTGCCACCACGAGCGGCTAACGCGAGTTCAGGCGAGAGGAACGACCACCTGAGGTTGGTCAACAACGTCAGCGCTGGTAACTTGGCACTGTATTCTTCCTGAAATTTTGGGGCGTAGCGTGTCATTATTTATCCTTTCGTTTTTGTTGCAGTCGCTCTTGCAGCTTTTCCAGCTCCTCTAGCTCTACTTTATCTGTCGCTCTAGCTTCGGCGATTTTTTGTTGCTGGTCAAACTGCTCATAACGCTGATTGGCAATCTGCTCCATTTGCACCCGGCTGATATTACCGGCGTTGTTCCTTACCATCGGCCGCAGTTGTAAACTTTGAGTTGACAACTGCCCCTTCAGCCAGCTCCCCGTCTGACAACACGGCTTTTTCATGCTTGCTGATGTTTTGCTTGCTGGTTTGGTACAGCTCAGCCATTTCCAGCTGGGTTAGCCATACCTGACCACCCAGTTCGCGTAAAACGAGCTGGGATTGGCCATCGTCGGTGGTGTAGAGGATCAGGTCGCTGTCCATCTCAATTTACCCTCCATCAACATCAATGCCTTGGGTTTTAAGCCATTGACGCCCCTTTCCGGTTGTGCGGTAAGCCTGGTTGGGATGATTGATGACTTCTGGATGTAGATAATCAATCAAACCTTCTTGCTCTCTGAGCACATTCAAATGATTGTGCTTCAAGGGGGTTTCTTTACGTGTTAACTGCGTGGCCAGTTGCTCGGCTTTATAGGGACGTAAAGCACATAGCCAAACAATGATTGGCCAAAGTTTGTCCTTACGTGCTTTTGAAGTGAGTTGTTCAATCCTTTGAGTGAGTTCATTCGGAACAGGAAAGTCACTCGTATTTGGAATTAGGTCAATCGTATTTGGAATTAGGTCACTCGTATTTGACCTGTCACTCAATGCTTCATTCGTTGAAAATAGCGGTAACTGATCCTCATTTTGCAATGGTAACGCTAACTGGTAATACGTTGCCGGACCTGCGCCACCTTGCTCTAGCAAATGGTACTGATGGTGCAACTTGCGCAGTAGTTGGCTTGCCGATAATGTATCTAACCCTGAAATAGCTCGAAGACCTGCATTATCAACCGCCCCCGTTTCTTTGGCGAGCAGTAGGGCTTTGGCTTTATGATCGGTTAAATGTAACTCTGCAAACTGTTGTAACCAGCTCAACTGTTCTTCACCTAACAACTGATTAAGCCAATAGGTTGCAACAAACTCATTTTCGATCACTTTACTCAGAAATACCGGCGCGGTTAAACCAGCTTGCTCCAGCAACCGTCGCATGGTTTTGATACCGGAGCCCTTGGTTTCGGCAAAGCTTAAATCGTAAAGAACGGCGGCAATGACGGGATTACGCAGTTTTGACCCATATCACCCAGAATGAGCTCTGGCTTTAGAGAATAGCCCGCATTACGAATTTCAATGCGGTTACTGTAGCGGACGACCAGAATCGGTTGATTGACCTGATAATCTCTGTGCATTATCGCGTTGACGACCGCCTCACGGATTACCTTATGGGGTAATAGTGGCTCATCACTACGCTGTGTACTGTCATCTTTCAGTCGAAAATGGCGAGGCAGATCATCGCTAATGGTGGCTTCAAGCTTTGGAATGAGTCGTAGCAGTGGTTCGCGTATATCGAGCGTAATCGCAAAACGCTGCTCTGGGTCTTCTACCCATTGAGTGCCATTAATTCGTACATAGTCAACGCGTACAGCTGGTAATAGGCGACGTAGTGCCAATGGTTTACCCATCAACAGTAACCCAGCAATATTAGGCACCCATTTATCGCCTTGTTTTTTGACCAGGTTCAGCGCATAAAGCATTTCATTATCAGGTGCTTGTAACTCTTCAGCAAAAGGGCGTACTTTGGCGCGCAATGTGCGGTATAAGGCGATGGCTGAAGGATCTAAGTCATCCCATTCTGCATCGGCAAGTTGTACCTGCTCATAACTCATGCCGCTTTTAGCTAATAACAGCGGTTCCAGCTCTTGCTGGCTACATTCGTAATCCCCATTCAGCCCGCGTCGCCAGACGCCGGTTTTACGCTTATTTTTGCTATCAAACTTTCCTTTGAAGGTACAGGGCTTGGCGGCAGGCTCTAGCTCTGGCACAAATAAGCGAATCACTTTATGGCCTTCAAGCTGAGCAATGTCACCTCGCACCGGAATGGGGGCTTCGAACTGCTCGCGGCAGTTACTCTGGATAGTATTTAATAATGTATCCGCATTAATTACCCCACAAACGCTCAAGGTTTCATCAGGGGTTTTCGGTTCATCAATACCTAGCAGCAAATAGCCACCACCAAGCCCGGGTTCGTTGGCAAAGGCACAAATGGTTTGCATCACCGACTTGCCAATGTCACTGGCCCGCTTGGCTTCTATGCGTGGTTGTTCGTCCAGTTGACGCAGTTGCTCCAGTAGTTCCTCGGGAGTAAATTCATCCACATCAGGCTGCCTCCTCAACGTTCACCCGACGCTTACCCGTCAACAGCTGCTGCATCAGGGCTTTTTTCTGCTGCTGGCTGTTGGCGAGCAGTTGTTCGGTGGTGGTAATGGCCTTATCCCAAGTGGAAAGGATTTGGGCGATTTTTTCTTCTTCTTCTTCTTTCGATGATGCCGCAATCAGTGGTAATTCACCCAGAATTTCCGTATTCATATTCGGCATAGTCTGGCCGGCTGCATTTTGCTCTAGCCATTTTTTAACACTTTCTTTTTAAATAAAGTATGCAAGAAACTTTGAGGAATGCTGAGAGTTAGGCCTTGCCTTCAAGCAGCCAGTACCGCATAGGGCACCTTCTGAATCGGAATCAATCAGAGCAAAGCGGGTTACGTCACCTCTACGACTGAAAAGGAGGTCACCAGATTTTAAGACATGTTTGCCAAGTGAATCGGCTTTTTCTGGAGATATTTTTGCTGCACTGACCAAGTCAGCGCGGTGATCAATTAGGTCCTTTGGCATTAATACCGGAATACCTGTTGCAACATATTCATGGGCATGCAGTTGGCTACCAAAAGGACCAGTCTGCAAATTGCCAGAACAGACGTCACGTAAGCTTCCAACCATTAGGCACCATATCCCATCTCCTCCAGATACTTGGCAACGTCAGCTTCTACGCCCAGCGCCCACCAATAGGTGGCAAAGCTTTTCTCGACGGCACTGACCACCAAATTGATAAAGTCGCTGTAGTCACCGCTGCAATGGGCTTTGTCCAAGGCTTGGTAATAATCCAGTCGCTGCGCCACTTCGATTACGGTGGCAGGAAAGCCGGCTTTCATCAGTTCCAGGTTCATCAGCAAGCGTGAGGTGCGGCCATTGCCGCCGACAACCAGTTCTTCGTGTAGGCTGGCGGTGACGGCCTTATCTAACGGTCGGTAGCTGCCCAGCTTCGCTTTCAGAAGATCGGCTCTGGCAAACGCTTTCATAAGTCGCGCTCCTGTTCGGCCAGTGTGGCCTCAATTTCACGGCGCAGTTCTTGTTCATTGGGCAAATACAGCTGGTATTTCTGCACAAAAAGGCTGGTATCCATGCCATAGGTGGCGTATTCAACCAGTAGCTCATCTTTATCACGGCTTAAAATGATGCCAATGGGCGGTTGATCACCTTCGATATTTTCTTCAGCGGCAAAGTACCCCAGGTACATTTTCATCTGGCCGATGTCTTGGTGTTTAACATCATTGATTTTAGATCGATCAGCACAAAACAGCGCAGTATGCGGTGGTAAAAAACCAGATCGACCTTGTAGTGGGTGTTATTCAATGTGATGCGATACTGCCGACCAACAAAGGTGAAGCCTTTACCCAGTTCCAGCAGAAAGTGTTCTAAATGCTCGCAGAGGGCTGTTTCCAGATCACGCTCGCTGTAGCTGCCTCGTTCAGGCAAGTTGAGAAATTCAAAAACATAGCTGTCCCTTTGTATATCTTCTGGCTTGGTGATGAGCACATCGCGGTTGGCCAGCGCCAGTATTTCGGCTTTATTTTTACTGGCCGCCAGTCGAAGGAAAAGGCCGCTGTCTTTTTGCCGCTTCAGCTCTCGCACACTCCAGTTAGCCGCCAGAGCCTGTTTCGTGTAAAAGCTGCGCTCGGTTTCATTGCTGATTTTGAGCAGCTCTACATGATGCGACCAGCTTAAATTGTGCGACACTGTCGCATGATTTGGATTGAGCAGGTAGAACTGACGGAAGCGTTGTAAGTTGCTGACGCTAAAACCTTTGCCGTGCTTCAGTTTGAGTTCTTTGCTAATACTGGTCAACAACTGCTGGCCGTATTCTGCATTGGCTTGTCCTTGCTGCTCAAACTCCACAAGGTGCTGACCAATTTGCCAGTAGGTCATCACCAATCCCGTGTTGATAGCCTTCAGGGTTTTGGCTTGCCCTTGTACAAAGGTGTTTGAGATCTGATCAAGCAACTTCCCATACTTTTCCGGCACCGGCTTATTCATATCCCAGTTCCTTCAGGTAGCCTTCCATCTCCCCTTCCAGCTCGGCCAGTTGGGCTTTGAGTTGAATGCGCTCAGCCCGTACAGCCATCAGGTCAATTTCTTCCTCTTCTTCAAAGGTATCGACATAGCGCGGGATGTTCAGGTTGTAGTCATTCTCTTTGATTTCATCGATGCTGGCGACGTAGGCGTATTTGTCCACGTCGTTTCCAGCGTGATAGGTGGCTACAATCTTGGCGATATTCTCTACTGTCAGTAGGTTTTGGTTTTTACCGGCTTTGAAGTCGCGGCTGGCGTCGATAAATATCACGTCCGTGTCCGATTTTTCTTTCTTGAAAATCAGGATTGCCGCCGGAATGCCTGTGCCGTAGAACAGCTTTTCCGGCAGGCCAATCACGGCATCAAGCAGGTTTTCGTCGATCAGTTGCTTTCGAATTTTGCCTTCGCTTGAACCTCGGAACAGTACACCGTGCGGCACCACCACGCCCATACGCCCTGTTTTGGGTTTCAGGGTTTCAATCATGTGCAGAATAAAGGCGTAGTCACCTTTGGTTTTCGGCGGTACGCCCCGGCGGAAGCGGCTGAACTTGTCGTGTTCGGCTTCGTCATGGCCCCATTTATCAAGGCTGAACGGCGGGTTGGCGGTCGCAATGTCGAACAGCATTAGGTCGCCATTTTTATCCAGCAACTTGGGATTGCGGATGGTGTCGCCCCATTCGATTTTGTGGTTGTCTTCGCCGTGCAGAAACATGTTCATTTTGGCCAGCGACCAGGTGGAGCCAATGGCCTCTTGTCCGTACAGGGCGTATTGCTTGCTGCCGTGGTTGGTCACAATTTTGCGGCCGCATTTCATTAATAATGAGCCGGAACCACAGGCCGGGTCGCAGATGCTGTCGCCCGGTTGCGGGTCGAGCAGTTCGGCAATTAAGTCGGATACTTCGGGCGGGGTGTAAAACTCACCGGCTTTCTGGCCACCACTGGCGGCGAAGTTTTTGATTAAGTATTCGTAGGCGTTACCGATCACATCCAGCGTGCCGACGCGGCTGGGTTTAAGGTTCAGTTCAGGCTTGGCAAAGTCTTCCAACAGGTGACGCAGAATGGTGTTCTTTTGCTTTTCTTCGCCCAGTTTGTCGGTGTTGAAGCTGATGTCTTGGAAAACGCTTTTGCCGGCGTCTTTCAGTTTGGTGCCGTTGGCTTCTTCAATGGCGTGCAGTACCTGGTCGATGCGCTCGCCATTGCCGGGTTCGTGGCGGCGTTCGTACAGGGCGTAGAAACTGGCGGTTTTGGGCAGTACAAAGCGCTCATTTTTCATCATTTCTTCGATGAGTTCCGGCTCGTCGCCGTATTCTTTTTTGTAGCCGTCGTAGTGGTCCTGCCATACATCGGAGATGTATTTGAGGAACAGCATGGTGAGGATGAAATCTTTGTAGGTGTCGGCGCTGATGGTGCCACGGAAGGTATCGCAGGCATTCCACAGCGCTTTGTTAATGCTGTCTTGGTTAATCTTATCGTTCATCCATTGTTTCCTTTTAGTGGGGCCAATTAGTGGCTGGCCCAGTTCAAGTCTTAAATTCGTTGTGCTGGCTGTTTAGTGACCATGCGCCTGGTACAAGTCGTTGGCGATTGCGCCCATCATGCGCTCACCGTTGTTTACTAGCCTCTGAATCAGCCTTTGCTCTTCACCCAAAGTGTTAGCCATCGAAATAATTGCTCGCTGCTTTGTCAGCGATGGAACAACTATAGGAGCTTCTTCGAGCACACTGCGACGAATGCTTTTTGTTAAGGTGCCTTCGGCATTCTGCTCAAAATAGCGCTGAGCTGGGGTTTGATTCAGTAACCAGACTAAAAACTCAGGCAGGATGTCTTTCTTTTTAAGGCTAATCACAAAAAAATGTGGTGCAGCAACAGCCTGCTTACCTGTGCTAGCCAGTGCCTGATCCACCTGTATGACGTAGTTATGGCTGCCTCGCGCGGCCACTAAAATATCACCTGCGGTTAGGTAGCCGGGTTCACGCTTGCCGGTTAATTCTGTTTCTAAGCAGTCTGACCAGCGAATCCCTTCGGTTAGTGAAACATCCTTCATCTGAACCGCGACCATAGCAGAGCCAGGAACTTCAGGGATCTTTCCTCGAAATGGGTAGCCTGCATTGATGGTTGCGATCTGTTTAAGTCTCACACCTTTTCCTATTCATAGTCGATGATGCACAAATAACCTGTTGGTCCAGATTAAATGTCAAGCTAAATCCGTTTCATCGCTTTTGATGCAATGAAAGGTTCTCAAGGCTTTTAATCGAGCACGCCTTGGGCGGCGAAACCCGATGATGCCATTGGCCGTTTGCTGCAAGTGGAAACCCAAGAGGGCAACGCGCCACCGCAAATTACGGTGATGCACTTCTTCCCTGATCGCTTAAGCAGCACGGCGGGTGTTACCGATGGCCAGGGCGGCAGCCCAAGCAATCACACTCAGGCCAACTGGAACACCTGTTTCAGCCACCGACTAAAAGCAATCAGCAGACGGGGCTTCGAAATGCACTTATTAGGGCTCCTCACTATCCATTTAGCCAAGTGGCTTAATAATGGTAGCGACACGAAATAACCGTAATTGCCTGATCATCAACAGCATAAGCCAGTCTGTTTGTATCATCGATCCGTCGAGACCAAAAACCAGACAGGTTTTCCTTTAAGGGTTCTGGCTTACCGATACCTTCAAAAGGTGAGCGCTTAACATCATTAATGATTTTATTGATCCGTTTGAGTGTTTTCTTATCCTGTGTTTGCCAGTACAGGTAGTCAGCCCAAGATTCATCTGTCCATGACAGTAAAGGATTACTCATCAATCAGATCTCTTTGAGTAACTTTTCCCGCTTTGAACTGGGCAATTGAACGGTTTAGATGTTCAGCGTTCGCTGGTGAGCGAAGCAGGTGTACGGTTTCCATTAGACTATTGTAATAATCCAGCGACATAATCACGGCATCTTCCGCATTACGTCGAGTGATGATGGTTGTATCCGCATCATTCACAACGGTATCCAAGATTGCTTTTAAGCTATTTCTGGCTTCTGTAAAAGAAACGACTCTCATGAACACCTCTACCTGTACTGTTTACAAGGCAAGTTTAGTGTTTGCGGCTCAACTTGTACAGCTAAAGGTACGTGTTTACTGGTTGGCAGCTGGACGGGTCATGCCGAAATAGCTGGACAGACAAATCAAAATACGCACCCCCGAACTTGCTTACCCTTGGCACTGAAAGAACAGCACCCAGCTTTTTCCTCGCCAACTGGTCGCTGGCTGCTGGGCTGCGTATAATGCCGCAGCACACAGAGGTAGGCATGATGAATACGGTTGAGCAGTTGCGCGCCTTGGCGCCCGATCTTGAACAGGTGATGGCCAGTGATCGCGGCTATTTGCACGGCCGCTATCAGCGGTTGCTGGACTACGCCAAGCAGGACCGCTTGCAGGCCGAGCCTTTGGCCGAGTTCGCGACTAAGTTGTTGGCTTCGCATCAGCGCTTTTTGCAGCGTCAGCAGCAGGTGCCAGCGCGTATCGAGTTAAACCAAGACCTGCCCGTTAGTCAGCATGCTGAGCAAATTTTGGCTCATCTGCAGCAGCATCAGGTGTTGGTGCTGGCCGGTGAAACGGGCTCGGGTAAGACCACCCAGCTGCCCAAGCTGTGCTTAATGGCTGGCCGTGGCCGTACGGGTTTGATCGGCCACACTCAGCCTAGGCGCTTGGCGGCGCGCACCGTGGCGCAGCGCTTGGCACAAGAGCTGCAAAGCCCCCTGGGTGAGCTGGTGGGCTACAGTGTGCGCTTTGATGACCGCCTGCAGGCCGACAGCCTGATTCGTTTGATGACCGACGGTATTTTGCTGGCGGAGATCCAGCAGGACCCTTTGCTCAAGGCCTACGACACCCTGATCATCGACGAAGCCCATGAGCGCAGCCTCAATATTGATTTCTTGTTGGGCTACCTCAAACAGTTATTGCCCAAACGCCCCGACCTGAGGTTGATCATCACCTCGGCCACCATTGATACCGCCCGCTTCGCTGAGCATTTTGCCGCGCCGGTGCTGGAGATCCCTGGTCGCAGCTACCCGGTTGATCTGCATTATTGGCCGGATGAGCCCGACGAGCTGGAATTGAGCCAACGGGTTTTGGCCGGGGTTGAGCAAATTTTGCATTGGGAAGCCGAGGGCCAAACCCCAAGCCGAGGCGGTGATATTCTGGTGTTTTTGCCCGGTGAGGCCGACATTCGCGATTGCCACAAGCGCCTTAAAGAAGCCAATTTGCGCCAGCTGGAGATTCTGCCGCTCTACGCCCGCTTATCGGCCAGTGAGCAGCAACGCATTTTTAATCCCGGCAAGGGCAGGCGGCTGGTGCTCAGCACCAATGTGGCGGAAACCTCGGTCACCGTGCCAGGCATTGCCTATGTCATTGACTCGGGCTTGGCACGCATCAGTCGTTACAGTGCCCGTTCCAAGGTGCAGCGCTTGCCGATCGAGGCCATCAGTCAGGCCAGTGCCAACCAGCGCGCTGGTCGCTGCGGCCGGGTGAGTCATGGTCTGTGTTTGCGGCTCTACAGTGAAGAAGACTTTGCCCGTAGGCCAGCCTTTACCGAGCCTGAGATTCTGCGCACCAATTTGGCGGCAGTGATTCTTCAAATGCTGCAGTTGCGTCTAGGTCAGGTCGATCAGTTCCCCTTTATTGATCCACCCGATGGCCGCATGATCAAAGACGGCTATCAGCTGTTGTATGAGCTGCAAGCGGTGGACGAGCGCAACCAGATTACCGCCCTTGGTAAGCAGTTGGCGCGCCTGCCCATCGACCCAAGGTTGGGCCGCATGTTGGTGGCGGCCAAGGAGCAGCACTGTCTGGACGAGGTGCTGATTGTGGTTTCCAGCCTAGCGGCGCAAGATGTGCGTGAACGCCCTGCTAACCTTAGGCCACAGGCCGATCAGGCCCATGCGGTGGATAAGGACCCTGAGTCCGACTTTGCCAGCCTGATCAAGCTTTGGCACCGCTTGCAGCAGCAATGGCAAGACCTAGGCAGTAACGCCATGCGCCGTTGGTGCCAAAAGAACTTCATCAATTATCTGCGGCTGCGTGAATGGCGCGAGCTGCATCGGCAAATGCTCTTGGCCTGCAAACAACAGGGTTTGAGCCTGAACAGTTCGCCCGCCAGCTACGCTCAGTTGCACACTGCCTTGGCGGCGGGCTTGCTCAGTCAGGTGGCCATGTGGCAGGAGCAACGCCAGTATCTCACCGCTCGTAATCGTCAGTGTGTGATTTTCCCCGGTTCGAATTTGGCCAAACGCTCGCCAAAATGGTTGATCGCCGCCGAAATGGTGGAAACCTCTGAGCTGTTCGCTCGCTATGTGGCCCGTATCGAGCCGGAATGGCTGGAGCCCTTGGCGCAGCACTTGGTTAAAAAGCACTACAGCGAACCCAGCTGGCAGCAAAAGCGCGGTCAGGTCATGGCGTTGGAAAGTCAAAAGCTGTACGGCCTGCCCATCATTGCCGGGCGCAAGGTCAACTTTGCCAAGATCGACCCGCCCTTGGCGCGTGAGATCTTCATTCGTCAGGCCTTGGTTGAGCAGCAATACCAGCAGCCGCCCGCCGCCTTGCGAGCCAACTGGCAACTGATCCGTGAAATCGAAGACCTCGAAAACCGCCAGCGGCGACGCGACCTGTTGGTGGATGATGAATTATTGTTTGCCTTCTACGATCAGCGCTTGCCAGCGGACATCTGTAATTCGCGCAGCTTTGCTGCCCTGCTCAAGCAGCAACCTCAGCTGATCCGCATGAGTCGTGAGAATTTGTTGGCTCAGCAAGCGGATTTCAGTGCCCAGCACTACCCAGATCAGCTACAACTTGGGCGTTTGGCCCTGCCCTTGGATTACCAGTTCCAACCCGGTAAAGAAGAGGACGGCATCACTCTCACCGTGCCCATTGGCGCGCTGCGCCAGTTGCCCCCCGAGCAACTGGACTGGTTGGTGCCCGGCGCCTTGAAAGACAAATGCATCGCCATGATCAAGGCGCTGCCCAAACAACTGCGCAAAACACTGGTGCCGGTGCCGGACTTGGTGGAGGCATTGCTGCCCATTTTACCCAGGGGGGAAATGCCCCTGACGCAGGCCCTGTCCAAGGCCATTTATCAGCTCAAACAGGTGCGCATTGCCGAGCAAGAGTGGGACACCAGCCGATTGCCTGAGCATCACCGCTTGCGCATCAAGGTGGTCAATGCCTCGGGCGAGGTGGTGAAAACCGGGCGTGATCTGCTCGAACTGAAAGCTCAGCTGGACGATGTGCCTGTTGAGCAGCTGGTGGTCAGTAGCGATCACAGCATTGAGCGCAGCGGTTTGACCAGCTGGCATGGCTCTGCCCTGCCAGAGACCTACCAGTATCAGCAGGCCGGTTTTAGCATTCAGGCTTACCCAGCTCTGGTACCCGAGGGCAAGGGCTTGGCGATCAAGCTGTTTGACCATCAGCAGTACGCTTGGCGGCAGCACCAGCAGGGCTTGGTGCGTTGGGCGCGCCTGTCTTTGCCAGAGCAAGAAAAGTACCTGCAGCAGCAGATCCCCAACTTTAAGCAGGCGGCGCTGTATTTTGCCCCCTTTGGCCAAGCGCAAGCCCTGATGGAAGACCTATTACAAGCCGCCTTCATGCGCGTCTTTGCTGCGGATTGGCGGCAGTTGCCGCGTTGCCCGCAGGCCTTTGCCGAGCAATTGCAGCAAGGCCGAGCTCAGGTCATCGAGCAGGGGCTACAGTTGGGCGCGCAGTTGGAGCAAATTTTGGCGCTGCACCACCGCTTGGCCAAACAGCTCAAGGGTAAGGTCAGTCTGGTGACCGCCTTTATGTTCAGCGACATCAAGGCGCAGTTGGCCGAGCTGATTTACCCTGGTTTCATCAGCAAAACCCCGCCGGAATGGTTTGAGCACCTACCGCGCTATTTGCAAGCCTGCGACCTGCGCCTGAACCGCGCCAGTGGCATCAATGCGCGGGAGCAACATTGGGTGGAGCAGCTGCGTCAGTATCAGTTGCGTTATCAGCAACGCTTGAATGAGCAGCAAAAGGTGCTGCAATTCGACCCCGAGCTGGAAAAGTTCCGCTGGCTGCTTGAGGAATATCGGGTTTCGCTCTTTGCCCAGTCCTTGGGCACCAGTGAGCCTGTGTCGGACAAGCGCTTGGAAAAACAGTGGCAGTTGGTGAGCTAGCGCAGGGCGCTGGATTCTGTGATTACTCATCTGGCTGTTCATCAACTGCCACTGCCCAAGGACTCATTCTGGCCTCATGCATGGCCGGTTTGCGATCCTCACTGATCCAATGGCGGTTACTTGGCGCATAACTTGGGTAATCAGCGTTTTTAAAGAAAGTTGTTATCCAGCCATTAGGAGTAGGTCTATGTTGTCATGGTTCAAAGCCAAGCCAGAAAAGAAGTTGCAGCAGCAGTACGAAGCCAAGTTGGCGGAAGCTCAGCACGCGCAGCGTAACGGCGATATGCGGCTCTTTGCGGAAAAGTCCGCCGAGGCCGATGCCATTTACCAGCGGCTGCAACAGTTGTTGAATCCATAAGATCTCTTGGTTTGTCGCGGGACTGTCATCCTGCGCTCGTTCCATCTATAAGATCTCTTGGTTTGTCGCGGGACTACCGTTCTCCGCCCAGTCGCTGGTCTGGCAACTGCGCTCTCGGGGACGCTATTCGCCGTCCTGGCCGCTTGACGGCGTCCATCCTTGGCCGCCGGCACCCCTCGACCCCAGTTCCCAGCCCGCTCCTCGGGCTGGTTTGTCACCAATTCATAAAGCACCACTGCAATAACTCTAGCCAGCCCTGCGATCAGCGGGTGCTGGCTTGTGGTCGTCGGCGGCGTCAGGAGCACGGGGATGTGCGGATGCGAATGCCCATGGATGGCGCAAGCGCTCATGGCGGGCTATCACCCTGCGCGCAGTCGCAGGGTCTGTAAAAGAAGCAGCGCGCCGCGAATGCTCGCCAGAGGCCACAAGGCAGCAACCGCAGCAGGGCTGGCGCAGCCCTTGAATTAAGTGAGGGGATCCTGCGACTTCGCGCAGGATGACTGAAGCAAAGCACAGGGTGATATCGAAGATGCCCAGCATGATTAGGGATGGCTGAAGCACCCCAGCCAGTGCCAGAAGAATCAACAGTGCCACAAAATGCTTTACCAGAAAAAACCAAGGGCCAGCAAATGCCAGCCCTTGGTTTAAATGATACTGCTTCGTCCTTGATGCGCGCTTCCTTAATCGATTCCGTGATGACTTCAGCCCTGAAGTAGCGTCCTTAGTATCCATGTCCTTCACTAGGCGTCCAGGCCGTGATCCATTAACTCCTTATCCTTACCCGGCACCCTTGCCATTGTCCCTTAACTCCCTATCCTTACCCGGCACCCCTGCCATTGTCCCTTAACTCCCTATCCTTACTCAGCACCCTTGCCGTTGTCCCTTAACTCCCTATCCATTCGTTCTCCCTAGTGGCTAACCCTGCCCATTCTGGCGCTGTCCTTTCCTTTTCCTTGCCAGATGTGTGCAGTTTAGTAGTGGGGCTTAGCCTTGCCTATTAGTAAAATTACTATTTTGCAGCGCAAAAAGTAAAAAAATGACCAGTAAGGCATAAAAAAACCTCGCCAGCTTAGCCAGCGAGGTCAGTAGTGATCTGCTGTCACCCAGCAGAATAGCAGACTTGAATCAAAAGATTAGAGGTGTTGGCGGCTGTCGATCAGCTCGTCAACCACACTTGGATCAGCTAGTGTGGAGGTGTCGCCCAGATTCTCAAAGTCGTTGGCGGCAATCTTGCGCAAAATGCGGCGCATGATTTTACCTGAACGTGTTTTTGGCAAGCCAGGCGCCCACTGGATTTGATCCGGTGAGGCAATGGGGCCAATCTCTTTGCGTACATGGGCAACCAGTTCGGCCTTGAGTTCGTCGCTCGGCAGCACGCCCAACATGGGCGTTACATAGACATAGATGCCTTGGCCCTTGATGTCATGCGGGAAGCCGACCACTGCTGCCTCCGCCACTTCGGGGTGTGCCACCAAGGCCGATTCGATTTCAGCTGTGCCCAAGCGGTGGCCAGAGACATTCAGTACGTCGTCTACGCGACCGGTAATCCAGTAGTAGCCGTCTTCGTCACGGCGGGCGCCGTCACCGGTGAAGTATTTGCCAGCGTAGGTGGAGAAGTAGGTATCAATAAAGCGTTGATGATCGCCATAGACCGAGCGCATTTGCCCAGGCCAGGAATCGGTAATTACTAGGTTGCCATCCACTGCGCCAGAGAGTACCTGACCTTCGGCGTCCAATAATTCTGGCTTGATACCAAAGAAGGGGCGGGTGGCCGAGCCAGGCTTGAGGGCGGTGGCACCCGGTAATGGGGTGATCAAAATGCCGCCGGTTTCGGTTTGCCACCAGGTGTCGACAATGGGGCAACGCTCTTGACCAAAGCTCTTGTGGTACCACTCCCAGGCTTCGGGGTTGATGGGTTCACCCACAGAGCCCAGCAAGCGCAGGCTGGAAAGGTCGACGCCATCCACGGCCTTGCTGCCTTGACCCATCAGCGCACGAATGGCGGTCGGTGCTGTGTACAGGGTGTTAACCTTCCACTTTTCACAAACCCGAGCCATGCGGTCAATGTTAGGGTAGTTGGGTACGCCTTCGAACATCAGCGTGGTGGCGCCATTGGCCAGCGGGCCATAGAGAATGTAACTATGGCCAGTAACCCAGCCCACATCCGCCGTACACCAGTATGTGTCGCCCTCTTGGTAGTCAAACACATACTGATGCGTCAGGCTGGCATAGACCAGATAACCGCCAGTGGTGTGCAGCACGCCCTTGGGCTTGCCGGTGGAGCCTGATGTGTACAGGATGAACAGCGGATCTTCGGCGTTCATTTCTTCAGCCGGGCAATCAGCGCTTTGCTCTGCTACCTGCTGGTGATACCAGAAGTCACGGCCTTCGACCATGTTGACTGCACCCTTGGTGCGTTCAACCACCAATACCTTGTCGACCGAGTTGACCGATGGGTGTTCCAGAGCCTTGTCGACATTCTTTTTCAGCGGCACGGCCTTGCCACCGCGCAGGCCTTCATCGGCAGTGATGACAAAGTTGGATTCGCAATCAATGATGCGTCCGGCCAAGGCCTCAGGTGAAAAGCCACCAAAGACTACTGAGTGAATGGCACCAATGCGGGTACAGGCCAGCATGGCATAGGCGGCCTCAGGGATCATGGGCATGTAGATGGTGACTCGGTCACCTTTTTTTACGCCCATGGCCTTCATGGCATTGGCCAGCTTATTCACCGCCACGGATAGCTGTTGGTAGCTGATTTCTTGCTGCTCTTCTGGGTTGTCGCCTTCCCAAATGATGGCGGTTTGATTGGCGCGTTTGGCCAGATGACGGTCAATGCAGTTGGCGCTGACATTCAGAGTGCCGTCCTGATACCAGTGAATGTGCAAATTTTCACGGTTGTAGCTAACATCCTTAACCTTGGTGAAGGGCTTGATCCAATCCACGCGCTGGCCCTGTTCTTGCCAAAAGGCTTCGTTGTGCTCAATGGAATGCTGATACAGTTCTTGATAACGCTCGTTAGTTAACAGAGTGCGCGCCAAGGTGCTGGCTGGCACCTGGTAAACTTTGCTAGACATGAGATTTCCTCACTCTTGGTTGTTTTTTACAGTTGTCGTTGTTGTAGTGCTATTGATTTAGGACAATGTTTACCACTTAGCATCTTACAAAATGCCCAAGGGTGCAACCATCCTTGCGCTTAGCCAGTTGAATTCGGAGAGTTTTATGCATCTTTTTGCGCAGATGGACGGGGGCAACATTGTTTTTCAGGGCCAGCAAGGGGACCGTTGCCTGCTGGCCATTCGCCAAGACAGCCAGAGCCACTTTTATCAATGGTTTTACTTTGGCATACAATCGGCACAAGCCAAGACTCTGGTGATCACCAATGCCGCTGGTGCCGCCTACCCTGAGGGCTGGCAAGACTATCAAGCCCTAGCCAGTGACGATTTACAGCATTGGTATCGAGTGCCGACTCAGTATCAGGACGGTCAGCTGTTGATTGAGCACCAACCCAGCCAAGGGCAGCGCTGGTACGCCTACTTTGTGCCCTATGGCTATGTCCGTTATTTACAAGCCTTGGCCACTTGGCAGCAGCGCCCAGAGGTTAGCTGGACTGCCTTGGGCCGTACGGTGCAGGGCCGTGCCATTGATCTTTTGACCCTGGGTCAGGCCGGTAAGCCGAAGATTTGGTTATCGGCCCGCCAGCACCCGGGTGAAACCATGGCCAGCTGGTACATTGAGGCCCTGATTAATGCCTTGCTCGACACCCCCTTGGGTGCCGAACTGCGCCAACAGGCCCAGTTTTTCGTTTTGCCGCATCTCAATCCCGATGGTGCGGTGTTGGGTAATCTGCGCACCAATGCTCAGGGCATTAACCTTAACCGCGAATGGGCGCAGCCCTGTATGCAGCGTAGCCCAGAAGTCTATTTGGCGCGTCAGGCCATGGAAGCTCGGGGCGTGGATCTGTACATTGATGTGCATGGCGACGAAAGTCTGCCATGGAACTTCATGGCCGGGCAGTTGGGCGCTGACGTCAGTGAGGCCATCTTGGCTCAAGAGCAAGCCTTCAAAGAATGGTATTGCCAAGCCAGTGTCGATTTTCAACAGGAGCAGGGCTATGCACCGGGGCAATTTGGCTCTGAGGCCCTGAGCATGGCCACCTTTTGGGTGGGCAATCGCTTCTCTTGCCCGGCCCTAACCCTGGAGATGCCCTTTAAAGAGCATTGGCGGCAGCCGCAAGTACCCATGCCTGCTGAGCCTGGCTGGTCGGTGGCTCGCACTCAGGAGCTGGCAAAGGCTCTGCTCAAGCCGTTGCAACTTTGGCTGCACAGCCGTGCCTAGTTAGGGATTAAGATCGGCGCAGGAATTAGACAAATGCCAGCTTTGGTCTAGGCTTAAGGTGTTGCTCTTTTAGCCTAGGACTCAGTCATGAACAGCCTCAAAACTCAACTTATGTTGGCCGTGTTGCTGGTTACCGCTATCACCATTGCCATCACCACCGCCTTGGCGGTCAATAACCTGCAGCGTCAAGCTTTGGAAAACGCTGAAGTGGAAGTCAACTTGGTCAGCCAAGTCTTGGCCCGTAACCTGTCGTCTTGGCAGCGAGCCAATGTGCGGTTGATGGATACTGCTGCCAGAGCCTATGCTAATCATGATGATGTTTTAGACGCTATCTTAGATTATGGTCAGGGTGCCGGCGACTTTCAGGTTATGTATGTGGGCACCAGTGATGGCCGCTTTATTTCCAATCCCGTGGTCAGTTTGCCTGCGGGATATGACCCACGTACTCGGCCTTGGTATCAGTTGGCCATGCGCAGCCCAGGTCGTACCGTGGTCACCGATCCCTATGAGGATGCATCTGAGCAAGGTGGTTTGGTGATGACCTTTGCGCGTAGCATTGACAGTCTTGGTGTGTTGGCGGCGGATTTGCGCCTAACGGAGGTGTCCAGTTCGGTGCTGGGTGCCGATTTGGGTGAGCTTGGCTACGCCATTCTGGTGGACCGCGAGGCCAAGGTTTTGGTGCATCCTAACCAAAATTTGGTGCTCCAGCCCCTTAGCATGTCGGCTCCTAGTTTGAACGCCAGCAATATTAATGCCCTGTTGAGCAGTGGTGAGCTGCTGTCCACTCAGGTCGAGGGCAAGGCCAGCTTGGTAATGGCGCGCAACATTCCGGATTCGGACTGGCGTTTGGTGTTCGTGATCGACGAACGGGTGCTGATGACCCCAGTGCGTGCTCAATTGATGTCCTCGGTGTTGCTGGCTCTGGTGCTGTTGCTGGTCATTGGCTTTGCCGCTGCCATGCTGGTGCGTCGTTTGCTACAACCTCTGGACGAACTGCAGCTGGCGATGAACGAAGTCAGCAAGGGGCAGGGCGATCTGACCAAAACCCTGAATTATCAAGCGGATAATGAATTGGGCCGCATCAGTAGTGCGTTTAATGACTTCTTGCAACAGGTCAGACAGCTGGTGCTGGAAGCCAAGCAATCGGCCAGTGCCTTGGCTGAAAACGCCGTGGCCACCGCCAATAGCACCGCTGCTAATCAGCAACAATTGCAACGCCAGCAAGACGAAATCAGTCAGGTGGCTGCGGCCATTCATGAGATGTCGGCTACCTCGGCCGAAGTGGCCCAGAGCGCTCAAGAAGCAGCACAGTCGGCCCAGACCGCCAAGCAAACCAGCCAGTCGGCCAAAACCGAGGCTGAGCGCAACGATCAAAGCATGAATCGCCTGTCGGCAGAAATTGCTGAAACCGCCAGAGTGATCGAAGCCCTCAATGAGGACGCACAAAAGATCAACTACATCCTCAACACCATTCAGGGCGTGGCGGAGCAAACCAACTTGCTGGCTTTGAATGCCGCCATTGAAGCCGCAAGAGCCGGGGATCATGGGCGAGGCTTTGCCGTGGTGGCCGACGAAGTACGGGGTCTATCGCAGCGTACCCATGAGGCCACAGGGGAAATTCAGAAAATGATTGAGGCCTTGCAGGGCCGCACCGGTCAAGCGGTGGGCATGATGGAACAATCGGTGGAAGTGGCCAAGGCCACCATCGACAATGCACAGAAGGTGATGCAGAGCCTGATGAGCATTAACGACTCCATCCAGACCATCAATGATCAAGCGCAACGCATTTCTGCAGCGGCGGCTGAACAAAACATTGCCACTGAAGAAATCAGTCAGATCACCACCGTGATCAAAGACGCGGCCGATCAACTGGCGGTGAGTTTTGACCAGTCTCAGGCTCAGGTAGACGACATGTCCAACCTAAGCCGTACCATCCAAACCAACTTGCAGCGCTTCCGCACCTAGTTGGCTGTTGGTTTTAGTAGGCTGTTGGTTTATAGCAAGCTAGTGCGCCTGATCCCAGTTGTCGCCCACACCAAGGTCGACCACCAAGGGCACACTCAGACTGGCGGCTTGCTGCATGCGTAGGCGAATGCCTTGCTGCAGCTCCGCCAGTTGCTCACTGCGCACTTCAAACACCAGTTCGTCGTGCACCTGCAGCAGCAAACCAATGTCATCACGATCTTTGCACCATTGGTACACATCCACCATGGCCTTTTTAATGATGTCTGCAGCCGTGCCCTGCATGGGGGCATTGATGGCGGTGCGCTCGGCACCCGCACGCACCATGGCATTGCTGGATGCCAGGCCAGGTAGGTAGAGCCTGCGGCCATACAGGGTTTGCACATAGCCCTGCTGCTTGGCCTGTTCTCGCGTCCGCTCCATGTAATCCTTAACCCCGGGGTAACGCTGAAAGTAGCGATTGACATAGTCGCTGGCTTCTTTGCGCTCAATGCCCAGTTGCTTGGCCAGACCAAAGGCGCTCATGCCATAGATCAGCCCAAAGTTAATGGCCTTGGCGTTGCGCCGCATCTCTGGTGTCACCTGGTCCAAATTCAACTGCATGGTGTCGGCCGCGGTGGCCTTGTGGATGTCTTCGCCGGCGGCAAAGGCACGAATCAAGCCTTCGTCTTGCGACAGATGCGCCATGATGCGCAGCTCGATCTGGCTGTAGTCTGCGGCCAGCATCAGCCAGCCTGCTTGCGGCACAAAGGCTTGGCGAATCAGTCGCCCTTCGGGGTGGCGAATGGGGATGTTTTGCAAATTGGGTTCGCTGGAACTGAAGCGTCCGGTGCTGGCGCCGGTTTGGTGGTAACTGGTGTGCACCCGTCCGGTACTGGCTTGGATCAATTCCGCCAGGGGCAGAGTATAGGTGCCGAGCAGTTTTTTCAGTCGTCGATACTGCAGAATGATGGCCGGCAAGGGGTAGCTAAGGGCCAATTCGTTCAGCACCTCTTCATTGGTTGAGGCCTGACCCTTGGCGGTTTTTTTGCCAGCAGGCAGGCCCAGTTTGCCAAACAAAACATCGGCCAATTGCTTGGGTGAGTCAAGATTAAACTCCTCACCAGCCAGCTCAAAGGCTTGCTGCATCAGTTGTTCGGCTTGCTCGCTGAACGTAGCGCTTAGAGTACTTAGCTGCTGGCGATCCAGGGTTACACCGCGGCGCTCCATGGCCACCAAACTTGGCACCAGGGGCGCTTCGATTTGCCGATAGACCGCCAGCAGCTCCGGCTGCTGTTGCAGTTCGGCTCGCAAATGCTCAAACAGACGGAAGCAAAGATCGGCCCGTTGCGCCAGATAAGTAAGGCAGTGGCTGCTGTCTAACTCTGAGAGACACAGTTGCTTTTTGCCGAACTGGCCGGCGATCTCTTCCAGCAGCAGGCTGTCAAGATCCAAGTGTTGGCGGCTGAGATTGTCTAGGTGATAAGGATCATAGTGTTTGCTCAGCTCGCCCGCCCTTGGCAGGCTGCTGTTTAGGGCATTGGCCATTAGCGAGACATCGTCCTTCATACGGTGTGGGCGAATGTCGTATTGACTCAGCAGGTGCAACCAAGCCTTAAGGTCGAGCACGATCTTTTCCAGCTGAAAGTCGGCCAAATAAGGAGCAATTAGGGCCATCAGTTCTTGTGCCTCAATGCCTTGCGGCATGCCGTTGGCCACCAGTTGCAGCACACGAGCACTGCCCGGGCCATGGCTTAGGCTCAGGGCAATGACTTGTTGCTGCAAATAGTGTTGGCTGCGGCAATGGGCATGGAGGGCCAGTCGGCCTTTGCTTTTGGCCTCTTGTAGGTAGCTGGTTAATTGCTCAAGGCTGTCTAGGCTTTGGTAATCCAGTTCGGTAGGGGCCGGTGAGGGTTGAATGACATCCATGGCCGGATCATGAGATGCAGAGGCAGCAGTCGAGCCAGAGGTTAGAGCACTGCCCTGCTGACCATCCAACTCTTTTAACCATGAGCGGAATTCCAAACGGGCAAAGAGCTCATGCAGCAAGGCCTGATCAGGCGCTTGGCTATTGAGGGCGTCGGACTGCAGTTGCAAATCCAGATCGCAACTGATGGTCGCTAGCCGGTAGCTCAGCCTGGCCTGGTCTTGATGTTCTTGCAGTTTTTTGGCCAGTGACTTGGCGCCGCGAATCGGCAGCTCGGCCACTGCATCCAATTGCTGGTAAATGCTGTCGATGCCGCCCAGGGCTTGTAGCAGTGCGGTGGCGGTCTTTTCTCCAACCCCAGGCACGCCCGGTATGTTGTCCACCTTGTCGCCCATTAGGGCCAAATAGTCGATCATCAACTCAGGGCCAAAACCATACTTTTCTTGCATGCTGCTGGCATCCAAGCGCTTCTGGTTCATGGTGTTGAGCAGGGTCACACGCTCGTTGATCAGTTGTGCCATGTCCTTATCGCCGGTCGAGATCAGCACCTGATGTTGCTCTTGACTGAGCTGCTTGGCCAGAGTGCCAATCACATCGTCTGCTTCCACTCCGCTGACACTCAAGAGCGGCAAGCCCATGGCGCGAATGATGCGATGAATGTCATCGATCTGCAGCCTCAGTTCGTCGGGCATGGGTGGTCGATTGGCCTTGTATTGATCGTATAACTCATTACGGAAGGTCGGGCCCTTGGCATCAAAGACCACCACCAAGTTGGCATCAGGGTAATCTTGCTGCATCGAGCGAATCATGCTGATTACGCCCCTGGTGGCGCCAGTGGGTTGACCCTCTTTGTTGGTCAGGGGCGGCATGGCGTGAAAGGCACGAAACAAGTAAGAAGAGCCGTCAATGAGGATGTAATCAGACATAGTAACAACCGAATTGAATTTGGCTGCAGTTTAGCAAGTATCCATCGGCAGCACTAATGGCAAAATCTTGCTTGACCACAATGGGAATATGGTCTTTAATTAAACTTAAATGATAATTGTTATCATTAAATAATTTGATTATTTTGATTGGTTTTCCAAATCATTCATAGGAGGCATTATGTCAAACCGAATTGCAGCCATTCGCCGCTGGTTAATGCTCAGCCTGATCGTCTTTGCCCTTGGCCATACACTTATGTTGTCACAGAGCCAAAGCCAGACGCTGACAGAACAGGCCGAGCTG
This sequence comes from Saccharospirillaceae bacterium, assembly GCA_007116635.1. GTDB lineage: Bacteria > Pseudomonadota > Gammaproteobacteria > Pseudomonadales > Natronospirillaceae > SKIB01. The sequence goes on from SKIB01000051.1 coordinate 26,578, forward strand.
TCACTGAGCCAGCCACTGGCTTTCAACCTGCTCGGCAGTTAAGGGCTTAGCAAAATAAAAGCCCTGAGCTAAGCAACAACCCAGTTGCAGTAGTTTTTGCTTTTCTTCCTCTTTTTCTACCCCTTCGGCAATGACCTCAAGGTTCAATGTTCTGGTCATGCCAATGATCAGTTGGGCAATGGCTTGCTTTTGTGGCTGGATGTCAAGGTTTTGCACAAAGCTACGATCAATTTTCAGCTGATCCACGGGCAGGTTAAGAATATAACCTAGCGAACTGTAGCCCGTGCCAAAATCATCGATCGACACCTTGATGCCTCGACTGCGGATGGCATAGACCAAGGCGACCAGAGTTAAGTGCTCTTCCATCATCATGCTTTCGGTGATTTCCAGCTTGATGTTGCTGGCTGGGACCTGAGTTCGGCTTAGTAACGCGTCTAGGTGCTCAAGAAATCCCGGGTCCTTGAGCTGCCTAAGGGACACATTAATCGCCATGCACAGTTTGGGCTGCCTTTGAAGCCAAGTACTGAGCTGGCAAAACGCTTGCTCCATGACCCAACGCCCAATTTCAACGATGTGGCCTGAGGACTCGGCCACCGGAATGAAGTGCGCAGGGCTGACCGCGCCCTGAGGGCTATTCCATCTTAGCAGGGCTTCGACCCCGACCATGCTGGACTGGCTCATGTCGATCTGCGGCTGGTACAGCAAGCTCAGTTCTTGCTGTTGCAAAGCCCTGGCCAGTCGATTGGCCAGCTCCAGTCGTTGCTGCATTCGCTCTTGGTATTTGCTGTCAAAGATGACAAAGCCGCCTCGGGCATTATTTTTTGCCTCCTTAAGGGCAATACTGGCATGAGTCAGCAGCATTTCTGCCTTTTCGCCATGCAAAGGGTATTGGGCTATACCACAGGTTAGGCTTAGGGCAATTCGGTGCGGGCCAATCGAGACCCCAGCGCTCACCGCCTCTTTGAGGGCGTGAATTTGTTGCCTTAACAGTTCTTTATCGGTGCAGGGCAAGCGAACGACAAAGTTATCGGAAGACAGGCGTGCCAAAAGATGCTCGGCGCCGAAGAGCTGTTGCAGTTGCTGCTGGCACGCCAGCAAACATTGATTGCCCAACTCATAGCCTAGACCATCATTAACGGCCTGAAAGTTGTCTAAATCAAAGAGCAACAAACTAAAGGCTTCGTTTTGCTGCTTCATGCCTTGCTCGCTCATCTTTTGCAACTCTTGCACCAAGCCGAAACGGTTTTTTAAGCCTGTTAGCTCATCAACGAAGGCGTTGCGTTCCACTCGTTCAAACAGCTTGGCGTTATCAAAGCCCACGGCCACGCTAACGGAAAAAATCTCCAACAGCCGCATGTCGATGTCGTTCAGAGTCCGACTGGTTTCGACCCATACCACCAAGTCTTGAGCATAGGGTGTTTGTAAATAAAGGACCACATTATCGGGATGAAACTGATGACTTTTATGCTGCAGGGCGGTGCGAACTTGCTGTAATAGATTTTGCTCAGCCTCTTGGCTTAGGGTGCGGCCCTGTAAATATTGATATTTGCCAAAGGCAGCAAGAACTTCAACCTCGTTTTTGTCACCATTTTCAAAACAACAGAAGATACCATTCTGGTTGATCTGTAACAGGCTACAGAGTTGGATCAACACCCCCTGGGAAAAGTTGTGTACTGCCTTTTCTCGGAACAGTTGTGCCGAGCCATCGATGATCATCATCAAGCCATCACGATTAGCATTGATGGTTTGGATCTGCAAATAACTGCGAATGGCTGCTGTCATGCTGGTGATCAATCTGGTGCGGGTCAGCTCACTCTTGGATTTGTAGTCATTGATGTCGTATTTCTCGATCACATCCAATTCGGGCGCATAGCCTGGCTGACCGGTGCGCAGAATGATGCGTGAGTTCTGCTGTTGCAAGTGCTCACGAATATAGCCCACCAGCTTTAAACCACTGTCTGGCTCTTCCATCACCACATCCAGTAAAATGACGGCAAATTCGGGTTCATTGGCCAGTATGGCTCTGGCTTCGGCTGCGGAATAGGCGGCCTTGAATTCGATGGTGCGCCCCAGAATCTGATGATTGTCCAGCGCAAAGCGAGTGCTTTGATGCACGCTGGGCTCATCATCGACAATTAATACCGTCCAGACGGGTTGATCCTTGGCTTGGTCGCTGACGGATTCGTCAATAAATTCCACTAAGTCGCTATTCTGCATGAGGGCCGTCCAGCATGGTTAAGTTGGGGTCGTTGGGGAGCTGCAAAATGACACGAAAGCCTTGATTGGGATGGCTTTCTAGGCGGATTTTGCCCTTAAGGGTTTGGCTAACCAATTGATAGACCAAATGTAGGCCGAGCCCGGAACCACCCTGGCCCAGTTTGGTGGTAAAAAAAGGGTCCATGGCACGAGCTAACTGTTCTTCTGTCATGCCCTTGCCGTTATCTGCCACCACCAGCTCAACCTCTTGCTTGGTCAATTGCCGAGCGCAAATGCGTATTTGCCCTGCGTTATTGTCTAAACTGTTATTGTCTAGGCCATGCAGGACACTGTTGTTGAAACAGTTGCTGATGACCTGACCTAGAGGCCCGGGGTAGCTGTTCATCAGTAGGTCGCTTTCAAGCTCTAACAGTACTTGGATGTCTTTGTGCTTTATACTTGGTCGCAGAGTGGATAGCACCTCTTTGATCACCGCACCCAACTCAAATGGCCGTTTTTGTTCACTGGTTTGATCCACGGCCACCTGTTTGAAATTGGCCACCTGCTCTGCGGCCATGTTGAGGCTGCGAGTCAAAATGTTGCTGGCTTCTTCTACATCTCCTAAAAACTGATCCAAAGTGGACTTCCTTAGTCCTTGAGCCATGCTCTGTTGGAAATTTTTTAACTTGTCGCTCAGGGTACTGGCGACCGTAAGGCTGTTGCCGATCGGGGTGTTAATCTCATGGGCAATGCCGGCCACAATGCTGCCTAGGGACGCCATCTTCTCCGAATGAATGAGTTGCGCCTGAGTGAGCTTAAGCTCGTCCAGTGCCTGTTCAGCCTTGGTTTTGGCTGCTAGCAGTTGCTGTTGATATTGGTCTTGTAACTCAATGGATTGATTAAACAGGGCAACGAATTGCCCTAGCTCGTTGTGGCTCTGCCAAGCCACGGGCTGCAGTTCTTTGGTTTGCCGATAGTGACTCAAGGATTGCGTGACTCTGGACAGAGGCAGTAGCACCACCTTGCGAAAGGCCCACAGAGCCGCCAGGCTGAGACTGATGAATAATAGTAGGGTTAATAGGCTCAGGTAGGTTAGCTGTGGGCTAAGGTTGGCTAGATTGGGGCGAGTGATGACCTTGGCATTTAACTGGCCTATGTCACGCAGTTGGTCATTAAGTTGATAGCGAATGGTCGAGCTGAACCATTCTCCTTCTGGCGCAAGGCAATCACCCTGAGTATGCAGAATGTTGGCAAACTCATCCTGAATCTGTAGGCAAAGGGTTTGGGCGCTGAGGTTGGTGCTTAGCACATTGTTAATGATGACATCGGAGAATTGCCAAAGAGGTTCGCGCAGTAAGTTGGCAAGGTTTTCCGTGCGCACAGTGGCGATCTGCTGATTGGTTTCATGCAGCCGTTGCCATTCTTGGCGGATGAGTACAGCAAAGAAGAGCAGGCTGACCAGTGCCATGATGGGCAGCACGCGCAACAAAACTTCACTGAAAATGGATTGGGTTTTCAACATTGGCTGTTATTCCTAGAGCAAGGCTCCTTAGTGCTGATGCCGTGCACTAAGTAAAGACCCTAGGGGGCTAAAACGCAACCAATCAGAGGCAAAGATCAGAACCACCCGAGGGTTTTTAAGCTCGGCCTCTGCCTGATGGATTAAGGCCTTGGCGTCGAGGCGCAGGCGCTAGCTAGCATCAAGGCAACGACCACGCTCATCCAGGGTGACGATCTGGCTAAACAGATTGGAGTCTAACTGTTGATGGCTGATCACAATCAACAGGCACTCTTGGCTGCAGATGCGCTTAAGGATGCGCTGACTCATCTGCGGATCCAGGCCTTCAAGGCCTTCGTCCAGCAGCCAAATGCTGGGTTGCTGCAGCCAAAGTCTGGCCAAGCCCAGGCGTCGTAACTGGCCGCCAGAGAGCGTGCGGCCCTGTTCGCTCATTTGGCTGTTTAGCCCCTTGGGTAGTTGTTTGGCCCAGTCGGCCAGTTCCATGGCTTCCAGTGCTTGCCAGAGCTGTTCGTCGCTGGCATCGGCCTTGGCTAAGCGCAGGTTTTCGGCCAAAGACAGGTGAAAGCAGTAGTTGTCTTGCAGTTGTAGGCCCAGTTGTTGGCCAAGCCAGTTTTCAGGCAGGGCCGTTAAGGCCTTGCCGTTGAGCAAGAGTTGGCCCTGCTCGGCAGGCAGTTGGCCACTCAGCACCCAGCATAGGGTCGATTTGCCACAGCCCGAAGGGCCGCGCAACCACACTCTGTCGCCCAGTTGCCAATGGCAATTCAGCTGGCTCGGGCCATTGAGCGCGCCTGGCATGCGCGCGCTCAGGTTCACCAGCTCTAAGGATGCAAAGGTTTGCCCTGCCACCGTCTGAGCTGCTGCCTCGGGAAGCAATTCACTGATGCGTTGTTTGGCACCGGCGGCCTGACCGAGCGCAATGAAGCTGCCACTTTGGGGTAGCAATACCTCTTGCAAGCCTAAAATCGCCAGCAGGCAGGCCACTAACCAAGGCCCGGCCAGCAGACCAGACGCCACCAGATGTACCCCGGTGTACAGGCCCATGATCAGGCTCAGCCCGAGGCCGGCCAGACTGGCCAGTTGGCAGAGTTGCTGGATCTGCGTCAGCCGCTGTTGTTCTAGGATCAACTGTTGGTCTTGGCTGAGGAACTGCTCTTGCTTTAGTGCCCATTGACCAAAGACCTGCAGGCTGACCTGATTGCGCAGCAACTGCAGCAAGTCTTGGCGGCGCTTACCCAGCTGTTGACTCTCTTGTTTGGCTAGGCGGTAACCCTGCCAAGCGCCAAGGCTGGGCACCAGCAACCAAGCAAAGAGCAAGCCGGGCAGCATGGGCAGCAACAGTAGGGGTTGTAGCCAAGCCAGTAGGGCGATGAACAGCAGCAACAGGCTGCTGGCCCAGAGCCAAGGCAGGAAAAAGCGCAAAGGCCAGGCGTCCAGATGGTCAATGTCGCCCACCAAGCGCTGCGCTAAATCGCCAGAACCCAGTTGCCAGAGTTTGAGTGGGCTGGTTTGGCTCAAACGAGCAAAGACCAGCAGGCGTAAATCCTTGAGCAGGCCCAGCACGGCATAGTGCGAGGCCAGTCGCTCGCCGTAGCGCCCTGCGGTGCGTACGATGGCCGCTAAGCGAATCAAGGCCGCAGGGCTAAAGTAATTAAAACTGTAGGCCGTGGCCATGCTGAGGCCGGCGATGGCGGTGGCGCTGATGAACCAGCCTGAGGTGGTGAGTAGGCCAACCACGGCTAGTAGGGTAAAAAAGCCAAGGGCAAAGGCCAGCCACCAGATGCCTGCCTGACCGGCCAGTAGGGTGCGCCAACTTAGGGCCGAGGGGCGATCTTTGCGGATCATAATGCCAACTCCTTCAGTGCTTGGCTGGCCTGTGCGCTGGGGCCAAAGTAGGCAAGACGCCCTTGTTGGAGAATCATCACCCAATCAAAGCCGGTTAGGTCTTGGTCATGGGTAACATAGAGCAGGGTGCGGCCTGCGGCCTGATCCAGCAGTAGTTGGCGAATCTGAGCCCGACTTTGCGGGTCAAGGTGGGCGGCGGGTTCATCCAGCAGCCAAAGCTGCTTGTCTTGCAGCAGTAAGCGGGCGATGGCTAGGCGTTGTTTTTGCCCACCGGACAGGCCTTGGCCCTGATCACCCAGTTGGCTGTTGAGCCGCTGCGGCAGTTGCTGGATAAGGCTGGCCAGACCGACCAGTTCTAGCGCCTGCCAAAGTTCGCTGTCGCTGGCTTGGGGCTTGGCCAGCCTGAGGTTGTCAGCCAGGCTGCCAGCAATCCAATCGGGTTGCTGTGCCAGCCAGCCAATTTGCCGTCGCCAGTGGTCGAGATTTAATTGCGCCAAGGATTGCTGATTGATAAGCAGCTCGCCCGTTTCTGGCGTTTGGTAGCCTAGCAGGCATTGCAGTAGGCTGCTTTTGCCCGAGCCGCTGGCCCCGAGAATGGCCAGCTTCTGTCCGGCGGGCAGTTGCCAACTGAGTTGTTTTAAGCGTCCGCCACCGGCTAGGCTAAGGTTTTGGCAGCTGAGGCTCGGGGCGCTGCTCAGTTGCAACTCTTGGCTGCCCTGAGCCGGCAAGGGGCAATGGTACAGCCCCATGATCACCTCGGCTGCTCCCTCGGCCTGGGCCTTGGCATGATAATCGCTGCCCAGCTGGCGCAGTGGCTGATAAAACTCAGGGGTGATGAGCAAGATGAACAGTGCGGCGGTGAAGGGCACTGGCACCTGACCCTTGGCCCAAGGCAGTTCGCCCAATAGGCCAAGGCCCAAATATAGGGCAACCAGAGCAATGGCAATCGAGCTGAACAGCTCCAACACCGAGGTCGATAAAAAGGCCTGACGCAAGACCTTCATGGTGCGTGAGCGGTATTCTTCACTGGCTTGTGCCAATCGCTCTTGCTGTTGCGGTTGGGCGCTGAGCAGCAGTAGATGCCCTAAACCACGCACATTGTCCAAGAACTGGCCACCCAGCTGCGACAACGCTTGGAATTGCTCACGATTGGCCTTGGCTGCGCGCTGACCAACCAGAATCATGAACACCGGAATCAGGGGTGCGGTGAGCAGCATGATGCTGGCCACCAAGGGGCTGAGCCAGAACATGAGGATCAGAATTACTACGGGCACCAGCACCACCAGTAACTTTTGGCTGTAGTAGCGGCTGAAGTAGGCATCCATGGCATCTACCTGCTCCAACACTTGGCTAGCAATGGCACCGTCGGCGCCGGCCTGAGCCCTGGCCAAGCCCAACATGCTCAGGCGCTGCATCAGTTGTTGGCGAATCTGGCTGCGGATCAAGCGGCTGGCGCTGTTGCCCAGATGATCCTTAATGGCCTGGGCTACAAGGCGTAACCCCAGGGCAGCAGGCAGCCAATAGATGGGCGTCAGTGACCATTCTTGGCCCAGAATCAAGGGGCCTAGCACCTGAGCCAGCAGCCAAAATTGCGCCATCAGCGCTAGGCTGGCCACCAAGCCGGCCAAAGCCGCCAGCTTTAGTCGCCATGCCTGAGTCTGTTGTTGGCTGGTGAGCCAGTCTTTGTTGCTGTGCATCATGAGCCTAGGTAGTGGATTACAAAGGGCATCTATCTTAACAGAATGCACAAAAAAGGCAGCCATTGGCTGCCTTTAAGTCACTGGTTAACTCTTGAGCATCATCATTCTGCTGCTCTTGTTGTTGTCTGGATCGTTTAGCTGGCCTGAGCTGGGGTGCTGGCCTTGGCTTTGGGTAGCAGCTTGTGGTTTAGATGCCAGTAGCCATAAATAGTCGCCATCTGCACCGCTATGAAGGGCAGCGTCAATAACCAATAACCCAGACTGTACAGTTCCAGTCCATCGATCAGGGGCACCAGTCCACGATTGACCCAGAAGAAGCCAAGAATGGTCAGGGCCACGCCGGGGCAGATCAGGGCATAGCTGTTAAGGGACTTCTTCTCGCCCCAGAACCAGTTGCGCCAGTAACTCAAGCGGCTTTGTGCGCTCAGGCCCAGAGCGACAAAGAACAGCTGCGCCGCCAGCGCAAGGCTGAGTAGATAAAAGCCGGACATCAGCTCTTGACCGCTTAGGGTCTGCTGGCCATGGTTAAGGCGCAGCATGGCAATGCTAAATAGCGTAATCAAGGGCACCAGAATCATTAGGCTGGGCAGGCTTTCGTCCGTGGCGCCATATTGCAGCAGGGCGCGCATACCAATCACCAACTGTACCAAGGCCAGAATGGCGGCGGCGGTGAGCAAGACTATGGCCCCTAGGCTGGCGATAACCACCGTGAGCTGTTGGTTGCTCATGGCAGCGGGCGCTGCTAGGCCAACACCAATCATGGCAAAGCTAAAGGCTGGCAAAATCTGTGACAGGTTATTGTTCTTGCTGCAATCCAAACCGCCACGGCTGATGACCCCAGTCCAGAAGTTCAGATAGGTGCGCACCGCCCAGATGGCCGTCAAGACGAAGGCGACAATGGCAGCCGGGAACAGCCATTCCACCATGCCCCAAAGGCCAGGGATGAAGACCGCACCAAAGGCAAAGCTGAGATTGATGCCCATGGCCACAGCCAAGGGCGCGGCAGACAATTGGCTGTGGGCATTGCTTTGGCTGAAGGCGGCAAAGTCACTGCTGGCTTTGAAAGCCTTGAGAGCATTGACGTTCCAAATCATCAGTCTAAGGTAGTTAATGGCAAAGAATAGCATGCCTGCAAGGCCGATCAGGGTGCCAAGCATTAGGCTTGGGTTGCCTGAGCCCAGCGCCGCCTGAACATCGCTGAAGGTAGGGATTAGACTGTTGGGATGCGGGATCCAAAACATGAGGTACATAAAGAAACTGATGGCCAGGCCACCACTGCCCAGAGCGGCGAGAAAGCCTAGCGGGCGCCATTGTTGGTCTGCGGCTTTGAGTTGAAAGAACATGGGGCATCTCCTAAATTATTTAATTAAACATAATATAATTTAATATAATGAATAATGCAAGCCTTTCCTGAGCATTAGGTCATCCACTCTGTTGCTTTGGCTTGGTTCATCTACAATTCAGTTCGCTTCTGCAATGCTATGACCGTCAACCACATGAGGATCTGATTATGTTGAAACTTCCAATGCTTGCTTCTGGCTTGGCTCTGATGATGGCCAGCAGTGCCTTTGCTTTAACCAAACCTGCCTTTGATACCGGCTCAACGGGTTTTTACTACAACCGCTTGCAGGCGGGTTATGAATGGACAACCTTTGCTGCACCGGAAGCCGGTGTCGCGGCACCCAGTGCGGCTTCGGGTTTCTTGGTTAATGGCCGGGTGTTTGTGTTTGAAGACGGTGTCTATTTGAAGGGTGCTTTTAGCACCTCTAATCAACAGTTGGATGCAGACCCATTAACCGAAGCCAAGGGCAACTCCTTTACTCTGGGTGCAGGCCTGCGGTTACCCATTGCCATGGATATCGACTTCCGCGCTGAGTTTGATTACACATCCAGTGTTACGAACGAATTCGAAAAAGGCGTGCAGAAAAAAGTCGAACCCCGTGCTGGCTTTCCCGGCATGGAGGGCGGCTTGGTAATGACTACAGATGCAGGCCTGTTTGCTTCTGCCGCTTTGCGTGTGGAGCTACCAGAAGCCGGCACTCGCACCAGCTTGCATTCAGAAGTTGGCTTCAAAGCCACGCCTAACTTTAACATCAGCGGTGTGGCCAGTGCCCCCTTTGATTTTGAAAGCACCACCTTTGGCTTGCAGGCCGGCTTCTCTTTCTAATTGCCGTTCGGCAAGTCCGGCCCAGAGTTAGCCAATCTTTGCTAAACTAATTAAGCAGTGCTTAGACACTGCTTTTTTTTGCATTGCAAGGGGGATTGGGTGGCTGCTAGATTACGCGCGCTTCTGGCCTTATTTAGTGGTATGGCGCTGCTGCTATTGGGCAATGGCCTGTTGAACTCATTGTTGCCCTTGGCAGCGGAAGCAAACAACCTTGGCCCTGAGCGTATCGGCTGGCTGAGTTCGGCTTATTTCTTGGGTTTCTTAATGGGCATTTGGTTGGTGGTGCCCATTATTCGCCGTGTTGGCCATATTCGTACCTACACCCTTGCCGCATCTACCGCTGCCAGTGTGGTATTGCTACATCTGCTTTTTGACAATTATATTTTCTGGTTGGTGCTGCGGGTCTTTTATGGTGCCGCTTTGGTCTCTGTTTATGCGGTGATCGAGAGCTGGCTCAATGCCACGGTGCAGCAAGAGCATCGTAGCCGAGTCTTTTCCCTGTACATGGTGATCAGCCTTGGTGCTGTGGCCTTGGCGCAACCCATGCTGACACTGGATCAGCCCCTGGCCTTTACCCTGTATGCTCTTTGTGCTCTGCTAGTCAGTATGGCCATGGTTCCAGTATCCTTAACTCGTTTATCTCAACCTGAGATGCTAAGTACTCCGGACATGAACCCTAAGCTCATCGTTGCTCGAGCACCCCTGGCCGCCCTGGTGTGCCTGGCATCAGGCTTGGTGTTGGGTGCGTTTTACGGTCTGATGCCGCTTTATGCCAGTGGCTTTGCCAGCGACAGCCGAACCATTGCTGCGGTGATGTCCTTTACTATTCTGGGCGGTATCATGGGTCAACTACCCATTGGTATCCTAGCAGAGCGTTTTGACCGCCGCCGCCTGATGCTGGGCATCTCTCTAGCCAGCTTGCCTGTTGGACCCTTGTTGCTCTTTGTGAGTCATCCTTGGTTGCTTTATCCCTTGTTGGTATATTGGGGGGCTCTAGTATTTGCCCTGTATCCCTTGGCCATTGCCCATATGGTTGATCGGGTAGACAACATCGAAGTAATTCCTGCATCCACTACTCTATTGTTGGTCTATGGCTTGGGAGCCGCATTAGGCCCAATCTTGGCAGGCCAGTTCATGGCGCTACTATCTAACCAGTGGTTGCCTTTCTTCTTCAGCCTGACTATTGGCTTAGCGGCGTTGGTATTGTATTTGGCCTTGCAATCTAAGCCTAAAGAGCAAATGCCTAGCAGTCAGTATGCACCCATGATGCGTACCACGCCGCAAAGCATGGAGCTGATGCCCAACATCAGCAACGAAGACTACGAACAATTGCAGGAAGAGCTGGAGCAGGTGGCTGACATGGACCCAGAGTCCGCAGCCCATCCTTCTTAGCTGGTTTACTTTTTTAAGGCCGGGAGGGGAAAGGCATGAGGAATTTTGGTCGGTTGCATTGGCAACAGGGCGCGCCAGTCGAGCCAGATTGCAGTAAGATCCTTTGTGTTGGCCGTAATTACGCCCAACATGCTGCTGAGCTGAATAACCCAGTGCCAGAGCAGCCAGTGATCTTTATCAAGCCCTCAACTGCGCTCTGTGATCTGCAACAGCCCCTGCAACTGCCGCAGGCTGAGGTTCATTATGAATTGGAATTGGCCCTTTGGATCGTTCAACCCCTAACCAAGGCCAGCCCTGAGCAATCATTGGCTGCCATTGGTGGCTATGCTTTGGCGCTGGATCTAACTCTGAGGCAAGTACAGAGCCAGCTTAAACAACAGGGTTACCCTTGGGAGCTGGCCAAGGCCTTTGACCATAGTTGTCCTGTGGGGCCCCTGATAAAATCCTTGGATCGTCCCTTGGAGGAAACGCAGATTGGGCTGTGGATCGATGCTGAGCTGAGGCAGCAGGGGCAGGTGAAGCAAATGATCTTTGATCCCGGTTATCTGCTGTCATTCATCAGCCAGCACATCAGTCTCTTGCCTGGGGATCTGGTGCTGACCGGAACCCCTGCGGGCGTGGGGCCGTTGCGCTCGAACCAGCAACTGCGGATGCAGCTTAATCAGCATTTTTGGAATGGATCCGTAGCCTAAAAACCATTACGCAAGTGCAGGGTTAACTGTTTGGTTTGTTGTTTGGATTGGGGCTATTTGGTTGAATGCTTTTTATAAGTAAGCTGTGCCATAGGCTTGAATGCTGAAGCGGTTTTGATTGCGTCTCTCGCCACTGCTAAAGGTTAGCTGTTCAAAGCGTAGGTTCATCACGCCCTTGGCGCCCAAAGCCACGGCCTCTCGCTTAAGCCTTATCACGGCCTCGCGTCTGCCGCGTTGCAGTAATTCATTGGCCCCTGCACTGTTGCCACCCAAAAGGGTACGCAGCCACAGGCTGAAGGCAGTAAAGGCATCCAGGCTGATAACCAGTTCGGTGCCCACTAGGCCCAGAGTTTGTTGGCAGTTGATGCTGGCACTGCTCAGGCTGATGCGAGCCAGTCGTTGCTCGGCATTTTGCAGTTGTTGCACATGGCGGTGCTTTATCCAGCGAGAGCTGAAAAAAGCCAGACCAATGCTAGAGAATAGAGCCAGCCACTCAAAGGCAAGAAACATCATTCAATGATGACCGCAGTGCCATAGACTAATAATTCAGAAGCACCCTGAGTGATGGATGCTGTACTGAATCGTACATTGATCACGCCATTGGCACCCATTTTCTTGGCTTCTTCCAACATGCGTAAGTAGGCCTCTTCACGCGCTTCGCTCATCAATTCGGTGTAGCCCTTGAGCTCACCCCCGACAATATTCTTCAGGCCGGCCATAAAATCACGACCAATGTGCTTGGCGCGCACGGTGCTGCCACTCACTAGGCCCAGCTGTTTGCTGATGCGATAGCCATGAAGCAGTTCGGTGTTGCTGGTAATCATTCGCCAGAGTCCTCGGTAGGATGAGCATCGTCTTTAAGCCACCATCGGCTGAAGATCAATCCTAGCTCAAAGAGTAGGTACATGGGAATGGCCAGCAAGCTTTGTGAGAAGACATCGGGCGGCGTGATCATCATGCCGATGGCAAAACAGCCGACGAAGACATAGGGCCTTTTGCTGGCTAGGGTCTGGCGTGACACCGCTTTACTAGCAATCAGCAGATAGGTGGCTACCGGAATCTCAAAGGCCACACCAAAGGCAAACATGATTTTTAAGCTGAAATTGAGGTGATTGTTGATGTCTGGCATCAGCAGGATGCCAGCCGGAATCACCGAGGTAAAAAAGCCAAAAATCAGGGGTAAGACGAGAAAATAACTGAAAGCAATGCCGCAATAGAACAGTATTAAGCTCGATAATAACAAGGGTATGGCTAGCTTTTGCTCATTTTGATACATACCAGGGGCAATAAACCCCCAAAATTGGTGCAGCAGGTAGGGCAGGCATAGTAAAAAAGCCAGTACCAAGGTTAGCTTTAAAGGAACTAGGAAGGGAGAGGCGACACCAATGGCGATCAATTCTGCCCCGCCTATGGGCTCCAATAAGCTGGTTAGGGGCCTAGCCAAATAGAGGTATAGGTCACTGGCGAAAAACCAAAGCACCGTGAAACAGATTACTAGGGCCAAAAGCATGCGAATGACGCGGCTGCGCAGTTCGCGCAGATGGGCTACCAAGGGCATGGACGGTAATTGTTGGCTCATGATTTGGGGGTCTCACTGCGGTCGCTGGCTATCTGAGAGTCGGCCTCAGACTGACTTGGCTCGGGCTGATGCTCGGCAAAGCGTTTTTCAATGTCTTGGGTTTCTTCGATGATCTTTTTATTCAGTTCTTGTAGCTTAACCTCGGTTTCCAACTGGCGCTGAAATTGCTGTGTGGTGCGCTTGGCAGCGCCCACCCAGCGACCGATTTGCCGCGCAACCTCTGGCATGCGTTCAGGGCCAATCACCACAAGGCCAATGATGGCCAATAACAGCAGCTCAGTGAAACCAAGGTTAAACATCAGCTTTTCTCTTTACTGTCGCTCTTGTCGTTTTGCAATTCAGAGAATTGCGCATCCTGGCCACTTGCCGACTCAGATTTGGTCAGTGCTTCAGGTTTGGACTCGGATTTAGGCTCTTCGTTCATGGCTTCTTTAAAGCCCTTAACGGTGCTGCCCAAATCTTTACCTAGATTTTTCAGCTTGGCGGTACCAAAGATCAACACCACCACCAATAACAGGATCAGCAGTTGCCACACACTAATATTACCTAACATTGTCTACTCCTACATGCCGCGCCAACTGGCTTGGCGTATGTCACCTATGATATGAAAATGCAAATGATACACCTCCTGGCCGCCACCCGGCCCTGTGTTGGTGATCACGCGATACCCCTGATCCAAGCCATTGTCCTTGGCGATCTGCGCGAACTTGCCGAGCATCTCACCTAGGATGCTTGCATCCTCTGCTTGTAATTGGTCGAGATTCTCAATGTGTTTTTTCGGGATGGCCAGCAAATGCACTGGAGCCTTGGGGGCAATGTCTTTGAACACCAGCATCTGCTGATCTTCATAAACAATGTCCGCAGGGATCTTACGGTTAACGATGCGGCAAAACAAACATTGACTCATACCTTACTCCTGAGGTCGGTTGGCTTTTTCTTCTAAGCCAGAAAGCCCGAAGCGCTGCTCAAGCACGGCCAACACCTGGTCGTGACGCAAATTTAAATGGCTCAACATGACCATTGTATGAAACCAGAGATCTGCAACCTCACCCAATAAGGCAGTTTGATTGCAATCTGTGCGTTGGTCGGCAAAATCACGGGCAGCCAGTACGGTCTCAAAAGACTCTTCGCCGACCTTCTCTAAAATTTTGTTCAGCCCTTTGCTGTGCAGTTTGGCCACATAAGAGGTGTCACTCTTTGCTTGGCGGCGCTCGGCCAGTACCTGTTCAAGTTGCTCTAAGATGGCGCTCATCACGACCTCTACAGTTTAAAGTACAAAAGTGCGGCAATGGCCAGCAAGAGGATCAGCAGCAGTCGATCACGGTTTTGCTGGCGTTGTTGCTGCTGCTGTTGCAGTTGCAGCCATTGCTCCATGGTTTTTTGCTGCCCGCGCTGCGCCTGCAGGGCAAGCAGTAATTGTTCGGGCATTTTGGGTAAATAGTCCAGCCAGAGGGGCGCTTGTTTTTTGGCTTCCAGCAGCAGCCTCTTGCTGCCGACGCGCTCAGACATCCAGCTTTTTAGGAAGGGTTTGCCCGTGGCCCACAGATCCAGCTGTGGGTAGAGCTGGCGGCCAAGGCCCTCGATGTTGAGCAGCGTTTTTTCCAGTAGTACCAGTTGTGGCTGGACCTGCATGTTAAAGCGGCGCGCGGTTTGGAACAGGCGCACTAACACCAGACCAAAGCTGATCTCCGCCAGTGGCTTTTCAAAGATGGGTTCGCAGACCGAACGAATGGCACTTTCAAAGTCCCGTACCTTGGTTTGTGGTGGCACCCAACCGGATTCAACATGCAGCTGCGCCACGCGCTGATAATCACGCTCAAAAAACGCCAGTAGGTTTTGCGCCAGATAGTTTTGATCCTCTTCGCTCAGCGTGCCGACGATGCCGCAGTCAATGCCAATGTAGCTAGGCTCATTGGGGTTGCTGATGTCAACAAAGATGTTGCCGGGGTGCATGTCGGCATGGAAAAAGCTGTCGCGGAACACCTGAGTGAAAAAGATTTCCACCCCGCGCTCGGCCAGTTTCTTAAAATCCACACCAGCGGCGCGCATTTGCTCAATGTTGGCGACGGGTACACCGTAGATGCGCTCCATGACCAAAACATTGGTGCGGCAATAATCCCAATAAATCTCAGGCACATAGAGCAGATTGCCTTGGCTAAAGTTGCGTTTTAGGGTACTGGCATTGGCGCCTTCGCGCAGCAAATCCAGTTCGTCCAGTACGGTTTGTTTGTAGTCTTCCACCACCTCGACAGGCCGCAGTCGGGCGCCATCGGGCACCAGGGCCACCAGTTTGGCCAGTAGGGCCAGCAGGGCAAGATCTTGATCGATGATCGGACGAATGGTCGGGCGAATGACCTTGACCACTACTTCTTCGCCGCTTTTCAATTTGGCGCAATGTACCTGAGCGATGGAGGCCGAGGCCAAGGGCTGCAGATCAAAGTCGTCAAACAGGGCATCCAGCTCTTGCTGCAGAGCTTGACTGATCAGCTGCGCGGCTTGGCTACCGGGAAAGGGGGGAACCTTGTCTTGCAGTTTGGCCAGTTCATCGGCGTATTCAGGGCTGAGCAGGTCGCGTCTGGTGGAAAGTATCTGGCCAAACTTAACGAAGATGGGGCCTAAGGATTCAAGCGCCCGTCGTAAATTGACTTCAGGCTGCTTTGGTTTGGGCAGCCATGAACTTGGCCATGCATAAATCAGTACACGCAGCCAAAGCGGCAACTGAGCAAGGGGTAGTATATGCTGCAGCCGATAACGATTGATGATGTACAGAATGCGCAGACCGCGCACTAGGCTTTTCATGTCTGGCTGCCCGGTAGTTGTTGGTTAAGTCGCTGTAGGTTACGGCGTAATTCGCTGATACGACGTTGATGTTCACGAAATTCTTGCTGATTGACCAGTTGTTGGCTTTCGTGCACCAACCAATGCTCCAGGCTTGCCTGTTGTTGGCTGACTAACTGAGTCAGCCACTGCAGCAGGTGGGTGCGCACCAGGCTAAGGATGGCGGTGGCTTGCTGGCCAATCAAGGGCGCAAGGATGACCTCAGGCTCGAAGTCGGGCTGCTGCATCAATTCGGCCAGCGCCATCAGCACCTTGGTGTCGCCTTGAATCTGCAAGGGCAGATCTTTCAATGCTTGGACTTTATCCTGATGACGCAGCAAACTCAAAAGGCTAGGCATGGAAAAGCCAATTTGCGCGTCTAGGTGCTGTGCCTGATCCAGTAACAGCACCTTCCCTTGGCGAATGGCGAACACCAGATGCCAATGTGGTTGCTCAAGCTCAACGGCCAGTGTTTTACCTTCCAGTTTCTTCAGTCGTGCCTGAGTGAGGGGTGCGGTGCTCAGTAACTGATTGATGGCTAATTCCAATAAAAGGCGCGTCATGCTGCTTTGAAGCCTTGGTGCAGCGCAACGATGCCGCCAGTCATGTTATCCCACTTGCTCTGCACAAAGCCAGCGTCGCTCATCATCTGTGCCAGTGTGGCTTGGTCGGGGTGCATGCGGATGGATTCGGCTAGATAGCGGTAAGAATCGCTGTCACCCACCACCAGCTTGCCCATCAGGGGTAAGGCGGTGAAAGAATAAAGGTCATAGAGCTTGCTCAGGCCAGGTACTACAGGCTTGGAAAACTCCAGTACCATCAGGCGGCCGCCCGGTTTGAGTACACGATGAAATTCACGTATGGCTTGATCTTTGTCGGTCACATTACGCAAGCCAAAGGAAATGGTGACCAGTTGAAAGCTGTTATCGGCAAAGGGCAGTTGCTCGGCATTGGCCTGCGCCAGATGCAGGTTTTCCAGTACGCCCTGATCGTGCAGTCGATCGCGCCCAACTTTTAGCATGGAATCATTAATATCCGACAACACCACTTGTCCGGTGGGGCCAACAATGCGGCTAAAGGCCTTGCTGAGGTCACCTGTTCCGCCGGCCACATCCAATACTGAATCACCAGCTCGAATAGCACTACTATCTATGGTGATTTTTTTCCAAAGGCGATGGATGCCGGCTGACATTAGGTCGTTCATCAGGTCATAGCGGGCCGCCACATTGTGAAACACCTCAGCAACTCGTTGTTGCTTTTCTTTTTTGTCGACCTGCTGGTAACCAAAATGGGTGGTTTCTTTTTCTGACATGCGTAGCCCCTAGAACGGATGTTTAGGGGCTATTCTAACCAGCTTGCTTGGTGCTGTCTTGTAATTCTCTAGGATTGCTGTGAATCCTCTTTACTGATGCTATTTACTAATATGGGTAGACTGCAAATGAGCATGAAGAAGAGGCAGCCATAGACCACGACGGGTGGCGCGCCTATTAGCCAGAAGCCTGTGGTGAGCATGGCGGAGCTGGTCAGTAATGTCAGGCTGGTGTCATCGTTATTCAGGGTTTTATGTTGTTGCATAGCGTGAGCCTTGTTTTTTGTAATTGTTTTTTAACTATAGGCTGGCTTTTTGCCGCTGTCATGCGGTTGCAGATTGGATTTTGTTTGTTGTGATCAATTTCGGAGTAATTGGTGTGTAATTGGTGTTTTGCAGGTCTGCGTTATAGGCTTCCGTGCTTAGCCTGCTGTGTATCGTTAACCGTTGGTCTGGCGGTGGGCTGTCGCGTACCGCCCGCCTTGGTCTGGTAGCTGTGCTCTCAGGGACGCTGTTCGTCGTCCCTGAACGCTTGACGGCGTCCATCCTTGGCCGCCGACACCCCTCGATCCCAGTTCCCAGCCCAAGGCTGGCTGGCTTCGCGCAGGGTGACCGGATTTGATGCTCAGGGTGAAGTTATTCTCCGAGTGGCAGCAGCCAGCAATAGAAAGTGAGCCATACATATTGATCCAGCCCGCCCTGCGTCGAGCGGGCCATGGCCTCTGTCAGTAGGCGGCGTCAGGAGCACAGGGATGTGCGGATGCGAATGCCCATGGACGGCGCAAGCGCGAAAGCCAGCAAATCAACAGCAACTAAGAACAGCAACAGCGCGCCGCGAATGCTCGCCGGATGACAGAAGGCATGGGCCGCAGCAGGGCGGGTGCAGCCTGAGATTTGGCAGTGAACTGCCGTATGCCGCCAGCCTCTGGTCTGGCAACTGCGCTCTCGGGGACGCTGTTCGTCGTCCATGACCGCTTGGCGGCGTCCATCCTTGGCCGCCGACACCCCTCGATCC
>SKIB01000027.1 GCA_007116635.1 Saccharospirillaceae bacterium
AGCTGCTACAAGCCATGCTCAGCCTGCGGTTGCAACGCGCACAGCAGCCCAATGAGGCCGAGCTGCAAGCCTGGCAAGAGCGCTATGGCCAAGAGTTGCAAGCTCTGGAAGCCAAGGCCAGACATGACATTGAACAGCTATGGCATTTTGACCAGCTAGAGCGTCAGGAGTTGCCCTTGCTGTTGCAGCCCGAATCCTTATTCAGTAATGAAAACTGGCAGCTGTTTGGCTTGACCGCCAAGCAGCTCACTCTGGCCTCGGCTTCGGCCGGTGCCATGGGTGGCGCAGCCTTGGATCTGGCCACAGCAGGCCACAGTTTGCTTCTGGGTTCCATTGTTGGTGGTGGCATGGGGGCTTTGGGTGGCTGGTGGTCGGGTAAGAAGCTGGCCAAGTTGCGCTTGGGGCTGGTTTCCTTGGGCAATAGCCAATGGCAAATAGGGCCGATCAAGGACCCTAACTTTGGCTTTGTCGTCCTCGGGCGTGCTCTGGCTCATCTGAGGCTGTTGAGTCAGCGCAGCCATGCGCGTCGTGATGCACTAAGTATAAATGCCAGCTGGCAGCAGCAAAGCATTCGCCAGCAGGGTCAGTGGCTGTATTGGTTTTCGCAATTGCGTAAGGGCAAGCAGCCCGAGGCCATGCTCAGTGCGCTGGAGGCGGAGCTTGTGTCCTGGCAGGCGCTGCAATCTGCGCCGCAGGATTCACAGGGCAGTGGATCAGCGGACAACTAGGTGGATCATTCAGGACTGGTAATGACGGCTCAGGAGCTGTGGTTTGTGGGGCGCTTTCGGTCAAGCCTAGGGCTTGGCTGCAGCTCAGGGCTTGCTCTGCCGCCACAGGGCACTGATGCGCTAAACTTTGACCGTAGTTAAACCACAGACTGGCATTCAGGGGCAGCAGCGCCAAGGCTTGCTGATAACGGGCTTGGCTAAGCTCCCATTCTTGCTGCTGATAATGATGATTGCCCAGAGCGATCAGCGCCAGGGGCTGATCTTGCGCCGCCAAACGCTCGAACAGACGGACGGCTGCTTGGGTTTGGCCGGTGCTGAGTAGATTTTGCCCCTGACGCAGTTGTTCACGCAGGCCAATGCTGGGCGCAGGATGCTCGGGTGGCAGTAACACCCTGGCCCAGCTGCCGCCACGCTGCCAGGTGTTGTTAAGGGTATTAAAGCTGACGCGCAGATAGGGATGATTGCCTGAACTGAGGATGGCTTCTTGGCGCTCTAGGTCATAGCCGCGCAGCAGGCTATAGTGCCACCTGGGGGCCCAACTCAGGCCCAAATTCTCAAACAGTAACACCGGAACGCCCTGATCCAGCCAGAAGAACAGTTGTTCAAACTCAGTCAGAGGGTAGGGCACCAAGCCCTGTTGGCGCGCCACCCTGTCCATGTCCAGCTGCAGGGTGCCGCCCTTGCCGGGAAGGATCAATTGCTCGCTTAGCTGTTCAAAATCCACAGCCAGCTGGTAAAAATCCATTAGCCCAGCCAGGGTAGCAGGGCCGCAGTGATATGCAGGATTGCTATAATGTTGAAACTGGATCAGCTGTTTGCTTTGGCTGAGGTCTTGCTCCGCTAGCAGCAGTCGATTAGCACAGCCTGTGAGTAACCACAGGCTGGTAAATACAATAATGCAGATGCGCAAATCAGGCTAGTTCAAGGACTGAACGAAAGGAAATACATTGGTGGCACCAATGATGTCGGTGATTAAAAAGATGACAAATAAGGCAAATGCTAAACCAATGACTTGGCCAGCATACTCACCTGCGGGTAACTCTTCAATGTGTTGATTCAGTGTTTCCAGCTCTTCTGCCGTCATCTGACCAATGCGCTCTTTAACCTGCTCAGGGTTCAGGCCATAGGCTTGCAGCTGTTGCTGTACTTCTGTTTGGTCAACCAAGGCTTGTAGACTTTGGCGATCTTGTTGCACCATAAAGTCGTCCAGCTCAATGATTTGAGCCATGCTGACTCCAATACTGCTCAGCAGAATCATGGAGACGGTCATTAGGGCAGTCAATTTTTTTACTAGGCTTAACATCATCTATCCATCCAAGTTGTAATGATGTGTCAAGGTTAAGCCATATCCCGATCCTGCTCAAGTTGCATAAAGGCAATGATGCGCGCCAGTACCTGAGCATGCAGCTCCGGATTGGTTTTTTCGCCTGCCAAAATGTGGCCATGACCATCTGAGGGTGGTGCCAGCCAGCACCATTCCTTGCGCTTGCTGGTCAGCCTGAGCCATAGCTGTGCCGCTCGCTGACTGTTCACTCTTGGGTCCTGGGCATTGGCTATCCACAGGCAGTCGGCATCAAAGCCGGGGCCATAGCGCCAACCAAGGCGCACGGCCTTGGCCATGTGGTGTAAGACCCATACTGGGTAGGGGCTGGTCCAGGCACTGTCGCTTTGCTGAACACTGCCTTCTTCCTTGCCATAGACCCAGGGCAGCCAGTGCTTGGCCAGTGGCCAGGTGAGCAGTGGCCAGAAAGGGTTGCGAGTGCCCATGTTGGCCGACAGTGCCACCAGACCTTTAATGGCCACTGGGCGACGCGCCAGGCTGGTTAGGCACAGTGGCACGGCAGTGGAGGACGCCAGCAGCCATATCTGTTGGCTCAGGTGTTGGGCCGCCTTTAAGGCTTGGTCGATGTCGTTCAGCCAATCATGGCAACTGGCCTTGGCCAGTGCCTTGCCATTTAAGCCATGCCCAGTGAGCCGTACTTTTAATAGTTGCCAGTTGAAGTGATCCGCCAGTTGTTCGGGCAAGGGGTCTAATTCAGGAGGGGAGGCCGCCAGTCCATGGACAAAGAACAACAAGGGGCGATCGGCCTTGGCGTAGAGACGCCCACGGCGAAAGCTGGGCACAGAAAAGAGTGACTCCTTGAGGGCCAATACTTGGTCATCGCAGTAATCTTGCCAGTGCGTCATGCAGTCTCCTATGTATGGATCAGTATAGCGCTAAACCAGAGAGCAAAGACCTTGATCTGTGTCAGTCTTTACCGCAGCTCAGTTAGGCTAGGGCTGAACTGGCCTTTATAATGCTCCTTTTTACCAGCCCTGCGGATCCTTGTTGATGAGTATTAAGCCAGAATTATTAGCCCCTGCCGGTACCCTGCAAAACATGCGCTATGCCTTTGCCTATGGTGCGGACGCAGTGTACGCTGGATTGCCAAGGTACAGTCTAAGAGTACGCAATAACGATTTCGATTTTGCTAACCTAGCCACTGGTATTAATGAGGCGCATGCCCAGGGCAAACAATTCTATGTGGTGGTCAACATTGCGCCCCATAATGCCAAATTGAAAAACTTCATTCGTGACATGGAGCGCGTGGTGGCCATGCAACCAGACGCCTTCATTATGTCGGATCCTGGCTTGATCATGCTGGTGCGACAGCACTTTCCGCAGATGGCCATTCATTTGTCGGTGCAGGCCAATGTGGTCAACTACGCCAGCGCGCAATTTTGGCAGCAGCAGGGCATCAGTCGCATCATTTTGTCGCGTGAGCTGTCGCTGGAGGAAGTCAATGAATGCGTCAGTCAGTGCCCAGATCTGGAATTTGAGGTCTTTGTTCACGGCGCGCTCTGCATGGCCTACTCAGGTCGCTGCTTGTTGTCGGGTTACATCAATAAGCGTGACCCCAATCAGGGCACCTGCACCAACAGCTGTCGTTGGCCTTATCAGGCCCATCCGGCCCAGCAAAGCCTGAACGGAGATCTGATTGTCAGCAGTCAGGCGGCAAAGCAGGAAGCCGGTGTGCCCCAGGCACTCAATAGCTCGGCTGTACAGGTGGTCGAAGTCAGTCCCGCGGCTACCCTAGGCCAGGGTCAGCCGACAGCGGAAATGTTTTTACTGCAGGAGCGTTCACGCCCTAATGAGCTGATGCCCGCCTTTGAAGACGAGCACGGCACCTACATCATGAATTCCAAGGACTTGCGCGCCATTCATCATGTGCCAGAACTGATTGACATGGGGGTGCACAGTTTGAAAATTGAGGGGCGCACCAAATCGCATTATTACGTCAGCCGAGTGGTTCAGGCTTATCGCCGGGCCATTGACGAGCACCTGGCGGGCCTGCCCTTTGATCCAGGCCTGATGCAAGAGCTGGAGATGCTGGCCAACCGTGGCTATACCGAGGGCTTTTTACGCCGCCATGTGTTTGACGAGTACCAGAATTATGAGCAGGGCAACAGCCATAGCGACAGCCAGTTCGTGGCCGAAGTGGAGGGCCAGGCAGGGCAGCGGCTGTATTTGCGGGTCAAAAACCGTTTTGCGCTGGGTGATCAACTGCAGCTGATGACACCTTCTGGCAACTACGATTTTTGCCTAAGCCAGTTGTTTTTGACCAAAAACGCCGAGCCATTAGAGGTGGCGCCGGGCAGTGATTGGCAGGTGTATCTTGAACTGCCAGAGGATTGGGCCGCCAGAGCCATGCCCTTTGGTTTGTTGGTGCGCAAGGGGCCAAGTCAGTCATGAGCTTGTCATGGCTCTGAGTGATACTGCTGGGCTTTTTAGCTCAACCTATTACTGGAGAAAATGATGACCCTGATTGTTGCTCATCGTGGGGTGCGCTCCCTAGCGCCGGAAAACAGCCTTGAGGCCTTTCGTCTGTGTCAGGTGCATGGCGTGCCCTGGGTGGAATTGGATGTGCAGGCCTTGGGCGATGGCACGCCCGTGGTCTTTCATGACCTTGACTTAGAGCGAATGTTTGCCGACCCCCGCACCCTGGCGCAGCTAAGGCTTGCTGACCTCGGCCAGCTGCGCTTTGCCAATGGCGAGTCTTTGCCCACTCTAGAGCAGGTAATGCAGTTGTTGGCGGCTCAGGGCACTCACTTGAATCTGGAGCTCAAGGCCGATGGCTCCAACCCTCAAGCTCTGGCCGAGTCCTTGCTGCCCTTTATTGACGCCTGGCCTGCGCACTTGGAGCTGGTGGTCTCTTGCTTTGATTGGCAACTACTGGCGCTGCTGCGTCAGTGGCGACCCAAGCTCAAACTGGGCGGCCTGCTTGCTGAGCCCATTGGTCATGCGGATTTGCAGCGCGCAGAGGAGCTGAAGCTCTATAGTCTGCACCCGCACTGGTCGCATCTCAGTGCCTACTGGTGCCAGCAGTTGCAGCAGCAGGGTTTGCGCACCTTTGTTTGGACCATTAATGAGCCAGAGTTAATTGATAGTCTGTGGCGCTGGGGGCTGGATGCAGCCATTTCCGACTGGCCACAGCGATTTTTAGCTGGCAAACTTGAGTAATATTGATCACCGACTAGGATTATAAATGAAGATGTTAACCATTGGACAATGCTGTGACCAAGTACGGGAAGCCTATGCTCAGATCGGTAGTGGCGACCTGGGCTATTTGCCCAAGGCGCTGGCGTCCGTTGTGCGCGTGCTTGATCTGGTCGCGCAAGACGAGCGTGTGCCTGCCGACCTTCGCCAGCAAGCCGCACAGTCCTGTGCCAACCTGCTAATGAGTGATTACGCCCATGATGAGTCTTAGTCAGTTTCAAACCATGCAATCCGAGCTGTTGCTCGGCATTGTGAATCAGCAATTGCGTGATGAATTCAGTCATCTGGAGGATTTGTGCAGCTATCATGGCATTGAGGTCAGCCAGCTGCATCGCAAGCTGAACGACGCCGGCTTCTACTATCTGGAGCAGGCTAAGCAGTATCGCGCTGGCAGCCAGTAGCTTACCGTTAGGGCAGTTGTCTGCTGCCTTGTTATCAGCACTTTACTTGTGCTGGCTTTTTGTTTGCCGCGCGCGCTTTTAAGCAGACTAAGTTTAGAAGTCGCGCTGCCAAATCAGCTCAGCACCCGTGCTGCTGCGCTGGCCGCTGGTGCTGTAGCCCTCAAAGCGCCACTGCGGGTTTAGGTCGAGCCGTAGTCGACCGGAAAAGCCGCTTTGCTCGCCTGTACCTGTGCCCACTTCCAAAAAGATCTGATCGGTTAGGTATTTGCCCAGCATTAGGCTGATTTGGTCGTCTTCATCGGCATCAAAATCAATGGTGTCAATGCCAAAGAAATCACTGGTTGCCCTAAGTGGATCGGTGCCGCCGGTGCGTAAACGGTTGAGCGCCAGCCCCAAGCGCACCGCCTGGAAGGTGGAGATGCCTTCCAATGATCGGCCGAAGACCAGCTGTGCCAAGAGTTCGTCTTCTGGCATGAAAGGAGTAGAGCTGAGTTCAATGTCAAAGCGCTCGGCTTCACCCTCCAGATTGACAAAGAACTGGGTGTCATTGCGATCATGGCGAGCTCGGATGTTGTAAAAAATTTCGTTTTGCACCAAACGAATCACGCCTTGCTCAATGCGAAACACCCGAGTCAGCAGGTCGTATCGGCCTTGAATCAGATTAAACTCGCCCTGAATGTTGGGAGCAGTGACTACTCCATCAATACGAATTTGCCCCTGTAATTCTGCCTCTAAGCCCATGCCAAGAATGAAGGCTCGGCGGTTAGCCTGCAGATTGAGATTCAGTTGCACCTGATCCAGCCAGCTCGTCCGCTGTTGTTGATCATCATCCATTTCGAAACGTAATCTGGGGATGTTTATTCCTGCCAACTGATTAAGGCGAATGGTTAAGGAACCAAACTGTAAATTACCATTTAGGCTTGCTTCTGTTGGCGAATAATTAAAGTCCAGGTCTCCTTGCAGCATGGCCTCAACATCAAAACGTTGAACCACGCTAAAGTCGCGTAAGCCTAGGCGAACAGTGCTGCGAAGCTGTTGCCATTCGTCCCAAGTTGCATTGCCCGTAAGGATGATAAGGCCTTGAGCGCCGTCAGAGGCCCTTCCTTGTTCAATTCTAGCTCGGTCTCCCTCTGCGACCATGGTTAGATTCAGATCATCTATCTTGGTGCCTAACCTTAAATTTTGGTACCTACCCTGAACTAATTGCAGCTCACCCGTCAGTCTTGGTTGTCGCCAGCCGGCTAAGCTTAGGTCACCAGTAACTCGACCAGAAAAGTTTTGTTCATCAATGCCGATTAGGGAATAAATGGCTGCTAGGTCACTCTCACCTTGCAGATGAAAATGACCAAGTTCAAGTAGGTCTTCAAGATTGTTAGGTGATCTATGTTGCAGTTGCCACTGTCCTCTTTCGGCCAAATCAAGATTGAGAGTGGACCGCCACTGGCTATTATTGGTATTACTGTCGAGCCGGATATGAACAGGCAAGGGCTCGGTAAGGCCAATGTTAAGCAGTGTCATATTCAGTCGTTGCTGTCCCTCGATTTGTCTGTCGTTTGCTGGGCCGAATAATTCAAACTGACTATGCAGTTCGCCATTAAATGGAAGGTCACCCTGCCAATCAACCAGGCCAAGCTCTTGACTAAGAAGTAAAATAGGCTCTAGGTTAAAGCGGGCCTGCCAGCTAGCATCAATGTCCTGGTTGGCCTGATAATGGCCAGTGCTTTGTGCGTGCCCAAGATCAAAAAAATCAATCCTGACCCTGGGCCATTCAACATAGGGCCAGGGTCCTTTGACCTGTAGCTGTACACTGGCTGGTTGTTGATACCAGGTTAACTGACTATCAAGATCTATATCCACTCTTGGGTTTAACCAGGTGCCCTCACTACTTATACGGCCATTGATTTGTTGGCTGCTCTGTTGCAACTCTTCTTGCCACAAAGGTAGTTCGTTTAATAGGGGGGGCAGCCATTGATGGTCAAGGTCGGTCAGTTCTAGCACCAGATCATGAGTACCCTGAGTAAAGTCAAGTTGACCCTGCGCCTTAATGGAACCAGGGAGCTGCGATAAATGAATGCCCTTGCTGCTTAATTTTAAGGGTTGGTACAGTAGGTGGCCTGAGCCCTGTATCTCTTGCTCTTCTATCCAAGTGGTTGCTTGCCATTGCCCTTCGACAACTGGGTGTATGAGCTGCTCTCGTAACTCTAACTCTGCCTCTAGGTTGGGCCATGCAACGCTCTCTGGCCAAGGTAGGTCAAGGTCAAGATAATAATTCAAAATGCGATGGATCTGCTGGCTGTCATTGAGCCTGACGTTGCCCGTTAACTGAGTCTGTGCAAATAGGTCAAACCAACCTTTGGCTTGAATGTGGTTTTCTTGACTCCATAGTTCGCCATCATCTAGGTGCCAGCCAAAGTCTGGGAATTGCCAACTTAGGCCTTTAAAGCGGGCATGCATGCTTTCTCCTGCTGGTGTGCCCTTGGCATTGAGGTCAGCTTCTAGTATGAAATCAGTAAAACTCCCTTGCGCGCTGATTCTGGGGCTGTTCAGTTGCAGAGCCATGGCATAAAGCCAATCTAGGTCAACATAGGCTGATAACCAAGGTTTGAGTAGTTCAGTGTTGCTAAGGTCAATGACGCCCAGGGCATCAAATTGCTGTTCCTGCCAAGAAAGATAACCGGATAACTCGGACTTCAGCGCATCTGGGCTTATCAAGGTTAAATCTTCAATTCGACTATGAGTCAGATCGCCCTTTGCTTGAACATTGGCAGCAATGGGCCAGGGGCCTCTTGGATCAATCTCGGCGGTTAAACTGGTTTGCCATTCAGGGTTTGTTAGTTCACCAGCTAATGCTATTTGCCCCTGAAGTAGCCATTGTTGGAGCGGCGCAGGTAAAAACTGCTTGTTTAGCCAGAATAAGGATTGTTCGGTAAGTTGCTGGATGTTTATGTTGGCTTTTAGCTGTTGTTCTTTTGATAACTGAGCATCAGCCTGAAGTCGCTGATCCCCTAATCTGAGTGATAGTTGGTCCACCGTTAAGCCTTGATCCCATTGACTGCTCTGTTCCAGTCGCCAAGGCCAGTCCTGCCAAAAGCCACTGCCCTCTAGGTTGAAGGACATTCTGAGTCGATCGTCCAGCCATAGCATGGCGGTAGTGTCGAGATCGCCATCAAACTCAGGTAACCAAAATGACAAGGGATACAGCGGCAGTCTCTTGGCTTGTAACCTCAGCAGAGGGATGGCACCCAGCTCCGCATGCAGGTCGAGCCATTGTTGATCCTTGTGTTTTAGCTCTAGGCTTAGTTGGTGCTCGGCAAATGGACTGAGATCAAATTGGCCATGGGCGAAGAGGTCCAGTTGTGGCAGTTTATCCGGCCAATTTTGATGCTCGAGTTGCAGTTGCCATTGCCATTCATAGGGGAGGATGTTTAGCTGTAGTTCCAGCTCAGAGGTGACAAGGTGCGGGGGTAGGTCCAATCTAAGTTGTTCTGTTTGCCATAACAGTTCTGTGGCGACTGACAGGCGCTGTTGATGGGCTTTGAGCCTAAGATCCAGCTGTTGCTCTTCTTGCCAGATTAATAATTGTGCGTCAAGGCCAGGTGAGTCAGGCTGCCAGCTCAGCTGAGTGGCTAGGCCTGCTCCTTGAATGTTATTCCATTGAATATCATGGATTTCAACCTGACCCTTTAGTTTAAGGCTTGGGCTGGGTAAGCTTGGAACTTGTTGCAATTGCTCTGTAATATCAACAGCTAAAGACTGCCAATAATCAGGCTGAGCTAGAACAAGCCAGTCAAATTCTGAGGGTGGTCTTGGTTCGCGTTCGTCATTAGTGAAACGCAAGCTGGCAATAGTTAATTGTCTTATCTCTACTAAACTGGGTTGCTGTCTGCGCCAGCTTAAACGGTAGTCAAGTCGAATCTGTTCAAGCTCAAGTTCACCGATGCTAAGTCTATCGAGAGTCCAACGGCCAATACCATGACGAACCAATCCCTGGATTTCGATTTGTTGTTGGTTTGCTAGCTGAGTGATCAGCTGGCTTTGCCAAGCCTGGGGCTGTAACAGTTGCAGAATCAGGTAGACAACCACCAATAAGGTTGCAGAGACTAGTAGGGTCAATGATTGAATAAGGCTGAGCAGGGTGCGCATCAAAAAGCCTGACCTACGTGCAAATAGAACTCAAAGCGGCTGTCTTTGCCATCTGGATGCTCAGTTAACGGGAAGGCAAGGTCTGCGCGGATTGGAGCAAAGTCAGTATAAAATTGCATACCTAAACCAACGCCATGGTACCAGGGATCATTGCTGAAAATCAGTGGCTGCCTGCGCAGTTGGCTAGCATCCCAAAACAGGCTGTAGCCCCAAAGATCGGTCAGTTGATGACGCCACTCACTGCTAAAAGAGGTCTTGCTTAGGCCACCGATGTTCTGTACCAATATGCTTTGATAGGGGTATCCACGCAGGTCTTGAGTACCTCCCAGGTACAGTAGTTCATCAGCGAACAGAGTGTCAGTTAGCCAAGGCTGCACCCAGTCAATACGTAACCTGCTGGCAAATACTGCATTTTCTACAGAGCGCACAGAATGAAAGTTGCTGCTGAACAGATGCAGATTGACCAGGCTGGGTTGTAATGCGTCGATGTCAAACACGGGTTCAATGCCAATGCTTTGGAGTTGGCCGCGAACCGGATTAAATCGATTGTTTCTACTATCGAACGTCATTTCAAGTGGTAATCTTAATTCGTTTCGAAATGGATCGATTTCATCTTGCAAATCATAGACTAAGCGATAACCGGCACCTAATCGGCCTCTTACCCTGGGGCTGAAGTTTTGAGTGAAACGAGCACCAAGCCCTAAGAATACGATATCAAAAAACTCTGTCTGATTGTGTTCTAGGTCAACAGATAGACTGAACTCAGAGTTAATAAACTGCAGGTCAGGCAGGCTAAGCTCATTGTTTAGCCTTTGTTGCTTTCTTGCCAATAGCAGTTCAGAAGTCAGCTTCTCTCCCTGCTGCCACAGGTTCCGATGCTCAAAGCCAAGGCGTCCGTAGGTGCCTAAATCGGTATTCCAGCCGAGGCCACTTTTGATGGTTCTATGTCTTCGCTCGGTGAATGTAAGGCTAAGGTTGACTCTGTCATCCTCTAGTTCCAATTCTTGTTGGATAACTGAGAACAAATCCGTATTGTACAGGCTCAGTATTTCACGATTGAGCTTAGACTGATTAAAGCAGGTTCCTGGTTGAAGGCGAATGCGATTGTTTAGCCAGGATGGATCTACGGAATCTAAGCCCTGCAGTTGAAGCTGGCCAACCCGTACTTGTTGTGAGTTAAGCAAGACAAATGTTAGGTCCACCAGTTGGCTATCTGGCCGTTTTCGTGCTCGGTATTCAAGATCGCTCTGCCATAAGCAACTTGATTCTTCCAACTGCCTTTGAAGTAAGTTAGTACTGTCCAGAACTTTGCTTGCCTGTGCTTTGTCTCCGCTTGAGACCAAAACAATGTCTTTAGCATCATTAAGAATTTCAAGGTTTACAAATTCAATTTGTCCTATTCGATAAGCTGGCCCCGGTCTAACAAGGTAAGTCAAACGATTGCCCTGTGGTTCAATTCGTGCATCAAGGTAGCCAAAGGATTCAAGACTAGCAAGTATCAGCTCTGTTTCTTCGACTTGTTGGCGAAAGCGGGTTTTATCAATGTTGAGCTGTCTTAGGTTGCGACGGTATTGCCTAAGACTATCGACTATTTGGCGCTCAATGATAGCTTGGTTTTCGAGTTCGGATTGCCATAGTACCTGAGAAGCATGAAAACGGCTGGTATCTGCTGCTAGAGCTATATTAATGAATATCAATATACTGAATAATAACCCTTTCATTGGTAGTCTAGCTTCATCGGTGTTCTTGGCTTTGAGGTATTTAGTTTAACCGAGGCTGAAACATAAAGCTTGTAAATTGCATGACAGTTAGAGTTTGCTCATTATAATACCCTGAAATTTAACAGCACATGAGGTGCAAAATGAAAGCAACCTGGCTCCGAAGAAGTCATTTGTTGTTGGTTAGTGCGCTGTTGACCACTTTCTTATTGGCCTGTGCCAGTAACCAGATAACAGGTCGTCGACAGTTAATTATCATTCCTGAGTCTGTGGCCATTAATCAATCAGCGCCTGCATTTCTGCAAATGATGGAGCCTGTTGCTGCAGAGGGGCGTTTGGATACGCCTGCAGAAATGGCCGCTCGAGTGAAACGTATCACAAGTCATTTGGTTGCCCAGGCAGTTGAGTTTCGTCCTGATACCAAAGACTGGCAATGGGAAATGCGTTTAATTGATGATAGACAGATGATTAATGCCTTTGCGATGGCCGGTGGGCGAATGGCTGTTTACTCTGGCATCATTGTGCAACTGGAACTATCAGATGATGAATTGGCGCAAATTATCGGCCATGAGATTGCTCACGCGTTATTGAATCATACTGCCGAACGTATGTCAGTTGCTTTAGCAACCAATGCCAGTGTTGGGGCATTGGGTATGATCTTTGAAGAACAGCCTTTGGCTGTCCAAGGAGCTAGCTTGGCGGCGCTGGCGGCAATTACCCTGCCCAATAGTCGTACCAGTGAAGCTGAGGCTGATGTGGTGGGCGTCGAGTTAGCTGCAAGGGCTGGCTATCATCCTGCTGCTGCCATCAGTCTGTGGCAAAAAATGGAGCAGGCCAGTGATAATCGGATGCCACAGTTTTTGAGTACCCACCCCTCACCTGCCAATCGACAGCAGGGTTTAGCTCAGTTGCAGCCACAAATGCTTCCGCTTTACGAGCAGGCTGTGACCCAGCCACGTGCTAGTTGGCCGGTACGCTAGCATGTTTGGTTATCGTCATGCCTTTCATGCTGGCAATCATGCAGATGTCATTAAGCACGGGGTTTATGCCTTTGTGCTTAATTACTTACAACAAAAGCCTGGAGCACTTGAGATCATTGATACCCACGCTGGTGCTGGTCTTTATGAGTTGGATTCTGCCCAGGCTCAGCAAACCCAAGAGTGGCGCCAAGGCATTGGCACTCTGCCTTGGCCGGCGGAGCACTGGCCACAATTATTGCAGCCCTTGGCTGAGCTCTTGACTCATATAAATCCTGAGCAACTACTACGTTATCCAGGTTCGCCCTGGGTGGCCTTGCACTCCTTGCGGCCTCAGGATTCATTACTGCTGTGTGAGTGGCAACAGGCCGAGAGGCGCTTGTTGCAAGAGCAATGCGCCCATCCAGGGGTGCGTTCGGTACAGCAAGACGGTCTTGAGTTATTATCGGCTATTCATGCCAAAGATCGCGTACGTCAGTTACTCTTGGTTGACCCAAGCTATGAGCTAAAAACCGATTATCAACAATTGCCTCAAGCCTTGGCCAAGGCGGTCAAGCGCAGTAATACTGCGTGCATCATCATCTGGTATCCTGTGTTGAGCAATCGAGATTGTCGGCCCTTTGTAAAGGCTTTGGCTCAGGCAAGTGGTCATAATGCTAAAACCCTGCACTTGCAGCATTTACCTCAGCCCGGTGCTCAGGGGATGCAGGGATCAGGTTTGTGGGTTGTCAATCCGCCTTGGGTCTTGGCAGAGGCCATAGATCAGGCCATGCCTTGGTTGAATCAATGCATGGGGGCTGGTATTGGTAAGTGGTCGCTGGAAACAAGTCCCTAACATCCCCGTAGGGCATGGGCTTTAAAGTAAATGCGCGCCAGTAGGCTTATCAGATAAAAATGCCAGTCGATTGACTGGCATTTTTTAGTAGGGCAGCTAGGATCAATGGCTGCATAGACCCTTAGTGCTTGGCAGTAACGGACTCCAGTTGCCAGATGCGCTCCACATAGTCAGAGATGGAGCGGTCAGAACTGAACTTGCCCATACGTGCCGTGTTGATGATGGCTTTCTTCACCCAGAGTTCTTGATCTTTATACCATTCATCGGCCTGTTGCTGCGCTTTGTAATAACCATCAAAATCCGCAAGAACCTTGTAAGGATCGCAGTGAATCAGGTTGTTACGCAGGTCATTCAATGCACCAGGGTTATCTGGCGTAAAGTAGGGGGTGTCGAGCCAATCAATGATGGACTTTAACTTGCTGTTTTGCTCATAGAGATTATAGGGCTGATAGCCATGGTTGTTGAGCTCTTTCACTTCGTCCACGGTTAGGCCAAAGATTAGGCAGTTTTCTGCACCTACTTCTTCAGCAATCTCGATGTTTGCGCCGTCCATGGTGCCAATGGTGATGGCGCCATTGAGTGCTAACTTCATGTTGCCTGTACCCGAAGCTTCTTTACCAGCTGTGGATATTTGCTCAGACAGATCGGCGGCAGGTATCATCTTTTCCGCAAGACTGACGCGGTAATTGGGCAGGAACACCACCTTCATTTTGTCACCCACTCGTGGGTCGTTGTTGATGATGTCGCCAACCTTGTTGATGGCGTAGATGATTTGCTTGGCCAGATGGTAGCCTGGCGCAGCCTTGGCACCAAAGAGATACACGCGCGGCACAAAGTCCTGCTTAGGGTTGGCCAGAATATCTTGATAGCGAGCAAGAATGTTGAGCAGACTGAGGTGCTGGCGTTTGTATTCATGCAAGCGTTTGATTTGAATGTCAAACAGGGCGTCAGGGCTTACCTTAATGCCAGTCAGCTCTTGTATCTCTGTGGCTAACTTGACCTTATTGTTACGTTTGATACTGGCATATTCTTTACGGAACTCAGGGTTGTCGGCCTGCTTTTCCAGCTCTTTCAGTCGGTCCAGATCCACTTCCCAGCCTTCACCAATGTGCTTGGTAATCAAGGCGGCTAGCTCTGGGTTGCAGGACTTGAGCCAGCGCCTTGGTGTTACACCATTGGTCACATTGACAAATTTGTCATCTTCTAGAGCGACAAACTCTGGGAATAAGTCTTTGCGCACCAGGTCGGAGTGAACCTGGGCCACACCATTGACCTTAAAGCTGCCGATGACTGAAAGGTTGCCCATGCGCACGCGTTTGCCATGGC
The DNA here is from genome assembly GCA_007116635.1 of Saccharospirillaceae bacterium. Taxonomy (GTDB): domain Bacteria; phylum Pseudomonadota; class Gammaproteobacteria; order Pseudomonadales; family Natronospirillaceae; genus SKIB01. The sequence continues at coordinate 14,666 of SKIB01000027.1, forward strand.
TTTCATCAATAATCGACAGCTTAGCAAGTTTGTCGGTATCACCTGGCCATTTGACAGCCACCTCGTTGAGCAAGAAGCGATGGTTGATTTCATAGATGATCTCCATGTGTCTTGGTAGTACACGACTCATGAGCTCGACCGACCAAGTTTCCAGCGCTTCTGGTAGCAGGGTGTGGTTAGTGTAGGCAAAGCAGGCCTTGCTGATACGCCAAGCCTTCTCCCAGCTGAAGCCCTCGACATCAATTAATATCCGCATTAACTCAGGAATGGCAATGGCCGGGTGTGTGTCATTCAATTGAATGACATTCTTCTTGGGCAACTGGTTTAGGTCGCTGTTGGTACGCTTGAAGCGGCGGAGAATATCGGCAATGGAACAAGCACAGAAAAAGTACTGCTGGATTAGGCGCAGTTCTTTGCCCTGCGGCGTTTCGTCACTGGGATAGAGCACCTTAGAGATGGTCTCTGCTTCTAACTTCTCTTTATGAGAGTCCACATAGCCACCGTGGTTAAACACATCATAGTTGAAGTGATCTGAGGCACGAGATTCCCACAGTCTTAAGATGTTGGCGTTTTGGCCGCCATAGCCCACGATAGGAATGTCCCAAGGTACTCCCTTGATGATGCGGCCAGGGTGCCAGACTTTTTTACTATTGCCATGCATGTCATGGGTGGTCTCGACATAGCCAAAGAGTGAAACTTCTTGAATGGACTCTGGGCGGCAAATCTCCCAAGGGTTGCCAAATTCACGCCAGTCGTCCGGACGTTCTACCTGGGCACCATTGTGAAACTCTTGACGGAACAGGCCGTGCTCGTAATGAATGCCATAACCCACTGCTGGCATGTGCTTACTGGCGAGTGAGTCCAAAAAACAAGCGGCAAGTCGTCCAAGGCCACCATTACCCAAGGCCATATCGGGCTCTTGCTCAAGTAGGTCCGTTAGGTTCTGGCCTAATTCAGCCAAGCCTTTTTCAGCAACTGTGAATAAGTTGAGGTTATGTAAGTTATTAGATAGTAGTCTGCCCATCAGAAATTCAAGCGACAAATAGTTAACTGCTCGAGTATCCTGCATGGCATGTGTTTTGCGAGTGGCTGACACGCCAGCAAATACCATTTCGTTAACTGCGGCGCAGGTTGCTAGCCACCAAGCATGTTGGCTGGCTTTTTCTTCGTATGTACCCAGAGTTGAACGCAGGTGATGGATCACCATCTCTTTAAACTGCGCTGCGCTAAGTTGATGTTGCGCATCTGCTTTATTGGCATTTTTCACCGTACTGGCTTTGCGAGCCTTGGTGCCTGTGGTATTGGTCATGAGTATCCCCTTTGGAAGCAAGGTTTCAATGAGTTATTGTATTGCTACCCTCTATGGGCTGTAGCAAAGAACCCAGCAAGTATAGAATGTAATTGTGACATAATTCAAAAAAAAGCGTGAATCAGTCGATTGCGCACTGGTAATTTAAATCTTGCTTGATCAGGATCAGACTTTTGCTGGTTAACTTTAGTTCTGTTGTTGCTTGCCACCGGCCGATGGTTTGAAAGTCCCGATCAACGGCCTGCCACTGACTGCCAGTTGGTAGTACCAATCTTTGTTCCTTAGGCCCAAGGTTAATGGCAAGGCTAAGGCTGTGTGCTCTTGGTTCAGAGTGGCAATAGCTGAAGAGCCACAGCTGTTGCTCCTGTTGGCCATTAAGCACCCAAGGGCTGGCGACTTGCTGCCACAGCAGTGTGGCGTGCCAGTCGGCCTTGGGTTGCCAGTCCTGATCCAGTAGTCCGTAGCTCGCCCCCTTTAGGGTTTGGCGATACAGCCGGTGCTGACTTTGGCTGGCCAGTGCCAACTGAGTTAGCCACCACAGTCCTTGTTCGTAGCTGCCGTCTAACCCAGGATCGCCGCCACATTGGGCTGGGCCGATTTCTGTGAGCCATTGTCTGCTGGTGTCGGGCAGGCTGCTCTGTTGCCTGTGCCACTGTTGCCAGTTGATGTTCGACAGCAAGTATTGGGCGCTGCTGGCCTGACTGCGTAAGCCGCATCGGAAGGACTGACTTGGGTAATAGTGCCAGCTAATGTCCTTGGTGGTGCTCTGCTGCTGGAAGCCTGGGGTGCTGCCTGCCCATTGCCAGTTGACCTCGCCAATCCAAGGCCAAAAGGCCGAACCCTTGGCCAGTAGTTTGCCCTCAATTTGATGCTGGCTTAGGCTATCGGTGGTCTGTTGCCAATGAGCTAGGTATTGGCTGGCATTGAGTTGATGTTGCGGGCCAAAAAAGAAAAAGTGACCATTGGCTTCGTTGCCCAATTCAAAGTGCAGTTGGTTTTGCGTGAAGTTCGGGCTCCATTGCATCAACAAGGCAATTAGATCCTTGGCTAGCCAAGGGCTTTGGCGGTGCATGGGGCCTAGTCCAAGATTAAATAGCAGATCACCCTGGGCGCTTTGGCTAAGTAGCACCAGTTGTTGCCAGTCTTGCTCGGTTAGCTGACTGTTAAACCCCTCTGGTTTGGCATTGTTCCCAAGATACAGGCGATCAGCCTCTGTACCCCCTAGTCGGATGTGCACTGGTGCCAAGGCTGCTAAGGCTTGGCGTAAGTTAGCATCATCAAGCCTCAATAAGGCGGGCTGTACGGCCTCGCCCACGGCAGATTCTTGCCACCAATAGCCGCCCGTCACCAAACTGGTGTCAATGGAAATGCCTAAAAATGGCCAATCCGTTTGATGAATGATCCCCTTGGGTGCCAGCAGTTCGATTGCTTTGCCAGATGGCCATATTGTCTGGGCAGAGGCTAACATAAGAGCTAATATAAGCGTCAGGAAGGGCAAGCAATAAAAATGAGTTCTAAGCATCTAAATGTTTTAGTCAGGGTTTGAATTTAGTTACTATAGTCCATACTAGATGACAAATTGATCACAAAGCACCAAGACGGTTTTCTTGGTCGTTGCTGTTAAGGAGCACCCCTATGTCTGATACTTTGGCGATTATTGGTGGCACTGGCCTGACCCGCCTGCCCGGACTGCGTATCCGCGATGCCCATGATATTCAAACGCCCTATGGCTCTCCATCTGGCTCGGTGTTAGAAGGTGTTTTTGGTGACAGTCGAATTTTCTTTTTAGCTCGCCATGGACACCCACATCGAATTCCGCCTCATCAGGTGAATTATCGCGCCAATATTTGGGCTTTGCGCCACATTGGTGCTCGTGACATCATTTCGGTCAATGCCGTGGGTGGTATCAACCGCTCCATGCCAACCAGAGCACTGTGCATCCCTGACCAAATTATTGATTATACCCATGGCCGTGAGTCTACCTTCTATGATGGTGTGGACAGCCCTGTTGTGCATGTGGATTTTAGTTATCCTTACACTGAGGTTCTACGCTCCCAGCTATTGGTTGCGGCCAAAGCCGTTAAAGTACCAGTCGTTAATGGTGGTGTTTACGGTGCCACTCAGGGCCCAAGGTTGGAGACGGCAGCAGAGATTGCCCGCATGGAGCGTGATGGCTGTGACATCGTGGGCATGACAGGCATGCCAGAGGCGGTGTTGGCTCGTGAAGCCAAGATGGGCTACGCCTGTTTATCCTTAGTGGTGAATCCTGCGGCGGGCAAGGCAAAGGGTGTCATTACCATTAAAGAAATTGATCGTGCTCTTGAAGGCGGCATGGAAGACATTCGTAAAATTCTTGTTAGCTATGTTGAGCGATTTGTGGTGGGTCACTAAGGCGTTCTAAGCTTCCTGGTTTGAGCATACAACCAGCCCGAAGGCTGGTTTTTTAGATGTCTTTAACAAGCTGGATCAAGCGTTCTTGAATGTTATCTGCCTGCTCATTGGCAATCTGGCAAGTGCCTGCAGCATCATGGCCACCACCGCCATAGCTTAGACAGATTTCGCCAATTTTGGCCGTACTGCTGCGGTCCAAAATAGACTTGCCAAGGGCAAATACAGTGTTCTGTTTCTGCAGGCCCCAGAGCCTATGTATGGAGATATTGCACTGTGGGAATAGGGCATAGATCATAAACCTGTTGGTTGGCCAAATCGTCTCTTCTTGTTGCAGGTTTACCAACACCACATTGTTGAAGGTTTGGCTGCAACGGATGAGTTGCTCAAAGGCCTTGGTTTCATGTTCTCGGTAAAGATTGATCCGCTCTTGGACATCTGGTAGCTGTAGAATTTCATCGATATCCAGTTTGCGGCAGGCATCAATGAGTTGCATCATTAACTGGTAGTTTGATATTCGAAAATCTCGGAAGCGGCCCAGGCCGGTGCGGGCATCCATCAAGAAATTCAATAACACCCAGCCTTCGGGGTTTAGGACTTCTTCACGACTAAACTGGGCTGAGTCGCTCTTGTCGACCGCCTGCATCAATTCTTGGCTGAAATTACTTAAGCGGCCATTGCTGCCAAAGTAATTATAGACGACTCGGGCAGCAGAAGGAGCATCAGGATCAATAATATGATTTGGCTGAGGCCCGGTTCGTACTGTCTCGCTCTGATGGTGATCGAATGCGAGATAAGCTCCTTCGGTGTAAGGTAGATTGGTGGTTATGTCACGTGGCGTTACTTCAATTTTTCCGTCCTGCATATCTTTGGGATGGACAAATAAAATGTCATCAATGATATCAAGCTCTTTGAGTAAGGCAGCACAGACCAGTCCGTCGAAGTCACTCCTGGTTACTAAGCGGTATTTTTCAGTCATCACAACCTCAGTAGTATTTTGAAAGTCCCTTGCAGTATAGACCTGAAAATTGAGCTCATGAATTTTTTTACCATCAAATGTGAGATGTTTATTCTATCTAGCTAAAGTGGGCTACCACTCTGCCTTCAAAGAAAATTACCCAGCCTAGATCACGATCATAGCGCCAGTACTGACGCCAGTGGCGTCCATCGCGCAAATCGGTGTAATTAACCAATGCAACCTGATAACCAGCATCCTCCCATGCAACCATTAGCTGATTACTGATGCGAATTTGTTGTGCATCCTGGACTCTGTGTGTGATATCAGGGTCGATACGGTAAAACTTTTGCCTTTGCTCAGGGCTGCTTGCTAACCATTGATCAAAAGCCTGTTCCAGTTGATCGGTGAAATCTGCCTCCAGAGCTGAGCTGGTGTCTTCAAGCATCAGAATTGGCGTCGACCGCGTGTTAAGCAAATAAATGATTTCAGCCATGTCTTCGTTGCTAACTGCCAGGCAGCCGTTTGTGGTTTCCCTGAGTCTTAGGCCGGCAATGGGGTCGGTGCCGTGTAACCAGATACCATGCCCTGTTCTTTGGAGTTGTTCATCCCATACATTAGGGTAGTTTAGGGGCAGGGCACCATAGCCATAGAGGTCTGGTAAGCTAGAACCTGGAATGGGCCATTGGGTGAAGTAAAGGCCAACAGGTGTTTTGTTATCGCCTTCAATCCACTTCTCCCAGCCGCTAAGACCGTAGGCAGTAAAATAATGGCGTATCAGTTGGTGCTCGCCATTGCTGTCACGTTGATACAGTCTAAGCTGAGCGTTTTGTAAGTCAGCAACCATGATCTCTGCATAGTTGCCTTCAACTCGCAAGAAATGATCTGGCAATTGTTGTTGATCGTCCGTGGGCTGACGATACAGGGCGCTAAGTTCTCCCATGGCCATCAGCTGGCTAGGATTGAGCTCAGCTGCTAATGAGCTGCCGCCTAAGCGAAAAAAGTAATCGCTTAAAAACAAACGCCCATGATCAAAGGCTGGCCGTAGATTCAGTACCGCGGCCTTGTCTTGAGCGACCTCGAGGAGACTGCCACTGCGCTGCATCTGTTGTCGCCAGCGATTAGGGTTGATCTCTGTACTACCTTGGCCGCTGCTGCCCTGGTTGTTGGCTTGACTTCTAAGCTGCCCTTGGCCCGACTGAAACTGCGCCCGCCATTGGCCTTTGACCACTCTAGGCTCAGTAGTAATGGCTTGCGCGATACTGGCGGCGCTTTCATCTTTGGCGCTGGGGCGTAGCGGCTGTTCTATTTCAGGTAGTTGACCACTGCCAGACAGGAAGAGGGTCTGAGCGACCAGTGGAGAACTGTACAGCCCAAGGGCGAGAGGCAAGCAAAGTGCTTGGGCAAATTTTGATCTGATCATCCGCGGCTCAATACTCGTATTTCATCGTCAGCAATAATACACCAGCGGTTGTCTTCTTGTTGCCACAATAGGCGCTTTTCGGTGTGATCACGATAGTTTATCGAGTCGAATCTCTGGTTAAAGCGGACTTCCATCTGGCTGCCGATCCACTGAGCCTGTAATTGGTCTATGCCTAGTTGAATGTTGCGCTCAGGAAAAATACGAGCGCGGCGACCGTCTTCCCAATTGGCTCGATCATGTTGTTCAAAGCTGCGGCAGTAAAAACTAATGAAACTGTCGGCATCTCCTGCAGTCCAACGTTGAAAGTATTGGTTAAGTTTGCTCATAATTTCCTGAAAATCAGGGTCAATAGCAACCTCAGTTGACTCTATCTCTGCTTCAATTTCATGAGCATCCACCTCAGTGCCGGATAGCAGTACGTGGCTTTTCATTTCAGCAATGGTGGTTAATGCTGGTCTTGTGACTAATGAGTCAGACTGTGTTTGAGCATAACTGACGGCTCCCAGAAATTGATACAATTGCTGTAGGTTGCTGAACGTTTGTTGGCTAATGGGGTCAGATTGTAAGGCCAGCTCCAGTAATCGTCTGGCCTGTTGGTGGTCGCCTTGGCGAAAAAAGCTAACAGCAAGGTCATTATAAAACTGCATATCGTTGGTAGACTGCGACCTAAGTGCGGCCACGTCTACGCCAACAGGAGGCTCGATCAGCTCCAGCTCGTCTGCTTGGGCCAGAATCAATAGCATGGCTACTAACATGGCTAGGGTTGGTTTTAAGCGCATAGTTTTATAATCCTTGCGGTTTAAGATTCGTTTTGTGCGATTGCTCTCATCTTAGCGAAAAAACAGATAGCGAGTAAGAGGTTCAAGCCATAAGCCGAGCATTTTAATTAAAAATGTACCCTATTGGCGAAAGAGGTGCAAAAACAAGCAGAATCATTAGACTTAGGATGCCTAAACCCCAACACAGCAGAGATAACTATGGCACTGATTAAACAACAAGACGTCATTGATTCGGTTTTTGATGCCCTGCAGTACATTTCTTACTATCACCCTAAGGACTTTATTGACGCCATGGCGGCAGCCTATGAGCGCGAGGAAAGTCAGGCCGCCAAGGATTCCATTGCCCAGATTCTGATTAACTCGCGCATGTGCGCCATGGGTCATCGCCCGATCTGTCAGGACACGGGCATTGTCACCATCATGGTCAAACTGGGTATGAATGTGCAGTGGCAGGCCGACATGAGCTTTGAAGACATGGTTAATGAGGGCGTACGCCGCGCCTATCAGCACCCGGATAACTGCTTGCGCGCCTCAATATTGGCCGATCCAGACGGCGCTCGCAAAAATACCGGCGACAACACCCCCGCCATCATTCATGTGCAGCTAGTGCCTGGCGATGGCATTGAGTTTGATGTCGCCGCTAAGGGCGGTGGCAGTGAGGCCAAGGCCAAGTTTGCCATGCTTAATCCCTCGGATTCGGTAGTCGATTGGGTGATGAAGGTGGTGCCTGAGATGGGTGCTGGCTGGTGCCCTCCTGGCATGCTGGGTATTGGTATTGGCGGCACGGCAGAAAAAGCCATGCTGCTGGCCAAAGAGTCCTTAATGGAGTCGATTGACATCCAACAACTACAAGCCAAGGGGGCCAGCAATCGCGCCGAGCAGCTACGCTTGGAGCTGTTTGATAAGATCAATGCCCTTGGTATTGGTGCCCAGGGTCTGGGCGGCTTGACCACGGTGTTGGACGTTAAGGTTAAGGACTACCCCACACACGCGGCTAACAAGCCGGTGGCCATTATTCCTAACTGCGCCGCCACGCGCCATGTGCATTTTTATCTGGATGGCAGTGGCCCTGCCAAGCTGCCTGTACCTAGATTAGAAGACTGGCCGGAAATCAGCTGGTCGGCGGGCGACAAGGCAAGACGAGTGAATCTGGATAGCCTAACGGCTGAAGAAGTGGCTAGCTTCAAGCCGGGTGAAACCCTACTGCTCAACGGCACCCTGATGACGGGTCGGGATGCCGCCCATAAGCGCATGGTTGACATGCTCAATGCTGGCCAGACCTTGCCGGTCGATTTGCGCAACAAAATGATTTATTACGTTGGCCCGGTTGACCCCATTGCCGGTGAGGCCGTTGGCCCTGCAGGCCCGACCACGGCCACGCGCATGGACAAGTTTACCGATCAAGTCTTGGCGGCCACGGGCCTGCTGGGCATGGTGGGTAAGGCTGAGCGTGGCCCGGTAGCCATTGAGGCCATTAAAAAGCACCGAGCATGTTACCTGATGGCGGTGGGTGGTTCGGCCTATTTGGTGGCCAAGGCCATTAAGTCGGCTAAGGTGGTGGCCTTTGAAGATCTGGGGATGGAAGCCATCTATGAGTTTCAAGTGCAAGACATGCCGGTAACCGTGGCGGTGGATGTCGAAGGTCAATCAGTGCACCAGACAGGGCCGCAGTATTGGCGGCAGCAGATTGCTGCTAAGCAGCTTTAGAACGTGGTATTATTAAAATGTATCCAATAGTCAGAAACAATCTAAGCTGAATAAGGCCTTAATCATGTTTAAGGCCTATACTGAAATTAGCAGATTGGTCTGCTACTGGTGTAACCAGTTTACAGTTCCCCTGTGAGTCGCATATCTTTGCCCAGCTTCGGCTGGGCTTTTTTGTATCTGCTACACTGCAGATAAAACCTAAGGAATAAAGTATGCATCGTTTGGATCTATGGATACCACTCAACCTAGTAATGCTGGCTTTGGTTGTTTGGCGCTTTTTCCCTGAACTTCCCAGGCCAGACTGGCTATTAGATGAACAGTCTGCCTATTTAACCTTGCTGAGCTTGGTGGTGCTGCAGTTGGGGCTGGTGCATGCCATTTGGCGCCAGCAGTATCATTTGCGTCAGCGCATTGAAGAGGCTAGCTTGGCCAAAGATCAAGCCTTGCTTAGGGTTGAGCGGATGCAGTTTGACCAGCGCCGCGCCACATGGCTGAGTAAGCAAGCAGAAAAAGACCGCTTAGAACGCCAACAGCTATTATTATGGCATAGCCAAGACCTGAACCGGCTGCTTCAAGGTTTAGGTTCTTTATTGCCAAGACATCATCAAGCCGCCATGGACTACCTTAACTATTGGCATGACATCTCTGGGCAAATAGCAACCCTTGCTAATTTTACTCAGCAAGATGAACCTGCAGAATGGGTGGACCTGGTAAGCCTTTGGCAAGATCATCCAGAAAGCAGCAGGCTTCTTTCTGAAGATCACATTCAGGTAAGTTTTCTTGAAGATCAGCTTTCTGTTTGTTGGCCTGTCTCATGGGCTCAACTTTTGATCAAGGGAGTGATGGGTTATTTGGCGGCCATGTGTGCAGGTAAGCCTGCAAAGATGCAGTGCTTAACTTTTATTCACTCGGAGCTTGGCGAGGTGGTGCGCATAGAGTTGCACACTCAGGAACGCCTAAGTGAAAAAGAATTGCGACAAGCCCTTTGCTACACCTTATTTCGTCATGCAGAGTTGCAGCCGCAGCAAAAAGACATTGGGCTGTCATTGGCGCTGGTGGGGCAATTGTTGTCTAAATTGGAAGGTCAGATAATCAGCGAGCAGGACTCGCTGGTGATTATGCTTCCAAGGTCAGTCAGAGTTAGTTAAATAGGTCTTCAATCCGATCAGGACGACTTCTGTTGCCACGATGCTGCTCTAAGTTGGTTGTGCCCTGATGCAGCCAAAGTCCTGTGTTTTCTACTCTTCTAAGGCTGCCAAGATGGCGAACTAAACTGTCTTTACTTACCAGTGTCATTTGCTCAGAGCGCTTAATGTGACGCAGGAAGTGGGGGTCATTCAAGAGCAGGCTATGCCAAAACTGTTCTGCTCTTAACTCATTTGACCAAGGTTGGTGTAATAAGCGCAAGGCTTGGCCCTGTTGTAAATTATTGTATTGTCTGCTGGGCATGTCCTGTAGCTGTTGCCAATAGTTTTCTATAAAGCGATTCATTCTTGCCTCAAGCAGGTGAGTGGCGTCTCCCGTTAACACAATGCCTGAACTATTGTCTGTTGCAATGCCCCTTACTTTGATCTCCAGTCCCTGTTGCCGCCATTGATTTTGCATTTCTTTTTGCATCAGTTGAAACAATAACTGCCTATTGCTTTGCTGTTCGATGCTGTCACTGAATTGCCAAAAGCTAAGACTATTGGTTGGTTGGCTCTCGCTATAAAACCAAGAGCGTTTAAGGTCTTGGTGAAGGGGGAAGCTATGCTTGGGCTGCTGAACTTGCTGTTCTTGTAGCCAGATGCTTGCGGCCTGCTTGACCTGCTCTGATTGGAGGTCGGCAAACCAAAGCTGTTTCATCGGGTTAGTGCGCAGAAACGCTTGATAGTTGTTACGCCATTGAGCTGACTCTGGTTTGTTGCTCTGCCTGGGCTGTTGGCGTTCAAGAGCAAGCCATTGTTCGCTGCTAAGTGGCTGGCTTTGGGTGAGCTTATTGAGCTCATGGCTGGGCAGGTCACTAAATAAGAAGTCATGCAGTAACTGTTGAGCTAGGAGCAGTGCTTCGCTTGGCCCTTCTAGTAAAATACTCAGATGTCCATGTACTAGCTCAGATCTCATGCCTAAACCACTTAGGCCAAATTGTTGTCGTAGTTCAATGGCTTGGTGATTGAGTATCTGTACTAGCCACCATGCAGTCTGCTGCTCATCAAGGTTATTGATTGGCCAACCAAGATATAGGCTGCCAAAATCATTGGTCGCAAATTCATTTTGACTAAACCACAGTCGATAATTGGCTTGTTGATCAGTGAGCTGTGGTTGAACTCGTAGCAGGTTGCTGGATCGTTGGCTGAGGACTGGTGCTTCATCGCTCAGCCCAGCATTGAAAGGGCTAAAGTCCTGAGCGCTAAGCACAGGTAATTGTTGATCGACCGGCATGAAGCTTTGAATTTGTATTCGTTCTGGCTGCAGTTGAGCTAGTTTGCGCTCTAAGCTTTGCTTCTGAGGTATTTGGCACAGTTCGGTACGCCAAGGTTGCTGAGTTCCACTGATCAGCATAGCTTGATGTAATGCATGATGTGCCTGCTTATGTTGCAGGCAAAGACTCTGCTGATGTTGATACTCGGCTAACGCAAGGTCCAAGTGGCTCTCGAGATTGACTAGGGACTGTAATAAGTCCGCAACTGCCTTGCCGGAGCGTTGCCAACGCCATTGTAGGTGCCATTGTTGTTCAGTTGACCAGTACAGGCTTTGATTATTTATCCAAGAGTTGCTGGGTTGCTCTGGTCGCTTTAGCCACCACCAGACAAAGGCCTGCTCATGTGCATCTAAATGAATGGGCAGGTGTACAAACAAGTCAAGGTGGTTATTGCTTGCAGCGGACATGGGTTGAGTTTGGCTTTCCCTTGCTGATAAGCGCATAAGACTGTTCGGCAACATCTCAAGTTGTTGATCAATGTCTAGCTCGCTGACGATTACAAGGTGATTGCGGCTTGGAAATATATTAGGCTGTTGATCAATTAGGTCACTGATCAATTCTAGAGCTCCTGCGGTTTGCCCTTGGCTGAAGGTTAGGCTTAGAGCCTGATTATGATTACCTGGCCATAGCAATAGCTCGCCGCCAAGGGCGATGGCAGCTTGCTTAAATGGTAACCATTCTAGGCTGTCTGACGTATTAAGCTGAGCTTGGTGCCAATGTATGGCGCCATGGTTAGTGCTGCTGTGATTAAGGGTGACACGCAGGCCGTTGTCCAGTTGTAGGCTATGGCTTTGTACTTGATGGGCAGCCGCCAACCTTGGTTTATCCGAACTTTCACTGGTCAACCATTTACTAAGGCCATAAATAACAAGGACAAGAGCTATTAGGCTTAGCAGCCAGTAGGACTTAGGTAACGAACGCATACAACCTCCAGAATAGAGCGGCCACTATAGCGATTTTTATTTAATCTTTCATCCGCAGGTTGAAATCAAATCTTTGGTCTATACTGAATTGCAAAAAATGGGCCTAGCATGGACATCGAGTATCTGTATGCCACAGCCAGACAAAACGAGCAAATCTGGCGACAATTTCAGCAGCTAGAGTTGGATACCCTTGCTTGCCGCCATTGGCAGGGGCTGTTTGATATGCTGTTTGTCACCCTGCCAAATCGGATGGGCTTTTGTGCTGTGGAGCTTGCATTCTTTGACCCTAACAGACGGATACAAAATTCTCTGTTGCGCCAACTAGGAACCCTAGATCGTTATCGTGCCTGTTTGCATTTTCTGCCAAGCCTACCTGCTTCATTACAGTCATTGCATGTGCTGGCAGCACATGAGCTGGCGCTTTCTCGTTACGCATCTGGTATGCATCTACCACTACGTAAACAAAAGCAGATCTTTGGATACCTAAGGTTATTTGCTAGTGCTGATCATCGCTTTGATCAACACAGTGCGACTGATTTTATTGAGCACTACAGTGCGATTTTAGCTGCTGCCGTAGAACTGGTGCTGCAAACGGAGGAGATCGAGCGTTTAGCCTATGAGGACCCCTTGACTCAGGTTCGCAATCGTCGAGGCATGACTCAGGCCTTTGATGCTCAGTTGGCCCGCTCATGCAGGCAGGAAAAACCACTAGGCGTGGTGTTGTTGGACCTTGACCACTTTAAGGCCATCAATGATAGCCACGGACATGCCACTGGTGACAGAACCTTGGTGCACTTTTGCGCCATAGCGCGCTCTTGTTTACGGCCCTTTGATTATTTGGGTCGTATGGGGGGAGAGGAATTTTTAATAATTTTACCTGATTGTGATACGCAGGCGGTGCTTAGGGTCGTAGAACGGTTACGTCAGTTGGTCCAGCAAACCTACTTTTTTAATGACTTGCAGCAGCCCTTTAACATTACTGTGTCGGGAGGCTGGGGAAGTGTGGCAGCCAAGGAATACAGTCTTGAGGAGGTCATGGCGAAGCTGGACAAAGCTTTGTATAAAGCAAAGCAGCAAGGTCGAAATCGGATCAATCCAGTCAAATTTTAACGCTAGCCTTTGGTTTAGAGCTGCCCAAATTGTTGCTTTAATTGCACGAAACGCTGTTTCTTTTCTTGCTCGTCAAGGGGTGGGGCTTGTAAATCATGGCTGGGTTGGCCAAGTTCACCAAGGTCTAGGTTTAATGGTTGGCTATGTTGAGATGCTTGACTGTCACTCGCTATTTTAAGCTGTCTATCAAGCTGCTCCTGCTCTAACACATCAAGGGCAGCCAGGCTTCCTGCGATTTTTTGTTGTTGATCGGCATGTTGCGCAATGCGCAGCTCAAGTTTACCGATGGTCTCAGCCAAAAGTTGATCATTGGGTTGAGTATTTTGCAGCCATTGGCGAGCAGATTCGGCACTGGTTGACATAGATTAAACCGTACTTTGTTTGGCGGTGACACGATTGGCTAATACTCTGAGTTTATCAATGATGGATCTTTGAATATCTTTCTGTTGAAAAATTGACAGTCGAGTTAGCTGTTTAACTTTTAGGCGGTGAAGGTGGAGGCATGGATGCTCTGCTTTAAACTCTCGTAAGTCGCCCTTCATCAGTAAGGGAAGAAATGGATCATTACTTTCTTGGCTGGCCAGCATCTTGGCAATGGCTTGACGCAAGGGCAAGGGGTTCACCTTTGCCGAGTTCCTTTGATTTGCAGGCGTGAGATATAGCCCTGGTTTGCCAACCATGGCGCCAGGAATAATATAGAGTCCAGTGTCTACAACACAAGAGCTATCAACCGAATTGAAGGTGTCGTGAAAGGCAAAGGGGTTGGGCAGAACTACCATTTTGGCATTCTCACGCAGAGGGAAGTCCATGCTGTAGTTGCTGTAAATCTGTTCAACAGTAGGGGAGTAAACGCAAAGCAATCCTTCAAATTGCTTAACAAAGGTCCGAGCGGATTCGCGCTTTTCAAAGCGATCAAGGCTCCACTCTAAATCGATGTTTACTTGAGCTACTGACACGTTATGATCCTGTTTGAACTTTTAGTAGTATAGCAGTGACAGTGGAAGTGCGAACGCCAAGCGCAAGAAATGATAATGTTCGCTGTAAAGACCCAGTTTAGACCTTATCTACTGCCTGTATGTTTTTTATACGTCCATTAGGCCAACATAGTGCATTGCTATTGCCTAGCAATCAAGTATTTTTTGAGTGAGTTTATGAAGATTTCCTTAGCCATTACCGGCGCAAGTGGCGCACAGTACGCATGGCGACTGATTGAGCAACTTTTGTTGCAGGGTATCGAGGTTGATTGCTGCATTTCTCAAGCGGCTCTCATGGTATTCAATGTTGAAACCGAGCACGCCTTGCCTGGAAAATTATCTGCGCAGCAGGCATTTATGCAGCAATCCTTTGGTCATTTGCCAGGAAAAATAAGACTCTATGCTTTGCAAGACTGGACAAGTCCGATGGCATCTGGCTCAAGTGCTGCCAAACAAATGGTTATTTGCCCCTGTTCAACTGGGGCGCTTTCAGCTGTGGCTACGGGGGCTAGCAACAATCTAATTGAGCGTGCTGCTGATGTGGTTCTTAAAGAAAGAGGTCGATTGATTTTAGTTCCTAGAGAGACCCCTTTTAATCAGATTCACTTGCAAAATATGTTAAGTTTGACCCAGATGGGTGCCATTATTCTGCCTGCGGCGCCTGGCTTTTATCATCAGCCACAGAGCATGCAAGACCTGGTTGACTTTGTTGTGGCACGTATTCTGTCTCAGCTTGGATTAGACCAGGAATTAATGTCTCCATGGGGGTATCAAAACAAGGCTAAAGATTAGGCTTGTTTTGATAAGATGGCTGTTTTACGCCTCGCCATTTCCAGGCCTAGTTGTTTGCCCTTGAACCCCTGTTGGCTAAGCTCTTTGGCTTGCACCTGCTCAAGTTGCTTGAGATGCCAATTCAACAGCTCTTGATTCTCGAGGGTTAATTCATTGAGCACCTGTAATTGTTTAAGTCGCTCGGGCTGTCGCTCAATGTCCAAACCACTGAGTAGCTGCCAACGCTGTAACCCAGAGAGCTGCTGATAATTATTTAAGTCATTGTGGTGGTTGGCTAGGTCCAGCAAAAAGGTTTGGCTGGATTTATCGAAACGTAGGTTTTTGGCCTGAAGTTGCAGCTCTTTGGCCTGTATATGAGGGTGTAGTTGCCAGAACTGCCAGCAAAGTCTTTGTGCGTGGTTCAGTTGGCTCCAGCCTTGAGGTAGGCTGGTTAGCCTGCTACTGAACTTTGCCAGCGGCAGAAGCTGAGCAAGTGCTCCGCACTGATGCAGAGCTTGCCAAAACAACCAGGGCTTTTCACTGTTCATGGCTTTTAAACATTCTTGTAGTATTCGTTCTGCGCTCAGGGTTAATAGCTCACGGCTGTTAACAATCTGCGTCATGGCTTGCCAGGACTGGTCGTGAATCTTGAAGTCAAATTGCCAAAGTTGGGCATGCAACCTAGCAAGGCGAATTAGCCGCAGGGGGTCTTCACAAAAAGCATTAGACACAGGCCTAAGCCAGCGCTGCTGCAAATCCGCTTGTCCATGATAGGGATCAAAAAGCTCGCCATCTTGATTGAGGGCCATGGCATTGATGCTTAGGTCTCTGCGAATCAGGTCCTGTTCAAGTGTTACCTCTGGGCCAAAGTCACAGATGAAGCCATGATGACCTTGGTCGAGCTTTTTTTCTTTACGTGCTAGGGCGTATTCTTCTTGCGTCTCTGGATGGAGGAATACAGGAAAATCGCGGCCAACCTGGCGAAAGCCAGAGGCTAGCATTTGCTCTGGTGTGGCGCCAACCACCAGATAATCATGGTCAACCACGGGTCGGCCAAGTAGGCGGTCACGAACCGCCCCCCCTACTAAATATATTTGCATCAGAATTTACGATTCCAGTTAATTTGACCACCTAGGTCTCTGCTCCATTGGCTGCTTAGTTGGCCATATAGATTGAGGCTTAGGTCGCTCTGGGTGCCTTGGTTGCCTATGATCAGACCGAGCCTTGCGGGTTGGTCATCGGCTAGATTGTAGGCAAGGTTGGTGCCAAGGTTAAGTTCGCCATTGGCGTGCTGCCAAAGTAGGCCTGTTTTGATCCATTGTTGGCTGGGTAGCTCTGAGTGTGGGCGGCGCTGATACAATTCTGATTGCAAATGAGCCTGCCAAGGGCCCCGCTGAGCATATGCTCCGGCCTCGACTCGGGGCAACAGCCAAAACTCACTGGCAAAGGCTTTGCTGGGGGCGCTGTTTAGACGCCAAGGAATGGCGTTAATCGCGGTCAAACCAAATCTTAGTTCGGCATCCGATTGTCGATAAGCTTGCCAAATAACGCCTAGATCAAGATTGGGCCTTAGCAATAGGCGTGACTGTGGGATGAGTTCTTCCGGCAGTTTTTCTAGGCTATAAACGGTATGATTGAACATTAGGTGAGCATCTAGTTTGGCCGTGGCGCCAAAATGTAGATTAGGGTTGTTGCCTTGCCAGGCTCTTGAGTAGCCTAGGCTTTGGCTGTGATGCACTAACAGTGCTAGGCCAGTGATGTGATCAGGACCTCGGCCAGGTAGACTGGATTCTAGGGCGTCAATGTCGAACTGACACTTATCGAGAAAACCGCCCTGATCCACCGAACTGTAGTCACAGAGTTCGCGCCAAATTTTATCGATGTCGCTGATTAGTCCTAATTGATTTGGATTGTCCAGATCAACCCCGAGCTGCACGAACAGCTCCCAAAGGTCAGTGACTGCTTGGTCGGTCAGTTCTTTGCACTGAGCAGAGGAGCAATTGGGGTCCTCTTTGAGTGCTAGATTGGCCTGATGCACCGATTGCTGGGCATCACTGGTGTGCTTGTCTGCACGGCTGCCTAATTCAGCCAGTTCAAAGATAAAACCGTTGAGCGCATAGTAGTCAGCGAACAGTGTTTTCACCGAATCGAAGTCACTTTTTTGAAAGCGCATCATGCCATAGCTTTGCGAGCTTTGTTGCCAGGACCATTGCCCCTGTTCTGCGGCCCAGCTAATAGAATTATGCTGTTGCAGCTCAAAGGGTATGTCTTGAATCAAGGGTAGTCGCTCTATTGCACCTGCGGTGGCGTAGTTCATGCGTTCAAATTCTTGAAGTAAGGCCAGTAAGCCCGATTGAGTGTTCACATTAATGTCTGTGATCAGGTCACTAAGCTCTTCTAGGAGTGCATCGAAGTCGTCATCATCCAGAAGTTGTAATATAGTTTCTAGATTAAGGCCATCAGCGATCTCATATTGATTAATTAGCTCTGTAAGATCTTTAGCAAGGCGATCAATGGTGCCGTCTTGCACGGCAAAAAGTGCGGAAATACTTTGGGCAAATGGCTCTTGGAGCTCTTCTCCTGTGTAGTTAAGTAGGTATAAGAAGTCATATAAGCCATCCTCGCGGAACTCAGCAAAGCGTTCGTTCATCAAACCAAAATCTTTATAGCCGAAAGATGCCTGCCAGCTGGAACGGTATGCGAAGTTTGGCGACAGGCCAAGAATGGCTGGGTTGTATAAATAGGCCTGTTGCCTTGGTGACTGGGTTAAAGAATGCGCTTGCTGTGCCGATTGGCTCGTGAATGCCTGGGTAAGGGCACTGCAGCACAGCAAAATAAGGGCAAAAATTGAACGCATCTGGACCACTGTTATTAGATTTATAATTATTATTTAGTCCTTTGTCAGTTAGGCCGCAAGTGATATTTTGCTAAGCCAAGCCTTTGTGGCTGCTTTTGTGAAAAATCTCTCAACTTCAATCACGACTGGCCGATACTCAGTGATAGACAGTATTTGGAGTGTTGTTATGAGACTATGCTTAAGCCTAGTGGCTATTGTGCTGTTATTGTCGGCCTGTGGTTTGTTCGGTGGCGGAAAAGAGACTCGCCAGCGTCAGGCCATCGAGCAAGAGCTGGCTGAGCTCAATGCCAAATTGCCGCCCTTAGCACCAAGCGTATTTCGCGCCGTCGGTTATGGTGCTCCAGCACAGGCCAATGCCCATATTTCTGCGGCACAGAGGGATTTACTAGCCAGAAGAGCATCTACTCTTGATGCTTACAGGGCATTAGCGGAGCGAGTCTATGGAACTCGTTTATCAGGTAATTCCAGTATTCAAAACTTAGCGGCCGAAGACGATCGTTTACGAGCTTATTTAGATGCCACCATTATGGGTGCCAGAGTGGTGGCGCAAAATCGAATGGAGCATGGGGTATATGAGACCGTGGTTGAGCTAGTGCTGGATGAAGGCTTTCGCAACTGTTTAGCTGTGGGGCTAGATGGTCGGATGAACACCAGTTGCCGTTATGAGGCCATTTATAACGCTGAAAACCTAAGCGCACCAAGGACTCGCTCAGGTGCTGGTGTGGCCATTGAGCAATCTGGCCTGTATTTCATTGAATGAGAGGTTTGCTGTGTCAAAGTTAATATGTTTGATGATGCTTGTTGTGACCTTGCCCGTGATGGCGCAATGGGTCGAGGCTGAGGGGCAGGCTGATGTTCATTATCAAGACCTTGAATCAGCTCGAATGCGAGCCATACGTGATGCCATGGGGCAGGCCGCGGTTATGGCTGGCGCCCGTGTCCAGGCAGTGAGTGAGAGTCATAATGGCGTGATTAACAGTGAGTTTGTCCGTATGTCTGGTCATGCCAATCTATCTCAGGTTGAGCTGTTAAATGAGAGTCATCAACAGGGCCGGTATCAGGTACGTATCCGTGCATGGGCAGAGGGATTAAGTAGCTGTGCTCTTGGTCAGGGTAACCCCTATCAAAAGAGTTTGGCCGTTACCGGCTTTTATTTACAGGATGCAGCAGGTGCCAATCTTGGCCAGCTTGGTCAGATTGGCATTGCGGTGGCTCAAGATTTGGTGCGGCGCTGGCAAGGTTCTTCTAGTATTTATGCACTGGATGCCAGTCACACCCTTATTTACGACAGCCCTGAGACCGCCCCTGTTCATTTTGATGATCGCCATCGACTCAATAATCGTTTGCAGCATGCAGCGCAGGCCATGCAAAGTCAGTACGTACTTAGTGGCGTGGTAGAAGCCCTTGGAGCAGGTAATCAAGTTGGCCCAAGCAGTAGAACCGAGCGTTTTGCCAGTCATTTAGGGCTCTCAGGGGCTGACCGGGCGAGGCAGTACAATCTTAGGGTAATGCTGCACGACAGTTACAGTGGAGCACTGGTTTTTCAGCATTATTATCAGCTTGAAGCAGATTGGACTTGGGATCGCTTTCGGCAAACAGGCTTTTTAACACCGGCTTTTTTAACAACACCCTATGGGCGCGAGGTCGACAGTCTGCATGCCCAGATTGCCCAAGATATGGAGCAAATTCTGGCTTGTCAGCCCTATATGGCCAGTATCAGTGCGGTTGATGGGTCGATAATCAGAGTCTCTCAGCCCGTAGCCTCAGGCATTCGCCCAGGAGACTTGCTGGCCGTATACCGCACCAGTCATAGCTTTAGTCGTCAACAGGACACCATGGTCAGTCTAACCGACACCAAGGTTAGTGCTAGGGTGGTTCAGGTTCAGCCAGGATTTTTGGTGGCCGAACTGCCTGTAGAGGCGGCTCGGTTGAACTTGCAAGCAGATGATCTGGTGGTAGCCTGGTGACTAGCTTGTGCTGGGTATGATGCGCAATGATAAATCATGGGCCTGCAGATGCTTGGTTAGCGCCCCGATACTAAGTCGAACTAAGTTGTTTGGCTTAGGAAGGGCGGCCAAGTCTTCTAGGCTATAGCCGCCAGAAATTTCCAATTGGCCTGCCCGAAAGTTGCGTTGCCAAGCGGCTTGCAGCATCTCTGTACTAAAGTTGTCCAACATTATGTAGTCACAGTCTAATGCAATGGCTTGATCCAGTTGTTCCAGAGTTTCTACCTCTACCTCAATTTTCAAGTCGGGTTGCTGACTTCTGGCGGTAACAACCGCTCGCTCAAGGCTTCCGGCAGCGGCAATGTGGTTTTCTTTGATTAGGAACTGATCGTACAGCGCTAGGCGATGGTTGCTACCGCCCGCCAACCAGACGGCATATTTTTGCGCTAAGCGCATGCCGGGAATGGTTTTACGGGTGTCCAGCAATAGATAACCATCTGGTAGTTGCTTTAGGTAGTGACTTACAGTTTTTGCTGTGCCCATCAGGCTTTGTAAAAAATTCAGTGCAGTACGCTCGGCGCTTAGAACTAGGGGGGCAGGCCCTGAAATTTCAGCCAAGACTTGATCCTCGCTAACAGCTCCTCCTTCTTCTACTAACCAGTTGATGTTGACCTGCTGGCCTGCCAGTTGCACAAACACCTCATCAACCCAGTCCTTACCACAGAGTAGCCCAGGCTCTCTGCTGATCAGTAGGGCCTTAATCTTCTGCTTGGTGTCCAGTAATTGTGCCGTGACATCACCAGGGCCAAGGTCTTCTTCGAGAGCAAATTGGACCTGTTGTCGACGATGCTGGTTAAGTAATGGCCAGTAGCTAGGTGTTTGCATGCTGCTATTCCTCAGGATAAGGCGCTATTATAGGCTGCTGCGGATTAGGAACCAAGGAGTCTAGCCCGATGATGCTGGCCGTATTACTAACTGTGTTGTTCTTGCAAGCCATAGCCAAGCAAAGAGGCTGGCCAGATGTGCCTTGGCTGGCTCCTTGGTTGTCCCCACTGTCGTACTTGCCTAGTGGGCTGCAACTTGCCTTTGCAATCTCGGCTCTATGGTTAATCTATGCCGTGCTGTATGCCTGGCTAAGCCCTTGGCCAATTTGGTTATGGTTGATGCACTCTGCCTTGCTCTATTCTGCTATGGGGCCTGTCGGGCGCTTGGTTTTGGTGCTAGAGGGGAAGTTGTTCAAGGGTGTAATGCTGGACAAGGGCCCCAAAGCACTGCTGCTATTGGATCAATGGTGTTGGTATTTGCTTTTCCCATTGATGTCTTATAGTTTTTTTTCTGTGCCGGGCTTGTTGTTGATAATGCTGCTGCAGCAAGGTCGGTTGGCTCATGCATGGCGTTTGCGACGTGTTATAATGGCCATGGCTGCTTGGCCTCTGTATCGGTTTTTACAACTCCCGCAACGGCCCATGCTGCCCATTGTTCAGCATCTTTATTTGCTAGCTTCAGAAGCCGCCTTGCAACCAGGGCGGCTCTATGCACGGCTGCAACAGGGTCGTTGGTGGCTCTGGGGCCTAGCATGCGGTATTGGTTTGCTAAAAATGTTATTATGATGCCCTAAACAATCATTGTGATTCGATTTTTTGCTCCCAAACTAAATACAGTTTTCACTATAACCAATGAGGTATGAAATGGCCGATGTTAAGCATTGTAAATTATTGATTTTAGGCTCAGGCCCTGCGGGCTATACCGCTGCTGTTTATGCGGCCCGAGCTAACCTCGCTCCAGTTATGGTTACTGGCATGCAAATGGGGGGGCAGTTAACCACTACTACGGATGTGGATAACTGGCCTGGTGATCCTGAAGGCTTACAGGGCCCCGCCCTGATGGAAAGAATGCGCGAGCACGCTTTGCGCTTTGACACTGAAATTATTTTTGATCATATCAATAAGGCAGATCTCAGTATGCGTCCCTTTGTTCTAACAGGTGATCAGGGGCAATACAGCTGTGATGCCTTGATCATTGCCACTGGTGCTAGTGCCAAGTATCTAGGGCTACCCAGTGAGACAGCCTTTATGGGCAAGGGTGTGTCCGCTTGTGCTACCTGTGACGGCTTTTTTTATCGCAACAAAGAAGTTTGTGTTGTTGGTGGCGGTAATACAGCCGTTGAAGAGGCTCTATACCTAGCAAATATTGCCTCTAAGGTGCATGTTATTCATCGTCGCGATGCATTTCGTAGTGAGAAGATATTGGCCGATAAGCTTCAGGCTAAAGCAGCTGAGGGTAAGGTTGAAATCCACTGGTTTAGCGAACTTGACGAGGTGTTGGGAGATGAAATGGGTGTCACTGGGATACGCATCAAGAACAATCAGTCAGGTACTTTGTCTGAGCTTAAGCTTGATGGCGTATTTATTGCTATTGGCCATAGCCCCAATACTCAGTTGTTCCAAGAGCAGTTAGAGATGAATGACGGCTACATTCGCGTGCAGTCTGGATTAACAGGTAATGCAACTGCCGCCAGTGTTCCTGGTGTTTTTGCTGCTGGGGATGTGATGGATAAGGTATATCGCCAAGCCATTACCTCTGCTGGCAGTGGATGTATGGCCGCTCTCGACGCTGAGAAGTTTTTAGATAATCATTAATTCAATATCAGCAGAGATGACTAAAAGAGCAGGCTTTTATCTGCTCTTTTTGTTGGCTCACTTTTAGTCTTGGTGAGCACTCCTTAGTTGGGCAGGGTGACATTGAGTTCGAGAACTGAGTAATTGCCCTCTGAATCCAATTGCACCTGAACGTTATCCGCTTCTATCTCTACATACTTTTGAATAACCAGCATCAGATCACGTTGTAAGTCTTGTAGGTAGTCAGGCTGATTCCGTTGGCGGCGCTCATGGGCGACAATTACCTTTAGTCGCTCTTTGGCAACATTCGCAGGGTTCTTCTCTTGCTCATTTTTGAAAAAGTTAAACAATTTTTTCATGCTCCCACCCAGTTAGCTGAAAATGCGCTTCAGTAGCCCTTTGCGCTCAATAAAGCGTAAAGGCCTAGTTTCACCTAAGAAGCGAGCGATCATGTCATCATAGGCCATGCCTGCATCACTGTTTTTATCCATGATGACAGGATGGCCCTGGTTAGAAGCCTTAAGTACTGATTCAGACTCAGGAATGACACCGATATTTTTGACGCCCAAAATGTCTTCCACATCTTCAATGCTCATCATTTCGCCCTTAGCCACTCGATCTGGGTCATAACGGGTAATGAGGAGGTTCTCTTTTACAGAGTCAAGCCCTTCTTGGGCGCGTTGGCTCTTGCTTTGTAATATGCCCAGCATGCGATCCGAGTCACGTACCGATGACACCTCTGGGTTGGTAACAATGATGGCTTCATCGGCATAATACATGGCGGTGAAGGCCCCTTGTTCAATACCAGCAGGAGAGTCACAGATAATAAAGTCAAAGTCTTGGCTAAGCTCATTTAAAACTGCGCCCACGCCTTCAAGAGTTAAGGCTTCTTTTTCTTTGGTTTGGGACGCAGCAAGAATAAACAAGTTTTCACAGCGTTTATCCTTAATCAATGCTTGCCTAAGGTTAGCATCACCTTGAATCACATTAACGAAGTCATAGACAACGCGACGCTCACAATCCATGACGATATCAAGGTTGCGCAAACCTATATCAAAGTCAATAACAACGGTTTTATAGCCACGCATGGCTAGGCCCATGCTGAAGGCTGCACTAGTGGTTGTTTTGCCAACGCCACCCTTGCCAGAGGTGACTACAATAATCTTAGCCAAGGTTGTCTTCCTTCTAAAAAGTTTTAAATACGAGCTGTTCGTTTTCAAGCTGGATCAACTGTGGACCCTGTAATTCTTGGAATTGTTCGTTCAGCATATAGATCCCATTAATGGCAATCAACTCTGCTTGAGTCAAGCCATGGCAAATAATTTTTGCCTGCGAATTGCCTTGAACGCCTGCCATGGCTCTGCCTCGCAGTTGGCCGTGAATATGAATGTCACCATCGGCCATGACTTCAGCGCCATCATTAACATTGCCAAGAATGACTAAACTGCTGTTACGAGCATAATGCTGCTGGCCAGATCTGAGGTTGGTTAACACCTCACTGCTCGGTGACGATGCTTGGCGTTTGCCCGCTTGCTCAGATTTAACAGCAACTGGAGTCAGTAGGCTTAGGCCAAGGCGATGAGCCACATCCTGTAGTTCGGTTTGTACGCTACGCCAAGCAAACACATTTAGGTTTTGTTCACGCATTAGGTCAATCAGTTGTTCGAGCTGAATATCAGTCAGCTTGAATTGACTGCTGTCTAAACAAAAAGCGGCATGCTTGAATAGTTCAGGATTGGATTGATAGAGTTCAGCCAGTTGCTTAGCCCAGTGGTTGGGGTTTAATTCTTTAACCACTAGGCTGGTAAAGGGCACTTGAGCAGACTTAATCACTAAGGACTGTGACGAGTTAAGTTTGCTATTTTGCCTGCTCATGAGCAGCTCCAAACAAGTTTGCAAATGTATTTGATTTAATAATGTCGCAATTGAATAGGCTTGTCAGCAAAAATTAATCAGTTGTGAAGAATTCTGGTGTTCTAGGCATCAAGGGCACTGACTTTCAGGAGGTGCAACCGCCTGTTGTCAGCCTGGGCAATTTCGAATTTAAGACCCTTGATCACTACCTGTTCTTGCTTACGTGGCATGCGGCCAAAACTATGTAAGACAATGCCGCCAACGGTATCAAACTCTTCGTCAGAAAAGTCACTGCCAATTTGGTTGTTAAACTCGTCGATTGGTGTCAGTGCCCGCACTAGCCATTGGCCATTTTCTTGTTCACGTATGTTTGAAACCTCTTCTTCGTCATGCTCATCTTCGATGTCACCAACGATTTCTTCCAGTACATCTTCAATAGTGGCTAGGCCAGCGATACCGCCATACTCATCAATGACCACTGCTAGATGGTTGCGGTTATTGCGAAAATCTTTTAACAGCGGGTTAAGTCTTTTGCTCTCAGGAACAAAGTAAGGTTGGCGCAACAGGCTATGCAATTCTTGATTGGCATGATTAAGGTTGAAACCTGTCGAGTGCAGCAATGCCAGTAAGTCTTTAGCGAGCAATACACCAATCACTTTGTCCCCAGCGTCGTTGAGCATAGGGTATCGAGAGTGAGCGCTGTCTATGATGATTGGCAACATATCCTCAATGCGTTGTTGTGGTGTTAAGCAAATCATCTGGTTGCGAGGAATCATGATGTCTCGAACGTGCAAGTCGGTAACTTCTATGGCACCTTCAATGATGGCTAGAGTTTCTACAGAAACTAACTCTTGCTCGGCTGCGGCTTTAATTAATTCTACCAGTTCGCTTTGGTTGCTAGGTGGTTGCGTGCCAAATAGGTCACCCACCTTACTAAGCCAACTTTTACGGCTGCTTAATTGGCCAGACTTGTCGTCGTTCATAATCCTTGGTCTTGGTAGGGGTTAGCGATATGGATTTTAGCAAGCAATTGTTGCTCAAGGGTTTCCATTTCTTCGGCTTCGTCATCGGTTTGGTGGTCATAGCCTAACAGATGCAGTAAACCATGTACTAGCATATGAGCCCAATGATCGAAATATTTTTTCCCTTGTTGCTCTGCTTCTTGCCACACCACCTCAGGGCAGATAGCTAGGTCTCCTAGGAGATTTTGTTCTACTTCAGGAAAACCAGGAGGGTATTCAAAAGGGAAGGATAAGACATTGGTGGCATAATCTTTGCCACGAAAGTCTTTGTTGAGCTGGCGAATTTCGATGCTGTCAACGATTCGAACACAGCACTCCAGCTGTTGATGGTCACCTGGGATGAGTTGCGCCCATTGTTGCAGTTGCTGTTTGCTGGGTAAGGGGGTGAAGTCGGTATCGATCAGCAGATCAAGATTCATGGTTGGACTCATGCTGTTCGTAGGCATCCACAATGCGTTGTACTAAGGGGTGGCGAACCACATCCTTGGATTGGAAGAAGCTGAAGCTAAGACCCGGCACAGGCTGAAGGATATCTAGGGCGTGCTTAAGGCCAGAAGCTTGGCCTCGGGGGAGGTCAATCTGAGTTGGGTCTCCGGTAATCACTGCCGTGGAGCCAAAACCGATGCGAGTGAGGAACATTTTCATTTGCTCGCGGGTGGTGTTCTGGCTTTCGTCAAGGATAACAAAAGCATGGCTTAGAGTGCGGCCACGCATGTAAGCCAAAGGAGCGATCTCAATGATGTTGCGTTCAATCATCCGGTCGACCTTTTCAAAGCCCAGCATCTCGTATAACGCATCGAAGAGAGGTCGCAAGTAGGGATCGACTTTTTGACTTAGATCACCCGGTAGGAAGCCCAGCTTTTCTCCTGCTTCAACCGCAGGCCTGACCAGAATGATGCGTTTGACCTCATCCTTGGTTAAGGCTTGGACAGCACAGGCCACCGCCAAAAAGGTTTTACCCGTACCAGCAGGGCCAATACCAAAATTGATATCATTGGTCATCACCTGGTGTACATAGGCTTTTTGATTTGGGCTTCTGGGGCGGATTAGTGCTTTAGGGGTGTTGACCACATAGAGTTTATCTTGGTGTGGTTCGACCTGAGTCATGGCCTGTTGGGCGATGTGGCTGCTAAGAGCAAGGTGTACGTCATCAGCTAAGATCTCGTGGTCTTTGGTCTGTTGGTACAGCTCCTCAAGTAATAGCTGTGCAGCCTGGCATTGATCCTGCTCGCCTATGAGTTCAAATTCATTGCCTCGGTTAAATATCCGTACATCCAATCGTTGACCAATAAGTTGTAAATGATCATTGGCCAGACCGCATAGGTTGGCCAGTCTTCTGGGGTGATTGGGCTGTAATGCAAAGTTAAGGGAAAAATCGGTATTCAAAATACTTACACTCTGTTAATAGGCTAGTTCAGGATTGATGAGTTCCCCGCGAAGAGCGTTAGGAAAGGCCTGAGTTATACGTACTTGGACAAACTTGCCGATCAGGTTGTCATCTAAGCAATGGAAGTAGGTCTCACGATTATTTTCGGTCCGGCCGGACAGGTCGCCAGGGTCTTTGCTGCTGCGACCACTGACCAGCACAATTTGGATGCTGCCAATCATTTGTTCGCTAATGCGCGCAGCCTGCTGCAGGATGCGTTGTTGAAGCAGTGCCAAGCGCTGCTTTTTTATTGCTTCTTCGGTTTCGTCAGTCAGTTGTGCTGCAGGGGTGCCTGGTCTTGGGCTATAAATAAAGCTGAAGGAATGGTCAAAGCCAATCTCGGCAATCAGGTTCATGGTGTCCAAGAAGTCTTGTTCTGTTTCGCCAGGAAAGCCAATGATGAAATCGCTAGAAAAACTTATGGCTGGTCTGTTTGCTCGGATCCGCTGCATTTTATCAATGTATTCTTGACGATTATGGCCACGTTTCATGGCCTTAAGGATATTGTCTGAGCCACTTTGCACTGGTAAATGCAAATGGCTAACCAGTTCAGGTACATCTTTATAGACATCCACCAGACTATCGGAAAACTCAACCGGATGAGAGGTGGTGAAACGAATGCGGTCAATACCTTCTACTTGAGCACAGACGGTAATGAGTTCAGCAAGATCGGCAAAATCACCCTCGGCCTTGAGGCCTTGGTAGGCATTTACGTTCTGGCCTAGGAAGTTGATCTCACGCACACCTTGTTTGGCAAGGTGCACAACCTCGGCTAATACGTCCGCATAGGGCCTGCTTACTTCTTCACCCCTGGTGTAGGGTACTACACAGAAGGTACAGTACTTGGAACAGCCTTCCATAATAGAGACAAAGGCTGACACACCATTACTGCTTGGCGCAGGTAAATGGTCGAACTTTTCAATTTCAGGGAAGGTTACGTCCACTACGGCAATCTTGCTTTGCTCTGAGCTGGCATCAAGCATGCTGGGAACTCGATGTAGGCTCTGTGGGCCAAAAATGAGGTCAACAAAGGGGGCGCGTTTACTAATGTTTTCGCCTTCCTGACTGGCGACGCAACCACCTACACCAATTTTGAGATCAGGTTTGGCTTGCTTTAACTTTTTCCAGCGCCCGAGCTGATGAAATACCTTTTCCTGTGCTTTTTCTCGAATCGAGCAGGTGTTAAGTAGAATGACATCGGCTTCATTTTCGTTATCCGTCAGTTCCATAGCGTGGCTTTCGTGCAGCAGGTCTTTGATGCGATCAGAGTCATACTCATTCATCTGACAGCCATGGGTTTTGATGAATAATTTTTTGGTCATGGGTTGGGCGTCTATTGTCTGAAAATTTAATCGCTGGATTATATGTCTAAGGCCAGTAAATAACCAGTTTCAAGGCCTTTGCTAGCTTATTTTGGTCGATGTGGCGTCATTCGCTTGTCAGTCTATGGCCGGGTGGTGAGTCGGGATTTTGGCGCTATGCACTTTGCTTGTATCTGACACTGGCTAGATCTGCAATAAGCAGGCTAGACTGTTTTTGAAAGACACAGGAGTAATGATGCGCAACCTGTTGCTATTATTTTCAATTGCCACGGCACTGCTGTTGTTGTGGTCTGCCTCTCGGCCTATTTTAGCTGTGCAACAACCTGTTGTTGAGCAACAGTTATCTGTTGCTGGAGGGCCGGTAGGGGGCTCTGATGCAAGCACTTTAGCCATGGCTGCAGATCACTTTCCAGAGCCGGCCTTGGCTTTAAATCAGATGATAGGGCCGCGTCTGAGGGTTCAATCCGAAGCGACTGGTGAGGGCTTCGCGGAGCAATTAGCGGTGTTTGTGGCTCGCTTTACCGCTAAACCATCTGATGAGCATGTTTTGGAGTTGCCGCAGGGCAAGGTGATTGACTTGCGTGAACTGGGTCAATCGGTACTGGTTGTACGAGATATAGATGGGGAATGGTATTTTGATGAGTTTTAGCAGAGCAGGATTGGTGCTGTTTTCGTTACTTGCTAGCCTGACCCAAGCTAATACCCTTGATATTGTTGGTGATGGAGGGCGTATCAAGCTGGTGCTGGCTGAAGGTTTTTTGGCAGCAGATGGCCAGCCTTTGGTGCACGATGGCCAGCCCTTGGGGCAACAGCGAATTGACGTAATGTCAGCGGCTGCAAAGTTTTGGGCTGATCATCTTATAATTACTGAGCCTATCGTGATCAATGTTCGCTTTGCAGATTTACTCTGCTCTTCTGGTGGTGCTGTTCTTGGCAGTGCAGGGCCGGCACAGGTGATTTCAGACTTTGTTGGAGCTCCTCATCAGGGTGCTTGGTACCCCATTGCCTTGGCTAATCAGTTGGCGGGCAGAGACCTGATGCCGGCGGTTGCCGATATTAATGTCAGATTTAATAGTCGCATTGATTATGGCTGTATGCCTGGTGCAAGCTGGTACTATGGGGTGGATGCCATGAGCTCTCCTCCTGGCACCTTTGCACTTTACAATACTGCCGTTCATGAAATTGCGCACGGTCTTGGATTTACGACCATGATGGACGTAAGCACTGGCCAGGTTGCCCGAGGTTTGGTTGACCATTATATGCTTAATTTGTCTGATGTGAGGGGGCTGTCATTGTCGCAGATGACGGCGGCACAACGCCAAGCGGCTGCAACATCGGAGCAGGTTTTTTGGGCCGGAGAGCATGCAAGATCGGTATCACAGGACATTACTGGCATTGATAGGGTGCGTATGCATGCTCCTAGAGAATTGCGCCGTGGCTCTTCGTTGTCGCACTTTTCCACCAGTATTAATTCGCAAGCACCAGCAGAAACCATGGGTCCATATTTCGTTAGTGGCTCATCTCTGTGGTTGTCCATGGCCACACTGGCAGACATGGGCTGGGGTTTGGTTCGTCGCTCAGATTACTTTGTGATGGCCATGAGTGATGCCATGCCCCAGGTTGGTCGTTGGGTTCAGGTTAGGGCTGCTGTGGATGTAGCTGGGCTAGAGCAGGCGGGTAAAGACCAAATACATTTACAGGTTACAGGTGGTGAGCTGAAAATGGAGGGCGTGCCTCAGGAGGCTTGCTTAAAGCTGGCTGCAAATGCCATGCGTTGTTCTGTTGCCCAGCTACAACAAATGGATTTTGATAGGCTACAAATTAAGGTTTCTGTACGTTTTGCCGCTCAAGGACCGGCCAGGGTTGTGTTGGCGGCTACTGATGAACAGCAAATGTTGTCTAGTTCGGTTACTCTTGGTCAAGATTATTATGTTGATACTCGGTTAGATGTACGCGCCGCACTTAAGCACCAGCAGCCGGAAACAGGGTCAGTGAGCTGGTGGTTTTTTTGTGGGTTGGTTAGCGTTTTGTTGGTCTTTGGCTTGCGTCGACAAGGCTTTTTGCCTAAAAAGCATTAACAATTACTAATAGATGCCCAAAATGTCCGAGCCTTTTCGCTTCAGTTTTCTTTTGCTGTGTTGTTATCTTTTAATGGCAGCAATTGCTTATTTATTTTCTTTAGTTGTGGACCAGCCTGACCACGCAACCTTGGTTGATCAGTGGGAGTTGGCTAGCCCTGTAAAGCCCCTGGTGGAGGATGTCGATTTGGCTCAAGCCGATGCCAAAAGAGACCCTAGGGTTGAGCAGCCTATTCCTGATTTTTCTGAACTAGGTGTTGACGAGCGCAAGCAGGCTTTTGTTGACTTTATGTTGCCAATGATTTTGGCCGAAAATATAAGATTGCAGCAAAAGCGATTACGAATAATTGAGGTGGCTGACTCTCCTGATGATGAAGATCAAGATTGGTTGTATTTTTTGCGACAGCAGTACCGAGTACCTGGTGAGCAATTTGATCTGTCATTGCTGTTGCAACATGTCGACATGATTCCTCCTTCTTTGGCCTTGGCTCAGGCGGCTAATGAGAGTGGCTGGGGGACATCACGCTTTGCAACACAGGGCAATAATTTATTTGGTCAATGGTGCTTTTCCTCGGGTTGCGGGATTGTTCCCTTGGGTAGACCAAGTGGCGCAAGCTATGAGGTTAAGGTATTTGCTAGTCCACAAGAGTCGGTTGCGGATTACATGCTGAATTTAAATCGCCATCATGCTTATCGTTCACTGCGTCAGGTGCGGTATGAGCAGCGAATGGAGGAAGGGCAAATCACTGGGCTGCGCCTAGCTCAAGGCTTATTATCTTATTCTGCTCGTGGGCAGGACTATGTGGATGAGGTGCAGCAAATGATTAGATCCAACCAATTTGATCTGTTGGACAACTTGATGCCCTTGTTGACTCCTAGTGAACAATCCAGGGTTGACTGAACCAATAAACTTCGTTGCCATGACTAATGGTGCAGTTATATCTTGATCTGCCAGTGAAGGGCTCGCTGGCTTGGGTGGCAAAAGTTAGTTGATCTAGCCATTCAATTTCCATTGCTTGATTACGCCAGAAGCAGTTGAGACTGTTGTTATTGGCTAGGCTTCTGCTTAGCTTTAGTTCTAGTCTGGGTGGGCTTGCCTCCGTTACAGGGTCGATACGATTTTCTTGTGCTAGAGGCAAGGGTTTGCTGGCCATCTTTATTTTGGCGCTATGTAGATTGGCATAGATGCCATCAAGTGGGTAGCGAGGAATGCTTTGCCAGTTCATGGGTGGGCCAAAGGCGCCTGAGTGTTGACCTAAAGCCCAATAACCCCTTTCATTTAGTGCATCAGCCAAGGCTAGACTGTAGTCACCATAGGGGTAGGCTAGAATTTTTGGTAGCTCTTTGCCAAGTTCAGACTCTAGGTGTTGTTGTGCTAATTCAATATTGGCAATGGCTTCATCAATGCTTAGCTGGCTCAGAGAGCTGTGGTCATGGCTATGATTTAGGATGCGTACGCCTTGTTGATCAAGTGAGCGCATTTGATCCCAGGTCAAAGAAAGTGGGCGTTCTTGGTTGCTTGCTTGGGTGGGTACAAAAATACTATAGGGCAAGCCTCGGTCCTGTAAAATGGGATGAGCGTTATGATAAACGCTCTGCCATGCATCATCGAAGGTCAGGGCTACAGCCCCAGTGGGTAGTTTTTGCTGACGGTCCAATAACTCAAGGGCGTCAACCAGGTCAACTACCTGCAGTTCAAGGTCATCAAGAGCATTGAGATGGGCTTCAAACTGTTCAGGTTGAATGCTGGTGGTAGGTGGGGTGCCATTGTCGACATGATGATACATCAAAATCACAAGGTGATTTTGGGCCAGGGCAGAAACAAAGAATAGGGCCAAGGAAATGATTAATAATTTCATGACCAAAGTATAGAACAAATTGGCTGGGCTGCCAGGATTCGAACCTGGGAATGGCGGGATCAAAACCCGCTGCCTTACCGCTTGGCGACAGCCCAAAAAGAAAGTAATAAAGGTTGGCTGGGCTGCCAGGATTCGAACCTGGGAATGGCGGGATCAAAACCCGCTGCCTTACCGCTTGGCGACAGCCCAACTGTGTGGTGGCTATGACGGGATTTGAACCTGTGACCCCAGCATTATGAGTGCTGTGCTCTAACCAACTGAGCTACATAGCCTCAACACAAGCGCGTATACTAATGATTTAATTGTGGCTGTCAACCTATTTCTTTGGAAAATGATTATAGATCAGTAGCTTAGCGGATTTTTTAAGCTCATCGGCATTAAAGCACAATGAGCTTAAAATTCGGCTCTTAACCCTGTTGTTGTAGGATGACCAGTTGCTTAAAGGTTTTAGGATGAGCAGACAGTATGCTCTGTTTGCCTTTTTGGGTCAGTGGGTGGCCGTTGGCCTGCCCAGTGATGGCGCCTGATTCCTGAAGCAGTAGGTTGATGCTGTCTTGGTTTAAGATTGATATGGCTTGGCTCAGGCTGGCATCGAAAATCCCGGCGGCAACCTGGCAGTGCATCAAAATTGGATTATCGTAACTGCTGTAGTTGAGCTCTGGCTGACTGGCTAGCCAGTCAGCCAGCTCAGAACTGCTGATTGCAAGGCGGAGTTCGCTAAGTTTTTCTGTAAAGCGGCAACGCAAACGACCATCGTTCATTTGAGCGCCACGGCTGCGGCTAGCAGAAAAGTACTGTTCAAGATTAGGGAAGCTGATTAAACAATGTTCCAGTCTGCCTTTTTGATATTGGGCAATAGTAAAGGAGAGCTGGTGGCCACCACGTAAAAAATCATTGAGGCCACTGAAGCCGCCAATCTGCCAAAAGTTTTCCTGCTCTGCGGGGCAGTCAAGGTCATCGGTAATAATCTGTTGGTCAGGATAAGCCTTGCTGAGAATTTGACTGGCGCGGTCAAGGCAGTCGTCGATGCTGCGCGTGACTCGCTGTTGCATGGCGCTTGGGTTATCCTTATCGGCCTGCAGCTCGCGCTGTAAAAAAGTCATGGATTCAGAAATCACTCGCGCAGCGCGCAGTGCTATAGTAATGGTCGGTTGCATGGGACCCCAATAATGTTAAACAGCGGTTTATAAACTGTGCAAATTATAGTTTTTTTTTTACTTGAGGGTAAGGGGGGCTTGTGCAGCAATTGGCACATATTCGTTTTGTGATGGTGGAAACAACCCATTCTGGTAATGTTGGTGCCTGCGCCAGGGCGATGAAAACCATGGGGTTGACGCGCTTGTCTTTGGTTAACCCTCTTTGTCAGCTGGACGAACAAGCCTATGCCATGGCCAGTGGTGCAATTGATATTCTGGATAACATAGAGCGTTTTGACACCCTTGAACAGGCCATTGCCGATTGTCAGCTGGTGGTGGGTGCCAGTGCCCGTAGCCGTTCTTTGCCCTGGCCCATGCTAGATCCTGACGCTTTCGGAGCTGAGGTGATGAGTCAAGGTGGCCAGGTGGCGGTGCTTTTAGGGCGTGAGGCTAGTGGTTTAACCAATGAGGAGCTGGCGCTTTGTCATTATCATGTGCACATTCCTGCTAATCCAGAGTACAGCTCATTAAATGTGGCGGCAGCTGCGCAGTTGCTTGCGTGGGCTTGCCGCAGGCAGGCGCTGTTGAATCAAAGCGGTGTTCAGGCTGAGGCTTCGGCTGGTGATCTGGTGCCAATAGATGAATTGGCTAGTGCCAAGCAGTTGCAAAGTTTTTTTGATCATTGGCAGCGGCAGTTGGTTGAAATAGGCTTCTTGGATCCCAATAACCCTAAACATCTGGTGACCAGGCTAAGGCGGTTCTTGATGCGCGCCAAGCCAGAAGCCAATGAAATCAATATCATGCGTGGTATTTTAACCGAAACAGATAAAACCATTAAGGGTCGAAGATGACCAGGGGCCAAAAATGACTTGGTTGGCGCGAATTAAAGAAGACGTCGAGTCGGTTTTTCACCGTGATCCAGCAGCGAGAAACTGGCTTGAGGTGTTGCTGAATTATCCCGGTCTGCATGCTCTGTTATTGCATCGGCTGGCACATCGTCTATGGTGCTGGCGTTTAAAGTTGTTGGCGCGTTTGATCTCAAGTGTTAGTCGCTTTCTAACCGGTGTCGAAATACACCCTGGTGCGAAAATTGGCCGACGATTTTTTATTGATCATGGCATGGGCGTGGTGATAGGTGAAACCGCCGAGATTGGCGATGACTGTACTCTTTATCATGGTGTGACTCTGGGTGGTACCAGTTGGCAGAAGGGTAAGCGCCACCCAACTTTAGAGCGGGGTGTGATCTGTGGTGCTGGTGCTAAGGTGCTGGGGCCTTTCACTGTGGGTGAGGGGGCGCGCATTGGCAGTAATGCGGTGGTGACCAAGGCCGTTCCTGCAGGCGCTACCGTGGTTGGGGTTCCTGGGAGGATCATCAAGCAGGTAGACAGGACGCAAAATAATGCCAAGGAACATATAGCCAAGCAATTTGGCTTTGATGCTTATGCAGTGGCAGACATGCCCGATCCAACTGCTCTGGCTATTAAAGCTTTGCTAGAGCACATGCATGCTACGGATGAGCGCATGGAATTGCTTTGCAAAGCACTGCAGTCTCTGGATGCGGATGTTGAGCTGCCCTGCAGTAAGCTAGATCAGGCTTCTTTTTCGTCCTTGATGGATGTCCAGTCCAGCCAGAAATCAGAGCCTAAGAATAAGCCAGAGTCCAAGCAATCTGAATCGGACTAGCTTTAACCGTTCGAGAAGCCTAGCTAAACTCTATGTCTTGCTTGCTGCCATTGTTAGTTGTTGCTGGGTAGTAGCTGGACCAAGCGTTTAGACTGGCGTTTTTTGCTGCTTGCCCAGTGCACAATGGCTAGGCTGCCGTCCATGTGTTCGACTAGGGCATGGCAACCCTCTAGCCAGTCGCCATCATTGGCGTATATGATGCCCTCCACCTCCATTAACTTAGCTTGATGAATATGGCCGCATACGATGCCGTCTAGGTTAAGTTCTTTGGCTCGAGCGATGGCAAGTCGTTCAAATTGCTCAATGTACTGATGTGCTTTTTTGCTCCTGCGTTTCAAAAAGCTAGGCAAAGACCAGTAGCTAAATCCCAGTGCCCGCCCCAGTTGATTGATGTGGCGGTTGAGATTGACCGCAAGGTTGTAACTTAGATCACCGATGATAAACAGCCATGGGTGCTTGCTGATCTGTTCATCAAAGCAGTCGCCATGTGTTACCAGGAGTTGCTTGCCATTGGCTAGCTGATGAATGTATTCTTTGTGGATTTTTATGTCGCCTAAGCATTGCTGATCCAATTGACGGAAAAAGGGATCGTGATTGCCAGGGATGTAACGAGTAGTACAGTCCTTGGCCTTGTCCATGATTAGGCTTAATACCTGCTGATGGCTTTTTGGCCAATGTCCTTTTTTACTCATTTTCCAAAGGTCGAGAATGTCGCCTACTAAATAAAGGGTCTCGCACTCATGCTGTTGTAAGAAGTCCATCAGGGCTTCGGCTTGGGCGTTTTTGTTGCCAAGATGGGTGTCGGATACCCATAGTGTGCGGATCTGTTGTTGTTTCATACTGGTTTCTCAAAAGATGTCTGCTTATTTTGTGGGCACTAAATGACAAGCATGTGTATTTTGTATGAAGCTCAGGTGAACAATGGTTGTTGTTTCTAATGCTGATAGAATAGGCGTTCGGGCTTTTAACTAAGCAGATGTCAGCTAAAATGAAACATTGGACTGTAACATTTTTTTACTAATTGTTTTCCTTGGAGGTCAGCTTGGGAATTCAGCTGTTTAGTGCCAGCCGTCGTTCGGGCTCTTGGTATCTGGCCGTATTATTGGTATTGGTTTTTTTTGTTTTTCGTGCCCTGGTGTACTTTTTTGATCTGCCAACATCTTTGTTGTCGCTCTACCCCTGGTTAGTGTTGGTCTTTGTACCAACCCATGGTCGAAGGCTGTTGTATCCCGTGCTCCTAACTCTGGGTAGTTTTACTTTGTCAAGATTGTTAACACCAGAAGTTTTTGATCGTGAGGCGGTCAATGCTCTAATTGCAGTCACCATGACCTATGTGATGGTGATTGCAATCTCGGAACTTGTCATTAAAAGCTTGGCACAGTTGCGTGAGTATAACCATTGGCTTGAGCATGCCAAGGCCAAGGCCGAAGAGGCTGTGGTTGCTAAGAGTCGGTTCCTAGCGGTAATGAGCCACGAAATTCGAACGCCTTTAAGTGGCATAGTAGGGATGAGCGACTGGCTGTTGGATGATTCTTTGTCTGCAGACCAACGCCAGCAAGCCTTGTTGATTCGCCAATCGGCAGATTCGTTGATGAATATTGTTAATTCGGTGCTGGACTTTTCTCGTATCGAGGCCGGTAGGCTACAGTTGCACCCTGAGCAATTTGAATTGCGTCCTTTGATTCGTCAGGTCTTTGATAGCTTTGAGTTATTAGCCAAGAATAAGGGGCTTGAGTTTGAGCTACAGTTGGCGGCAAATTGCCCTGTGTTTCTTAATGAAGATCGGCATCGTCTGCGACAAATATTGGCAAATTTACTTTCTAATGCTATCAAGTTCACCCCTGAGGGTAAGGTAACACTATGGGTTCAGGCCAACCTCAAGGCAGAACAGGAAATGCTTGAGTTTCGTGTTGTGGATACTGGCATTGGAATTTCGCCCGAACAGCAGAAGCATTTGTTTGTCCCCTTTGAACAGTTGTCCAATTCAACCGAAAGCTTGTCACAGGGAACAGGGTTGGGCTTGGTTATCTGTAAGGAAATCTTAAAGCATATGGGCTCGGAGCTTAATCTGAGTTCGGACTATGGCCAGGGGGCTGCCTTCTGGTTTCATCTGCCTGTAAGGGAGAAGTCAGTTTCTGAGCCTGTTGCCTCCTATGATTTATTTACCTCGAGCTTGGATTTGCGTTTTATCAATCAACAGTCGCAACAGCTTAAAGTGTTGGTTGCTGAGGATAATCCGGTCAATATGCTTTATATTTCAAGGCTGTTGAACAAGTGTGGTGCAGAGGTTGTCGGTGCAGATGATGGTTTGCAGGCTTTGAAAATTGCTAAAGAGCAACAGTTTGACCTGATTGTTCTGGATGTGCAGATGCCTGGCATGTCAGGCTTGGAGGTAGCGCGTAAGCTTAGGGTTGGTTTGAGCTGTCCTCCTTTGGTTGCTTTGACCGCCTGCGTTACTGAAGATGATCGCCAGAGAGTGTTTGCTGCTGGCTTTGATCAGTTTGTGGCTAAGCCGGTCAATAAGGCGCAGATACAGGCATTGCTGTTGCATTATTTTGCCACAGAGGAAGTGGGATCGAATTGAGCGATCAATTTATGATCTAAACTATCAATAAAATTGCTGGAGAGCTTGGTGCTGGATACTTCATTTTTTACCAAGGGATATTTGGCCAAAGGCTGGGTATTGTTTTTGCTGCTGTTGTTTGGGTATTTCGTTTTGCAAGCAACAGTTCTGGTCTTTGGCTTGCCGCAGTCCTTGATTTCACTTTACCCCTGGATAGTAGTGCCCTTGGCAGGAAGTCGTGGTCGCAAGCTGGTGTATGCCTTGTTGTTAACCTTTACCTTGCTGAGCTTTGTGGGGGCTAGTCAATCCGTTCTTGAGGCGGCTGAGAGAGCTAATGCCTATATCACCATTGCCGCCAGTTTGTTTTTTATTGCTCTTTGTGTGGAGGTTATTCTGCGCAATGTTCGTCATCTGCGCGTGGTGAATCATGAGTTGTCTTCAGCCTGTGCTCAGGCTGAATCTGCTTCTGTAGCTAAGGGTAAGTTTTTGGCTGTCATGAGTCATGAGGTTAGGACGCCTTTAAGCGGTATTTTGGGGATGACAGAGTTGTTGGTTCGAGATGAGCAAGAGCCGAAAAAGAAACAGTCCCTAGCCCTGGTGCATCGCTCTGCTGAAGACCTGATGCAAATGGTTAACTCTATTTTAGACTTTTCTCGATTGGAGTCGGGGAAGATGGAGTTACACTCTGAGCCCTTTGCCATTAGAGCTATGTTGGCGCAACTAATGACTTCTTTTCGGGCCTTGGCAGAGAAAAAGAATCTCCAGCTTGAGCTGAAGCTGGATTCCTCATTGCCAGAGCGGCTATGTTTGGATAAGCATCGCCTTCGGCAAGTGTTGGCTAACCTGCTGACTAATTCGATTAAGTTTACTCAGGTTGGTCGAATTGAACTCAGTGTGGATAAGTTGGCCTCAGAGCAGGGTGATATCATACAGTTCTCAGTCACTGATACAGGTATTGGTATTAGTGAAGAGCGATTACAGGTATTGTTTGAGCCCTTTGAGCAGGTTAACAGTAGCTATAACCGGGCACAGGAAGGTACGGGTTTGGGCCTAAGCATTGCTCGAGACATAGTGCGCTTGATGGGGTCAGAGATTAAGGTTCTCAGTACGCCTGGCCTTGGTAGTCGCTTCTCTTTTGCAGTTAGTATCCCTGAGTTGGTTGAATCGACCTCTTCTACCGTGTTACCTGAGCCGCCAGACCCTTCAAAGTTGTTGCTTTGGCTAAAGCATCCTCGAGTCCTAATTGCAGAGGATAGTGAGGTGAATCGCACTTATCTTGAGTTGATGCTGAAGAATCTTGGTTGTCACTTTGTTGCTGCTGAAGATGGTGAGCAGGCTGTAGACATGGCTCTTCAGGACGACTTTGACCTCTATCTGTTTGATTTGCATATGCCAAAGCTGTCGGGCTTAGAGACCCTGACCATGATTCGTCAGCGTCAGCCTGACAGGCAGGTGCCTGCATTGGCCTTAACGGCCTGTAGTCTGGCTGAAGAGCAGCAAGACATTGAAAACGCAGGCTTCATAGGCCTTTATCTTAAGCCTTTGCGTCAGGCGCAGTTGGCAAATATCTTGGCTGAGCATTGTCGAGACCATCTGCTTTACAGTAATTCTTGACTAAAACACTAGGTTATTGCATACTTGCCTCAGGTTTTACATGAGGCAAGGCGCGTGCGACTGACCACTAAAGGCCGCTATGCGGTGACCGCAATGTTGGATCTGGCTTTGTTTTCCAAGCATGGCCCTATAAGCTTGGCAGATATTTCTGCAAGGCAAAGTATTTCTCTGTCCTATCTAGAGCAGTTGTTTGCCAAATTGCGTCGTGCTCAATTGGTTTGCTCCAGTCGTGGTCCTGGCGGTGGCTATCGCTTGGGCCGTGAGCCAGTCTTGATCAGTGTGGCTCAGGTGGTCGAGGCAGTGGATGAGTCCATGGATGCTACTCGCTGCGAAGGCGGGCATAACTGTCAAGATGGTGAAATTTGTCTCACTCATGCCCTTTGGCAAGATCTCAATAAACACATCTATCAATACTTGTCCTCCGTGAGCTTGCAAGAGTTGATCGGCAGGCAAGAAATTCATCGTATAGGCTTGCGTCAGTTGCAGGCTGTCCCTTTGATCATTGCCAGCGAGAGTAAGTGATGCGTCCGATCTATCTGGATTATGCTGCCACCACTCCGGTAGAACCTGAGGTTGCTGAGGTTATGGCTGAGTGCCTTACTATGGACGGTGTCTTTGCCAACCCTGCCAGTCGCAGTCATGTTTATGGCTGGCGGGCAGAGGAGCTGGTAGAGGCCGCCCGTGCTCAGGTGGCGGAAATGGTCAAGCTTGATAGCCGCGCGGTGGTCTGGACCTCTGGCGCCACCGAGGCCAATAACCTAGCACTCAAGGGCGTTTTTGAGCGCCGAAATTTTCAAGGGCAGTTTATCTGCGGTCAGGTTGAGCACAAGGCAGTCTTGGACGTTGCCCAGTGGTTGGCCAATAAGGGTGTGCAGGTGCGCTACCTGCCAGTGGACCAGGGTGGTCGCTATCAGCTGGATCTGTTGGCGGAATGGCTAAAAGAGCCAACGGCCTTGGTTAGCCTGATGTGGATTAACAATGAAACCGGCGTAGTGCAAGACATCGAGCGGGCCTTGACGCTCTGCCATCATCAGGCAGTGCCGCTGCATGTGGATGCGGCTCAGGCCGTGGGCAAGTTGGACATCGACTTGGCACATTTGCCCATTGATCTGGTGTCTCTGTCGGCCCACAAGTTCTACGGCCCCAAGGGTGTGGGCTGTTTGCTGGTGCACCCTAAGGCCTTGGTGCAGCCCTTGGCCCAATTGCATGGTGGTGGTCACGAGCGTGGCATGCGCTCAGGCACTCTGCCGACCCATCAGTTGGTGGGCATGGGCCTGGCAGCGGCCTTGGTTGATCCAGTGTACGAAGCAGAGCACTTGGCGGCCATGCGCGATCAGCTGTGGCAGGGTTTGCAACAACTGCCGGTGCAGATCAATGGCGATCTGCAGTACCTGGCCCCCAGTCATCTTAATCTGGCCTTCGCTGGCCTGGATGGCGAAACCTTGCTGCTGGCTCTTAATCAAATAGCTGTGTCCACCGGCTCTGCGTGCAATTCGCTCAGCTTGAAGCCCTCTTATGTGCTTAAAGCCATGGGTTTGAGCGATGCCTTGGCCCAGAGTTCGTTGCGTTTATCTGTTGGTCGCTATACCCAAGCAAGCGATATCAAAAAAGCAATCTTTCATATTCAACAGGTGGTGACTGGCTTATTACAGCAGAACCCCACTGGCGTCATGAGGTAACTATGGCTGAGCAAATTGAACAGGCGTTAAAGCGCGAATACGAAGCAGGTTTTGTCACTCAGGTTGAGTCCGAGACTCTGCCCCCCGGCCTAAACGAAGAGGTAATTCGTGCCATTTCCGCGCGCAAGAATGAGCCTGAGTGGTTGCTGGAATGGCGCTTAAAGGCCTATCGGATCTGGTTAGAGATGGAAGAGCCCGAGTGGGCGCAGGTCAGCTATCCTAAGATTGATTTTCAATCCATTTCTTATTACTCAGCACCCAAAAGCATGGCTGACGGCCCTAAGTCTTTAGATGAGGTCGATCCTGAGCTGCTGGAAACCTATAAAAAATTAGGCATTCCCTTGCACGAGCAGCAGATGCTGGCCGGTGTGGCGGTGGATGCGGTCTTTGATTCGGTGTCCGTGGTTACTACCTTTCGTGAAAAGTTGCTCGAAGCAGGGGTTATTTTCTGCCCTATCTCCGAAGCAGTACACAAGTACCCCGAGTTGGTGCAAAAGTACCTAGGCTCTGTGGTGCCGCAAAAAGACAACTACTATGCAGCCCTCAATTCAGCGGTCTTCACCGATGGCTCCTTTGTTTACATTCCCAGGGGCACCCGCTGCCCGATGGAGCTGTCGACTTATTTTCGCATTAATGAGCTAAACACAGGGCAATTTGAACGCACATTGATTGTTGCCGAAGAGGGCAGTTATGTCAGCTACCTTGAGGGCTGCACGGCACCCATGCGAGATGAAAACCAGTTGCATGCTGCCGTGGTTGAATTGGTGGCCATGGACGACGCCAGCATCAAATACAGCACAGTGCAAAACTGGTATCCGGGCGATGAAAACGGCAGAGGCGGTATTTATAACTTCGTGACCAAGCGTGGTATCTGTCATCAACGGGCCAAGATTTCTTGGACTCAGGTGGAAACGGGTTCGGCCATTACATGGAAATACCCCTCGGTGATCCTCAAGGGTGACGACTCGGTGGGCGAATTTTATTCGGTGGCCTTGGCGCGCGGCGCTCAGCAAGCCGATACCGGTACCAAGATGATTCACCTGGGTAAGAATACCAAGTCGACCATCATTGCCAAGGGTATTTCCGCAGGTAAGGCACAAAACAGCTACCGTGGTCTGGTGCGTATGAATCCAGGTGCTCAGGGGGCGCGCAACTTCACTCAATGCGACAGCCTGCTGATTGGTGATCGCTGTGGTGCTCACACCTTTCCTTATATCGAGAGTCGTAACCCTTCTGCCATCATTGAGCATGAAGCCACCACCTCTAAGGTAAGTGAGGACCAGTTGTTTTTGTGTCGTCAACGCGGCATAGACACCGAGAAAGCAGTATCCATGATCGTCAATGGTTTTTGTCGTGAAGTATTCAAAGAGCTGCCCATGGAGTTTGCCGTGGAAGCAGGAAAATTATTAGAAGTGAGCCTTGAAGGCTCGGTTGGTTGAGGGTTTCAAAATGTTAAAAATAGATCAGTTGTTCGCTCAGATAGAAGACAAGGGCATTTTGAAAGGCCTGTCATTGGATGTTAAGCCTGGTGAGGTTCACGCCATCATGGGCCCCAATGGTGCCGGTAAAAGTACCCTGGGTAATGTGCTTTCTGGTCGAGATGGCTATGAAGTGACCTCGGGTAGCGCGAGCCTTGATGGTAAGGATTTGTTAGCTATGGAGATTGAAGAGCGCTCACATGCCGGGCTTTTTTTGGCTTTTCAGTATCCCGTTGAGATTCCTGGCGTCAGTAACCTTGAGTTTTTGAAAACCGCGATCGAGGCTCACTGTCAGGCCAAGGGTGTTGAGCCGCCTTCCAGTGCAGAGTTTTTGAAGCAAGCTCGTCAGGCCTGCAAGCAGGTTAACCTGCCACAAGAGTTTTTAAAGCGAGGGGTGAACGAAGGCTTCTCCGGTGGTGAGAAAAAGCGCAACGAAATGCTGCAAATGATGCTGTTGCAACCCAAACTCTGCATTCTAGACGAAACCGACTCTGGTCTGGATATTGATGCTTTGCAAACCGTGGCCAAGGGCGTCAACGATATGCGTTCGCCAGAGCGCAGCTTTGTCATCATTACTCACTATCAGCGGCTATTGGATTATATTAAGCCTGATTTTGTTCACGTTCTATCTGATGGCCAGATCGTACGCTCAGGCGATGCCTCGCTGGCCTTGGAGTTGGAAAAATTGGGTTATGGTTGGCTTAATGCCGAGGAGTCGGCATGAGTGAGCTATTAACCAAGGCGATAGCGAAATCAGAGCAGGTTAATAACTACCTGCATCCTGTGCGAGATCAGGCTCGCAGTCGTTTGGCTGCCAGCAGCTGGCCAAATCGTAAAACCGAGGCCTGGCGCTACACCCCCTTGCGTGCCCTAGAGCAATCTTGGCAGCCCAGTGTACCAAGCACATTGTCGGACGAGGCTCTGGCGCGACTGGACTTGCCGCAACTGGGCAGTCTGGATTTGA
This sequence comes from Saccharospirillaceae bacterium, assembly GCA_007116635.1. Classification (GTDB taxonomy): domain Bacteria; phylum Pseudomonadota; class Gammaproteobacteria; order Pseudomonadales; family Natronospirillaceae; genus SKIB01. The sequence continues at coordinate 57,565 of SKIB01000027.1, forward strand.
TTTGGCTAGATGGTCATTTGCAAGCCGTTGAGGGTCAGTTGCCAGAAGGGCTTAGCCTGAGCCGTTTCAGTGATCTTAGTTCAGATCATCGGCAGTCGCTTATGCAGCAGCTTGGTCAGACTAAACCAGAGCATCATCTGTTTGGTAACATTAATGATGCCATGCTTGAGGACGGTTTATGGATTGATGTAGCTCCAAACGCACAAATCACTCAGCCCATCCGTTTGGTGTTTGCCGCTACTCAGGCGATGACAGAGGTACAAAGCCGAGTGTTGGTCACCCTCGGGGACAACGCAGTTGCTCACATAGTTGAACATCACTTAGGTGAGGTGCGGCAATGGCAGAACCAGGTGTTTGAGTTAAGCCTGGGTAACCATGCGCGTTTGGATCATCAGGCCCTGTACGCTCAACAGCAAGAATGTCTGTTTATCGGTGGTTGGCACTGTGCACTTGGGCAATCAGCTGAGCTCAATAGCTTGGTTTTGGCTCAGGGTAGTCAACTCAAGCGCATCAATTTTGATGTCTTGCATCGTCACCAGCACGCTTCAGCTAACTTGGATCAGATGTACCTGCTTGCTGGCAAAGATTTATTTGATTTGCATAGCTGTATTGAACATGAACAGGCCAATGGTCAGACCAATCAGCGGGTTCGCGGACTTGTGGCCGATCAAGCGCGTGCCGTATTCAATGGCCGTATTCATATTCATCAGGACGCACAAAAAACCGCTGCGGCCTTGAATACCCGGACACTGCTGTTGTCCTCTCAGGCCGAAGTGGATGCCAAGCCAGAGTTGGAAATCTATGCCGATGATGTGCGCTGCGCCCATGGTGCAACAGTCAGTCAACTTGATGATCAGAGCCTTAATTATTTGCGTAGTCGGGGCGTGGCCAAGCACCAGGCTCAGGCCATGCTGAGTTTGGGCTTTATGCAAGAACTTGTGGCAGACTTAAAGCATGAGTCCGCGCGAAACTGGCTGCAAAGCTATCTAAAACAGGCCTTTTGGGCCTTGCAGGAGTAAGCATGGCTTTTGACCTAGTTCAGTTGCGCAGCCAGTTCCCTATATTGTCTCGTCAAGTTCATGGTAAGCCTTTGGTGTACCTGGACAACGCTGCCAGCACACAAAAGCCGCAATGCATGCTGGATGCACTGATGCATTATTATCAGCATGAGCACAGCAATGTGCATCGCGGTGCTCATGCCTTGGCTGATGAAGCCACCATCGCCTTCGAAGCCTGCCGCGATGCCCTGCAGACCTACCTGGGTGCTGCTGATCGTCGCGAAGTGATCTTCACCAAGGGCACGACTGAGGCAATGAATCTGCTGGCTGCTGGCTTGGGTCAGAGCATTAAGGCTGGCGACACAATTGTCATTACCGCTCTGGAGCATCACGCCAATCTAGTGCCTTGGCAGCAACTTTGTCTGGCCAAGGGCGCGCAGCTACGGGTGGTGGCACTCAATGAGTTGGGTGAGCTTGATCAGCAGGATTATGCCGATGCCTTGAGTCAAAAGCCAAAAATTGTCAGCTTTGCCCATGTGTCCAATGCCCTGGGTACGGTCAACCCTATTGCAGACATGGCTAGAGCGGCTAAGGCCGTGGGTGCATGGGTGGTGGTCGACGGCGCTCAGGGTGCAGCCCATGGTCCTTTGTCCCTCAGCCAAACCGACATTGATTTTTATGCCCTGTCGGCCCATAAGCTCTATGGCCCCACTGGCCTGGGTGTGCTCTGGGGGCGTTTTAACGCTTTGGATTTATTGCCACCCTATCAGTTAGGTGGTGAAATGATCAAAAGCGTCAGCTTCGAGGCCACTGAATTTAATGATCTGCCTTATCGCCTGGAGGCAGGCACGCCCAATATTGCTGATGTGGTTGCCTTTGGTGCGGTGGTCAATTGGTTGCTGAGTTTGGATTGGCAGGCCTTGGTTGCCCATGAGCAAGAGTTGCTAACCTATGCCACGCAGCAGGTTCAGGCCTTGGGTGGCTTTCAAATTCATGGTCAGGCCAAGCATAAGGTCAGTGTGCTCAGTCTGTCCTTGCCCGGTGTGCATCCAAGTGATATTGGCTTTTTGCTGGATCAGCAAGGCGTGGCCATTCGTACCGGGAGTCACTGTGCTGAGCCTTTGATGCAGCTATTGGGACTGCCTGGCACTGCACGGGCGTCCTTTGCCATTTACAATACCCTGGCTGAGGTTGATGCCCTGGTGGCAGCCTTAGCCAAAGCCAAGTCGATGTTATTGGAGTGAGCCATGCAGGTTGAACAGTTTGAGCCCTTGCCCGTCTTGAGGCTGACCGACAAAGCCAAAAGGCATTTTATTAGCAAGCTTGCCAAAGAAAATAAGTCGATAGTGCGGCTGTGGTTGCGTGAAAGCGGCTGCACCGGCTATATGCACGAGCTGAGCTTACTGGATCAGGCTGAAGCCGACGATCTACTCTTTGTCCTAGACGAGCAGCATCAATTAGCCCTGGCTAAGGATGCTGTTCCTTTAATGCAGGGTACTGAGATTGATTATGCTTGGGAAGGGGTTAATCAGGTGTTAAAATACAACAATCCCAATGTCACTGCCGCCTGTGGTTGTGGCGAAAGCTTTACCGTAGGTTCTTAATGCAAAGACAAATGGTAGTCACCCTGAGCGATTGTCCAGCGCGCATGGTGCCCTCAGGTGATCCTGTCACCATTCCCAAGGACCAATTTGTAACTCTCACTCAAAGCTTGGGTGGCAACTATACCCTAATCTGGCAAGGCAACATGATGCGTGTTGATGGGGTGGATGCAGCTGCCATCGGTCAGCAGCCTTTAGAGCTTAAATTTGAGGATGCAGGTGATGGTTTAATTGCTGAGGACCTGGTATGGCAAGCCATTGCCACCGTTTATGACCCTGAAATTCCTGTTAACCTTAAGGAGTTGGGTCTGATCTATGGTCTAGAGATTCAGCAAGAACAAGGTTTGGTCAGGGTGAGTATGACTCTGACTGCGCCAGCCTGTGGCATGGGGCCGGTGTTGGTGGCCGATGTTAAGTCGCGGGTTGGACGGGTGCCCAATGTTCAGCGAGTCGAGGTCGAACTGGTGTTTGACCCGCCCTGGAACCGTGACATGATGAGTGATGAAGCCCAACTGGAAACAGGATTATTTTTTTAATGACAGAGCTAAGCTTGCCCAGTATCTCCGAAATCGAAGACGATCTGCAGTTTTTTGATTCTTGGGAAGACAAATACCGTTACATAATTGATCTTGGTAAACAATTGCCCGCCATGGCTGAGCACAAGCGAGTACCAGAGGTGTTGGTTAAGGGCTGTCAGAGCCAAGTTTGGCTATATGTACGCCATGATCATGACTCTCTTGTTTTAGAAGTCGATAGTGATGCTCACATCGTGCGTGGCTTGCTGGCCTTGGTGGTTAGTGCTTATCAGGGTCTTAGTCCAGCGCAAGCAGTTCATCTCGATATTGAATCTGTGTTTGAGCGGTTGCAGCTATTGCGTCATTTAAGCCCTAGCCGCGGCAATGGCTTACGAGCCATGGTTGAACGAGTGCGGCATTTAGCTGCGGCTTACCAATAGACCAGATGGCTGGCTTTTGTAACTTGAGTTGCTATTATGGTTTAAAGCCCAAGGAGAAATAGCATGACTCAAGAACGAACACTATCCATTATTAAGCCCGACGCAGTGGCCAAACAGGCCATTGGTCGAATTTTACACCGCTTTGAAGAGGCGGGGTTGCAAATTGAGCAATGTAAAATGCTCAGCCTTAGCCATGAGCAGGCCCAGAGTTTTTATGCCGAGCACCAAGGCAAATCATTTTACCCAAGACTTATTGAATTTATGGCCAGTGGCCCAGTATTGGTGTCTGTGCTCAGAGGTGAACAAGCCATCGAACGGCATCGGCAAATATTGGGTGCTACCGATCCGCAGCAGGCAGCAGCAGGAACTGTGCGAGCTTTGTTTGGCTCTGAGATGCCTGCCAATGCGGTTCATGGCAGTGATTCGCCTACTAGCGCTGAGCGCGAGATTTCTTTCTTCTTCGGCTAGTGGCTAGCTTCTAGGCAACTGCTGTTGGTCGATCATGACACAATGTTAGGGGGCAATGCTCCCTTTTTGCTTGCTTTATTCACCGAGCATGGTAAATAGCAGGCGCTCAACCAGTAAATAAAACGACGACACCATGACCACAGCCAGTAAAATTAATCTCCTCGGCCTGCCTCTGGATAAGATGCAAGCCTTTTTCACGACTCTTGGTGAAAAGCCATTTCGTGCCACCCAGGTCTTGAAGTGGATACACCAGCGCGGTGTACATGATTTCACCGAGATGACCGATATTTCCAAGAAGTTGCAAGCGCGCCTGGCAGAGGTTAGCGAGATTGTTTTACCGGAAGTAACCTGGCAAAAGGACTCGCAGGACGGCACTCGTAAATGGGTGATGAAGATGCCAGGGGGTAGTGCAGTTGAAACCGTCTTTATCCCTGAAGATGATCGTGGCACGCTCTGTGTTAGCTCGCAGATTGGTTGTGCATTGGATTGTTCTTTTTGTTCTACTGGTAAGCAAGGCTTTAATCGTGACCTCAGTGCCGCTGAGATCATCGCTCAGGTCTGGCTGGCGGTGCGTTCTTTTGAGGGTAAGGATGAAGTTCGTCAGCGTCGAGTAACCAATGTGGTTTTGATGGGCATGGGCGAGCCCCTGATGAACTTTGAGCCTGTAATGGACGCTATAAGCTTGATGATGGAAGACAATGCCTATGGCATCTCTAAGCGTCGAGTAACCATTTCGACTTCTGGGGTGGTGCCAGAGATTCGTAAGCTTAAAGCCCGAACCGATGCCGCTCTGGCTCTGTCATTACATGCCCCGAATGATCAACTGCGTGACCAGTTAGTGCCGGTCAATCGCAAATGGCCGATCGCTGAGGTGTTGGATGCTTGCAATGACTATATGGCCGGCTTGGGCGATAAAAGAGTGCTGACAGTGGAGTACACCCTACTGTCAGAAGTTAACGATGAACTAGAGCATGCTCATCAATTGGCTGAACTATTGCGTGATACGCCATGCAAAATCAACTTGATACCCTTTAACCCCTTCCCAAATTCTGGATATTCACGCCCCAGTAATAATCGTATTCACCGTTTTCGTGATATTCTCCAGCAGGCAGGCTATGTCACCACCGTGCGCAAGACCAGGGGGGATGACATTGATGCCGCCTGCGGGCAGCTTGTGGGTCAGGTAGTTGACCTCACTCGGCGCTCAGAGCGCTTTATTGAATTGGTTGAATCAGGTGGCACGGCAGCTGCTAGAGCACATTTGCGAGGAGAACAATGATGAAAATACGCTTGGCCCTATTGTTAACCCTAACTCTGTTGTGGGGCTGTGCAGCCCGCTTGGGAACCAATGTGAGTCCTGAACGTGAGCGAGCTGAACAAAATTTGGCACAGGTAGGCTATGCGCATCTTGAGAGAGATCGACTAACCGAGGCGCGAGATGCCTTTCGTCGAGCACTGGAACAAAACCCTAATTCATGGCGCGCATATTGGGGTCTGGCTTTAACCAATGAGCGAGAGCAGGATTTTAATCGCGCCGAAGAGCAGTATCGTAAAGCTCTGCGCCTAGGTGGTGGCACCCAGGTGCGCCATAGCTACGCGGCCATGCTATACAATCAAGGGCGAGATGAAGAGGCCCTGCGTGAAATACGACTGGTTACTGATGACGAGTTTTATCTAGACCGCGCGCAAGCCTTTGAAGACCAGGCATACATCCTGCTAAGGCTTGAGCAGTCTGAGCAAGCACTACAGTCATTTAGACGAGCGGTTGAGCTCAACCGCTTGATGTTTGCCAGTTTTTACTCCATGACTGAGATTCATTATTTAGCAGGTCGATATCAGGAGGCAGTCGCTACTTTTGTTGAGCTGGATCAGCTGCTCAACTCTAAGACTACTGCAACTCACACTCCTTTAACATTGTTACTTGGCGCTCAGGTGGCACATGCAGCTGGTCAGCCGTCTTACAGTCGACGCCTGGGGCAGAAGTTGCTTGAAGAGTTCCCACAAAGTGAACAGGCAGATCAATACCAAATCTGGATGGGTCAGAGGTCTTAAATGAGTCAGTTTGTCAATCCAATTACTCGCCGTAAGAGTCGCAAGATTTGGGTCGGTTCTGTGCCTGTGGGGGGAGACGCCCCCATTGCTGTGCAGTCCATGACCAATACCCGCACCGAGGATGTGGCCGCAACTGTGGCCCAGATCGAACGCATTGTCGCAGCCGGTGCCGACATTGTACGGGTGTCCGTGCCCAGCATGGAAGCTGCCGACGCCTTTGGCCTAATTCGCCAGCAGGTGCAGGTGCCCTTAGTGGCTGATATTCACTTTGATCATAAGATTGCTCTACGGGTCGCAGAATTAGGGGTCGATTGCTTACGCATTAACCCTGGGAACATAGGTCGTGAGGATCGAGTGCGAGCCGTGGTCAGCGCCGCACGTGACAAAGGCATTCCGATTCGCATTGGTGTCAATGCTGGTTCGCTGGAAAAAGATTTGCAACGCAAGTACGGCGAGCCAACGCCTGAAGCTTTGGTTGAATCGGCCATGCGCCACATTGAGCACTTGGATCGTTTGGACTTTCAAGACTATAAAGTCAGTGTTAAGGCCTCGGATGTGTTCATGGCAGTGGCGGCCTATCGCGGCCTGGCCAAGTTAATTGAGCAGCCTTTGCACCTGGGCATTACTGAAGCAGGTGGCCTGCGCTCGGGTACGGTCAAATCCTCCGTTGGCCTTGGCATGTTGCTGATGGATGGCATTGGTGACACCATTAGGGTGTCATTGGCTGCCGACCCAGTAGAAGAGGTTAAGGTTGGCTTTGATATTCTCAAGTCATTACGGCTGCGCTCTAACGGCATTAACTTCATTGCTTGTCCAAGTTGTTCAAGGCAAAATTTTGATGTCATTAAGGTGATGAACGAGCTAGAAAACCGTTTAGAGGACGTACGCACGCCCTTGGACGTGGCAGTTATCGGCTGCATCGTCAACGGCCCTGGTGAGGCTAAAGAGGCCGATCTAGGCATTACTGGTGGTTCGCCCAAAAACTTGATTTATGAAGATGGCCGACCCAGCACCAAGCTCAACAATGACGATCTGGTGGCCGGGTTTGAGGCTAAAATTCGCGCTCAGGTGGCTAAAAAGCAAGCTGAGCTGGACAATCTGATCGCCAAGAGTTAGTGCTTGGTTTTGATGTTAAGGAAACCCGCGTGAGCATAATTAAGGCCATTCGTGGCATGAACGATGTCTTGCCAGAGCAAAGCTGGCAATGGCAGATCTTAGAGCAGAACATTGGCTACTTGTTTGCCTCCTATGGCTATCAACAAATCCGTATGCCCATTGTGGAGAGCACCTCGCTCTTTAAGCGTGGCATTGGTGAGGTCACTGACATTGTTGAAAAAGAGATGTACAGCTTTGATGACCGCAATGGTGAAGGCCTAACCCTTCGCCCTGAAGGCACGGCCAGCTGTGTGCGTGCGGTGTTGGAGCATGGTCTGAGCTACAACCAAACCGCCAAGCTCTGGTATCAGGGGCCCATGTTTCGCTATGAGCGGCCACAAAAGGGTCGTTATCGTCAGTTTCATCAGATTGGTGTCGAGGCCTTTGGCATTGCTGGGCCTGAAATCGAAGCCGAGTTGATCCTGATGACGGCGCGTTTGTGGGCCGAGTGGGGGTTGAGCCAGCATTTGGTGCTGCAGATTAATAGCCTGGGTAGCAGTCAAGCCCGTGCCGCTTATCGTCAAGCACTGGTTGACTATTTGCAGCCGCTTAAAGAACAGCTGGACGAAGACAGTCAGCGCCGATTGTCAACTAACCCTTTGCGCATTCTGGATTCCAAAGTGGCGCAAACTCAAGCCTTGTTGGCAGAGGCGCCCAAGCTGCACGACTTCTTAGATGACGAAAGCAAGGCCGAATTTGCCGAACTGCTGCGTATCCTAGATCAGTGTGGTCAGCCCTATGAGATCAATGACTCCTTGGTTCGGGGGCTGGACTATTACAACAAAACCGTTTTTGAGTGGGTGACAGATCGCCTGGGCGCGCAAGGCACTGTCTGTGCTGGTGGCCGTTATGATGGCCTGGTGCCGCAGTTAGGAGGCAAGCCCACGCCCGCTGCAGGTTTTGCCATGGGTGTCGAGCGTTTGCTGCTGCTATTGAATGAAATTCAAGCCTTTGACCCGGCTTGGGGGCGAACCTGTGACCTTTATTTGGTCGCGGTGGGTGATGAAGCGCAAAAACAGCAAGCCTTTTTTGCAGAAAACTTGCGAAATCAGTTGCCTGGTTGCAGACTAATGCAAAATCTTGGCGGCGGAAGCTTGAAGTCTCAATTAAAGCGAGCGGACAAGAGCGGTGCTCGCATTGCCATTATCCTTGGTGAGTCTGAGGTGCAGTCAAAGACAGCTAGCCTCAAACCCTTGCGAATCGATGCCGAACAACAAACCCTGGCTTGGGCTGAACTGCCTAACGCCATCATTGATTTATTAGAACAATAGTCGAGGAGAAGTCTGTGGATAATACCGATCAGGAAACCGTTGAGCAGTTAAAAACCTGGTGGAAGCAATACGGCAGTCCAATTTTAGCCGGCCTGGTAATAGGTGGTTTGCTATTTGGCGGTTTTCGTTTTTATAACAACTCGGTTGAAGAAAAGAATCGCGCCGCCTCGGCCAGTTATGAGCAGTTGATGCTGTTGATCGAAGAGGGCGACAACGCCCAGGCGCGTCAGCAAATTGCATTGATCAATGATAACCACTCTGGCACCAGCTATGCAGGCTTTGCTCAGCTATTCTTAGCCAGTATTGAAGTGCAGGAAGCTAATTATCCTCAGGCTTTACAGGCTCTTGAGCAGGCTCATGCACTTCTGCGAACAGATACCTTGCGCGATCTTATTGACCTGCGTCGTGCACGTGTATTGCTTGAAATGGGTAATGAACGCCAAGCCTTGGCTCTTCTTGTTGCGGCAGAAGACTCCAGTCAAGCTGCACAAAAATTAGAGCTTCGTGGTGACATTCTTGCTTTGCAGGGTGACTTTCAGGGTGCTCGTGAAGCCTATCTGGCGGCATTGGAACCTACTGCTCTAATTGAGGGGCGGGTAGGACTATTAAATTTGAAACTGAATAACTTACCGGCGGATCAGTGAAAAAATCAACTCTTGCCCTAGTTTGTGCGATCGCAATTAGTATTGTTGGCTGTGGGCGTGGCCCAGGCTTGGTGGTGGTTCCTGAGATTCCCACACAAATAAGCGGAGACTTGCAGCCACTTTGGTCCATGCAAATGGGGCCAATCCAATTAGTCCAAAGCCAACAGGCATGGTCCCGTGACTTGCAGCCCGTAGCCCTTGATGGTCAGCGCCTAATGCTGGCTCATGGGCAAGAGATACTGTTGTTGGATTTGGATAATCCTAGACGGCCAGAGCAACTTTGGCGGATGGAAGTGGAAACTGGCTCTCTTGCTGCAGGAGCAAGTATTGCGGATGATGTTTTTGCTTATACAACCGATAAAGGTGCGCTAGAACTTAGGCAGCTTGATGACCAGCAGCTGCTTTGGCGTCAGCAATTGTCAGCAAGGGCCAATGCCAAGGTTGCCATCAATGGCCGTTATGTTATTAGTTATAATCAAGATGGTCTGGTACAAAGTTTTCGTCAAAGTGATGGTCAATTAGTTTGGCAGTACCAGACTCGAGTTCCGGACGTGACTCTTTTGGGCACAGCTAGGCCAGTCATTGCTGCAGACCAGGTGATCATTGCCACACCAGGTGGCCGGGTGATGTCCTTGGACTTGATTACAGGTCAGGTAAATTGGGAGTACCGCATTGCCGTTGCTTCAGGGCGTACAGGTTTTGATCGTTTGGTGGACGCGGATGCCAACCCAGTGGTCATGGGTGATTCAGTGTTCGTTTCAGCCCTGAATGGCCAGTTGGTGCAGATTGACCTTAACACAGGTCGAGTACGTGGCTCAGTTAATCTGGATACCCTAGTCTCGCCCTTGATTCTTGAAGATCGCTTAATTGTCATTAGCCCAGAAGGTAACATTCAGGGTCTAAGCCCCACTGGTGAGCCAATCTGGTCCATTGACGATTGGCGTCTGCGTCGTTACACCGCGCCGCAACTTTGGGGTGATTATATTTTGGTCGCTGATGCCTTTGGTGCTATGCTATTGCTCGATCCTGAAGACGGCAGAGTGCACCATGCGCAACAAGTACATGGTATTGGTTATGTGCAACCACCCCTGGTTGTTGGTCAGGACGCATTTTTCCAATCGGCTTCAGGCCGTATTACTGCTCTGCGCTTAAGGTAACCAATGATCCCTGTGATTGCTCTGGTGGGCCGCCCCAATGTGGGTAAGTCCACCCTCTTTAATCGTCTCACGCGTTCGCGTGATGCTCTGGTGGCTGATTTTTCTGGCTTAACCCGTGACCGTCAATACGGTCAGGGTAAGCTGGGTGACCGCCCCTATATGGTCATTGACACCGGTGGTGTGACGGGTGAGGAACAAGGCCTGGACGCGGCCATGGCCAAACAGTCTTATCAGGCCATTAGTGAAGCCGACGCCATCGTGTTTATGGTGGACGCCAAGTCTGGTATTGCTCTGGGCGATCGCCACTTGGCAGCGCTCTTGCGTCAGGCTGAAAAGCCAGTTTGGCTGGTGGTTAACAAAACCGACGGCCATGACCCGGATGTGGTTTGCGGTGAGTTCTGGGAGCTGGGCTTAGGTCTGGATCCATTCCCTTTGGCTGCCAGTCACAACCGTGGCGTACGCTCCTTGTTAGAAACCATCCTAGACCGCGTTGAGCATGATAACCCTCTGTGGCAAGAAGAGCACGACCCCAAGCCAGACAGCATCCGCATGGCGGTGGTGGGGCGGCCTAATGTGGGCAAGTCTACTTTAGTCAATCGCTTGCTGGGTGAAGATCGAGTGGTGGTCTTTGATCATCCCGGTACCACCATGGATTCGATCTACATTCCCTATGAGCGTGATGGTCAGCAGTACACTCTGATCGATACCGCTGGGGTGCGTAGGCGTAAAAATATCAAAGAAGCAGTGGAGAAGTTTTCCATTGTTAAAACCCTGAAAGCCATTGAAGATGCTCAGGTAGTGGTTATGGTATTGGATGCTCGCCAAAGCGTGGTCGAGCAGGATCTAAGCCTACTGGGCTTGATTCGTGACTCAGGCAAAGCCTTAGTAGTGGCGATCAATAAATGGGACGGCATGACTCAAGAACAAAAAGACGGGGTGCGCAAAGACCTAGAACGCCGCCTCGACTTCTTGGATTATGCCGACATGCACTTCATTTCTGCTTTGCATGGCACCAATGTTGGTCACCTCTATAAGTCCGTAGGCATTGCCTGGGATTCAGCCTTTGCCAAGTGGCAGACTCGTTTCCTTACCGACATCCTGCAAGGTGCTGTGGCCAATCATGCACCGCCAATTCATCATGGGCGTCGCATCAAGTTGCGTTATGCGCACCAAGGCGGCTCTAATCCGCCCATTGTGGTGGTACACGGCAGTCAGACTGATCACTTACCTGGTAGCTATCAGCGTTATTTGGAAAATCTTTACCGTAAAGTTCTCAAGGTCAGGGGTACGCCTATTCGTTTTGAGTTTCGTAACAACGAAAATCCCTATGTGAATGACGAACCTAAGAAGTCGACCTTGAACCCGGTGCATAAGCGCAAACAAGCTCAGGAACGCCGCAAGGCCGCGAGGCCAAAGCGCGATTCTTGAGGCTTGATTGGCCGTTCTTGTCTTTCACTTGTTCGTTTTTTTGATCTGGTCTCGAGGTGATTTAAGCACTCCGAGTCCAGTCATAAGGCCGTTCCATCAAGGCCAGTAGGTGCTTTTCCACCGAGACGGAAAGGGCCTGCAGGTGATAGCCCCCCTCCAACATCGACAGCAGTCGTCCACAGGCAAAGCGTTTGGCTTGCTCCACGATCTGCGCGGTCAGCCAATAATAGTGCTGCGAATGCCAGTTTTGGTGCGCTAGGGTTTCGGCCTCATGCGCATCAAAGCCTGCAGATATAAAGAAAAATTGCGGCCTATGGGCCTCAATGGCCGGTAGCCAGTGTTGCTGCCAGAGTTGTTCCATGGCGCTGAAGCTCTGGTCGGCCTGCCAGCAATGAAACAATTGCTTGCTGTGTGCCGGTTGTAACAAGCGTTCTGGGAACAAGCTCTGCTCAAAACTGTTGAGCAGCAATACCTGAGGCACTTTGTGGAAAATATCGGCTGTGCCATTGGCATGGTGTACATCAAAATCAATGATCGCAATGCGCTCGATGTCATACAGGTGGCGCAAGGTCTGGGCGGCGATGGCGATGTTATTGAACAAACAAAAGCCCATGCTCAGATTGGCTTCGGCATGATGCCCTGGCGGGCGTACCGCGCAAAAGGCGCGCTCGTAGGTGCCGGCCATGATGTCTTTGATCGCCATCACGCCAGAGCCAGCAGCTAATAGGGCAGCATCCCAACTGTGGCTGTCCATTACGGTATCGGAATCCAGAAAGCGGTGGCCCTGCTTGGGCTGGCTTTGTTCAATGCGCTCAATATGATCCGGGTGGTGCACACGGCGCAGGTCGTCCAAGCTGGCCTTGTCATTGACCTGTTCCATCAGCAGCTGGCGATCCAAGCCTAGATTGCTCAGGTGGCGGCGAATGGCCTGCAAACGGCTTGGGTGTTCTGGGTGCTCAAGCCCTGCTAGGTGCAATTCGCAATCAGGATGATAGATAAAGGCGGTGCGAACCATTACACTGCTACCATAGTTATTTCTGTCATTGTTGTTATAGCGGCTCAGGCTTAGGGTTACTCATCATGGCGCAATTAGATGCATTTTTCCAGCCTCAATCCATCGCCATCATTGGCGCCAGTGAAAGTGAAGACAGCATGGGCGGCTTGGTCATGCAAAATTTGCTACAAGCAGGCTTTAAGGGCGAGCTTTTTGCCGTCAATCGCAAAGACTATCAGCAAGTCTATGGTAAACCCGTTTATAAAAGCATCAAACTTCTGGCCGAGCCAGTGGATTTGGCGGTCATCTGCATTCCGACCAATGGCATTTTGCGGGCCCTGAAAGAGATCGCCGATCATGGCTGCCGAGCGGCCATGATTCTTACCGGCGGTGCCTCAAGGCGGTTGTCCGAGGGCGCGCTCTTTGTCGAAAAGCTTAATCAATACGCCACCAGTCTCGGCATCCGCTTATTAGGGCCAAACTGCATGGGCATCATGGTGCCACCGGCTGGCCTGAATGCTAGCTTTGCCCATGTACAGCCGCTCTCTGGTCGCCTGGCCTTTGTCGGTCAGTCGGTGTCCATTGGCTCCAGTTTGCTCGATTGGGCCACCAGTCAGGGGGTGGGCTTTTCGCACTTTGTTACCGTGGGCGAGCGCGCCGACATCAATGCCAGCGATGTGATTGATTATCTGGCCCGGGATCGTCGGGTCAATGCTCTGCTGCTGCACATTGAAAGCATTCGCAACGCCCGACGCTTCATGACCGTGCTGCGCGCCGCCTCTCGTACCCGCAAGGTACTGGCAATCAAAACCGCCAGTAACGAGGTTGCCCCAGCGGGCCTGCCTAATCGTCAGGGCCTGGATAAAGCCTTTTTTGAACGCGCAGGTGTGCTGCTGGTCGACAGCTTTGATGGTCTGTTCAGTGGCGTGGAAACCCTGATGCGAGCCAAGCCGCTCTATGGTCATACCCTGGCCATTGTCAGTAATGGCTTGGGGCCGGCCAAGTTGGCCGAACAATGGCTAAAGCAAAACGGCGGCCAATTAGCGGATTTAGGCGAGTTGCAGCAAGAGTTGGGTGACACCCTGTGGTACAGCGACGAAACTCAGGGCAACCCGCTGATTCTACAAGCCAATGCCAGCAGTCAGGAGATTTTGAGTATCCTTAAGAGGCTGGATAAAATGCAAAACCTAGGAGGTATCCTTTGGGTGCATACACCCAATAAGCGTTCGCCCTCGGATAGCCTGGCCGCTGCGCTAGCACCTGGCGTTAAGCGTTTGTATCACAGCGTGCTGGGCTGCTGGTTGGGTGGTGAAGCCGCAAGCCATGCCAGACAGAGCTTCCAACAGCAAGGCTTATTGGCCTACAGCTCCCCCAATGATGCGGTCGATGCCTGGTTAACCATGGCACAGCACGACTCCAACCAACAACTGCTGCGGCAAACCCCCAGCACCATGGAACTTGGGGTGCAGGCTGAGCGTGAAACGGTTAAACACCTGCTTAAGGGGGCACAGCGTGAAGAGCGGGATTATCTGACTTGGCTGGAAGCCAGGCGTGTATTGCAGTGCTATGGTTTGCAGCCGGTATCCAGCCAGTTTTTTGCTGATGCTGCCAGTTTGTTGGAAGCCATTCCCAGTTTGCAATACCCGGTGGCGCTGCGCCTGGTGCACACCCAGGCCTGCATTCCTTTTAGCTATGCTCATGACCCCATCAAGCGCTGGCGTGCGGTGGCCATTGAAATCAAGACCGCTAGCCAGTTAATGGACGCTTACAGCCGCTTGAATAGCGAACGCGAGCAGCGTTACCCTAAAAGCAGCACTCTGGGCTATGTGATTCAGCCCATGGTGCGGCGTTTGGATTCCTTGCAATTCAGCATGGGTGTTACTAGGGACCCGGTCTATGGCCCCTTGATCATCTTTGGCGAAGGCGGGGCAGCGGCCGACATCATGGCCGATCGACGCTTTGCCTTTCCGCCACTCAACAGTCGCTTGGCCGAGCAGTTGGTGGAGTCCAGCCATGTTTGGGAGTTGCTGTGTGAGCGCTCACTTCAGCCCGAGCAAGACAAAGAGCGATTGATTCATGCGCTCATGACCCTGTCGCAGTTGGTACTGGATCAACCCAGAATTGCAGGGGTGGAGATCAACTGCTTGCTGCAAGCCAAAGAGGGCTTGCTGGTATTGGGCGCGGCCATTAGCCTAGGCGAGGAGATGTTACCCGTGGTCAGCCCATACCCGCAGCAGCTGTCCGAGGGCCTGCAGTTGGGTGAGCAGTTTTTGCTGCTGCGCGCCATTCGTGCCGAAGACGAGCCCATGCTGGAGCGCTTTTTCCTTAGCATGAGCGAGGAGGAATTGCGCTTCCGCTTCTTTGGCTCGCGGTTGCGTTTTCGTCATCAGGAACTGGCGGCCATGTGTCAGATCGATTACGAACGCGAGATGGCCTTTGTTGCTGTTACTCAAGAGCAAAGGCTGGTGGCCGAAGTGCGTACTCACTACGACCTGCTGGTTAATCAGCTTGAGTTTTCCATCATGGTGGCCAAGGAGTATCAGGGCACGGGTTTGGCCATGGCCATGATGCAAAAAATCATTCGCTACGGTAAAGGCCTAGGCGTACAAGCCGTGGTGGCCGAAGTCATGACCGGCAATCAGCCCATGCTGGCGCTGGCGCGTAAACTGGGCTTTAGTGTGCACAATGAAGAAGACATGGTGCGCTTGCATTTACAGATGGCTACTGACACCTCAGCGGCAGAGGGGCAGGCATGAAGCAGTGGATCGCCTTTTACCAGCAGCACTTGCTGGTGCTACAGGGCTCATTTTTATTGCCAAGCGGTGCCTTGCCCAAGCCCGATTTTTGCTTGGCCTTGCAGCCGCAAGCCAGCATCGAGCTGGCGGTCTTTAGCCAACTGCCTGAGCTGCCGGGCTTACAGCTCTGGACCGACAAAGAAGTCCGTACCCTAAGCACTGAAGATCTAATGCTCTATGGTCGCGCCCGCACACTCTATGCCTGGTATCAGCAGCATCGTTTTTGTGGCTATTGTGGTCATCCTACCGAACCCATGATTCGCGGTGCAGAAATCTATGCCCATTGCCCCAATTGTCAGGCGCGGCATTACCCCAGGGTCAACCCCTGCATCATTACCGTGGTGACCCGGGGTGAGGATTTACTTCTGGCGCAGGGTAAGCGTCATCGTACTGGGCTCTATGCTGCCATTGCCGGTTTTGTTGATGCCGGTGAGTCGGCTGAGCAAGCCTTGGTGCGTGAGGTGCAGGAAGAGGTAGGGCTAGAGGTTTACGATCAGCAATACCTTGGCAGTGAAAGTTGGCCCTTTCCCCAGCAATTGATGCTGGCCTACCAGTGCCAATGTTTGCCTGGTGAGCTGCGTTTGCAAGCCAGTGAAATTCTTGATGCTCGTTGGTTTCATTATCAAAACCTACCGGATATCCCGCCAGTGCAAACCATTGCCGGCCGTATGATACGCTACATAGCAAAAACCATGCAGGAAGCAAAAACCATGCAGGTTGCGCCGAAAACTCATTAATTATTGATCCATGTCAGATTCAAGGCTGTTGACGCTCTGCTGTTTGGGCTTGTCATTGCACATTGCTTGCATACTGGTCTATGCCTAATACAAAGACCATTCTGGGGTAGGCAGATGACCGTCAAACTAAGATTAATCATGGTAACAGGCTTGCTTTCGGCCTTGCTGGTGCTGATCGGCTATCTGGGTGTTTCCGGTATGCAGCAGGTAGATAAGCAATTAGAAGAGGTATACAGGGATCGGCTATTGCCCTCTCATTTACTGGCTGACATTGAGTATATGATGCAGCGTAACATCATCGAACTTCAGTTGGCCAGCATGCATGACCCGCGCATGGAAGAGCATGTGCTGCATGATCACCCCATTGAATTGCATACCGATAGGGTGCGCAGCAACACCCAAGAAATCACCAAACTTTGGCAGCAATTTGCCGAGCGCGAGCTCAGTGGCCAAGAACTGGTGTTGGCCCAAGATTTTGATCGTTTGCGAACAGCCTTTGTGCAGAACGGATTGTTGCCAGCCATTGATTATTATGAGCGCGCTCAGTATCGCGCAGGCAACATTCACATGGTGCAAACCACCAATCCAGCCTTTTTACGTGCCTTTGCTGCGGCCTCAGAATTGATGGATTTTCAGGCCGAAGCGGCAGAACAGGAGTATTTACAGGCCTTGGCAAATTATCAGCGCACCAGGGCCATAGTCATCAGTGCCATCGTTCTTGGTGTGCTGGCAGCCTTGATTTTGGGTTGGTTTTTGATCAAAGCCATTGTGGGTCCCTTAAATCAGGTGGTGCTTTGCTTTAAAGAGATATCGGCTGGTAATCTGACAAATGACATCCAAGTGAGCAATAAAGATGAAATAGGCCTGGTGGTCGAAGCCTTGGAAGCCATGCAAAATCGTCTGCGGGAACTGGTGTTCGGCATTAAGGAATCCATTGCCAGTATTGAGGTGTCGGCTAATGAGATTGCTGTTGGTAATACCGATCTGTCCGCTCGTACCGAAGAGCAGGCCGCCAGTCTGGAAGAAACCGCCTCAAGCATGGAGCAGCTCACCTCTACCGTGAAGCAAAATGCCACCAGTGCGCGTGAAGCCAGTGAACTGAGCGCCAAGGCGGCAGAAGTAGCTCGTACCGGTGGCAGCTCGGTGCAGATGGCGGTGGATAAAATGCAAGAATTAATGAACAGTGCCAAGCAGATGACTGAAATCATCAGTGTGATTGATGGCATTGCCTTCCAAACCAACATTCTGGCCCTCAATGCCGCCGTTGAGGCAGCCAGAGCAGGTGAGCAGGGTCGCGGCTTTGCCGTGGTGGCCAGTGAGGTTCGCTCCTTAGCTCAGCGCTCGGCCACGGCAGCCAAAGAAATCCAAAACCTAATCAAAACCGACGCTGAGATTGCCCAAAGTGCCAGTCAGGTGGTTAAGGAGTCTGGGAGCTACATGCAGGAAATCGTCAGCTCAGTGGAGCAGGTGGCTGGAATCATGAATGACATTGCTGCGGCCTCTTCTGAGCAGAGTCAGGGCATTGATCAGGTCAATCAAGCCATCACGCAGATGGATGATGTAACCCAGCAGAACGCGGCTCTGGTAGAAGAAGCGGCCGCCTCTGCGGAATCTATGAGCGATCAGGCCAAGAGCTTAAGTGAAATGGTGGCCATATTCCGTTTAACCAAGGAGCCAAGGCCTAAGGCCGCGGTTAAGCAATTGACTCCCAAGTAAACAGCTGTACAAGAATTGTCTGATGTCAGCAAATCAGCACTGGGAAGGGTTTTCTGCCTTGTGAACAGCAAAGTTCGTTAGCGAGCGTCAGCAAATGAACGAACTTTGCAATTTTTTTGTGAAGATTGCATTTTTATTACAGGGGGCCGCCTGTATAATCCCGCCTTCGTTTCGTCATGCAGAAGATATGATCCGTTGATCAGCAGCTCATAAGGCCTTGCTGGCAATCCTGATCCACTATTGAAGGCTTTAGTTATGAACTATTCATTGTTCGATTTTCTCCAATTAGTTGGTGCCCTGGGTATCTTTATTTTTGGGATGAAGATTTTCAGCGAAGGACTGCAGAAAGTTGCTGGCCATAGGCTCAAGGGTATCCTAAGTGGCATGACCCGCAATCGATTCACAGGTGTGCTCACCGGCTTTGGTACCACAGCCATTACCCAGTCCTCAACCACCACCACGGTGATGGCCGTCAGCTTTGTTAATGCTGGCTTATTGACCTTTGTCCAGTCCACTGGCGTGATCATGGGTGCCAACATTGGTACCACCATCACCGCCTGGATGGTGGCGTTGTTTGGCTTTAAGTTTCAGATCACCCCCATCGCTCTGGCGGTGATCGGTATCTTTTTTGCGTTTTTGTTTTCCGGTAATCACCGTTTGCGCAACATTGCCGAAACCATGGTCGGCTTTGGTATTCTGTTCATTGGCCTGGAGTTCATTAAAAACTCGGTGCCAGATATCAACAGCAACCCGGCGATGTTCGAGTTTTTACAAAGCTTTGGTGAGTTTGGCTTTTTATCTCTAATCCTTTTTGTCTTTGTTGGTGCATTTTTAACCCTGTTAACCCAGTCTTCTTCAGCGGCCACTGCCATTACCTTGGTGATGGTGTTTCAGGGCTGGATTCCTTTTCCCATTGCAGCAGCCATGATTTTGGGTGAAAACATTGGCACCACAGTGACGGCTAACATTGCTGCCTTAGTGGGTAATGTGCACGCTAAGCGGGCAGCAAGGTTCCACTTTTTCTTTAATATCGTGGGCGTGGTCTGGATGCTGATTGTCATCTATCCTGTGCTCAACCTGATTGATACATCCTTGATGTACTTTACTGGCTCGCCTTATTCGGTGATGAGTGGTGATGAGTCAGCGCGCATCAATGCGCCCTTGGCGGTCTCTATATTTCATACTACCTTTAACGTGTTGAATGTGGTGCTGCTCTTTGCCTTTGTGCCCTATTTAATTCGCTTCGTTGAATGGATTCAGCCCGATCGCGGGGGTGAGGATGAGTTTCACCTCAAGCACATCACGGCAGGCACCATGAGTTCACCTTCTCTTTCTATTGCTCAGGCACAGAAAGAGGTGCAGCACATGGCCGACATTGTGGTCAAAATGCACGACTCGGTATCCAAGTTATTAACAGGCCTTGAAGCCAAACCGGAAAAACTGATTGCCAAGATTCATAAGTATGAGCAGGCAACGGATCGTATGGAAATGGAGATCTCCGACTACCTGGTAAGCGTTAGTGAGAATACCAATCTTGAGCACTGGATGACCGAACGCATGCGCTTCATGCAAGCCATGATCAATGACATGGAACGCATTGCCGACATCTTTTATCAGATTTCTAAGCTTTACGAGCGCATGCTGGAAAGTAAATCTCAGTGGCCTGAGGCTGCTACCTTGGAGATTGCGCACATGATGCAGGTTTTGGGTCGAGCCATGGAAGAAATGCGTAGCAACACCGATAAAGAGCCTTGGTTAGTTAATCTGCGTTTGGCCGTGCAGCTTGAGGCTGAGATCGATCTGTTGCGTTCAACCTACCGCGATAACCATTACCTGCGCTTGGAGCAGGGTGATTACAGTCCAAGGTCTGGTGTGATCTTCATCGACATGCTCAATCGTTTGGAGCGTATTGGTGACCATGTGCTCAATGTCAACGAGTCTGCGGCTGGCAAGCGTCTTAAGGCCCTGAGAGTAGAGGGTCAATAGGCTGGTCTAGTAATTGAGTCATCCTGCGCGAAGTCGCAGGATCTATTGCAATGCAACTTGTAACCCAAACCTCACGTCAGCCCCCTAAGGGGACCCTGCGAATGCGCGCAGGGTGAGCGTTAGATGCGCAGGCTACTGACCAGTTATATCTTCGGTCTTATTCTTGCCCTGTCAGGGCTGGGAGCCCTGATTTCATTTGTACTGCGTTAGCGTACTGCAATAGCAACATTTGGCCTAAGTCATCTGGCATCTTCTGAATGCGCTCGGAAAGCTGTTGGCTGGCGCGGTCTTCGGCCTGGGCTGCTTGGCCCTGTAGTTTGGCCAAAGCCCAATGATTAACAGGGTACAGCCTGAGATTTTCTTGCACCTGTTGGTCAATGGCGGCCGCCACTTCGGCATCCGAGCTGAAGTCGCCCTTAACCGGCCGGCCAAAGGCCAGATGCACTCGGCCTTTGTCGCCGGTGATGCCACGGGCAATGCTGCGCAGGTCTTCGCCTTCGCTCTTTAGGTAGCGTTCGTCCTTGGCCTTGGCCAGCAGTTCTTTGGCATGTTGCAGGTCACAGGGGTTCTGCTCATAGCTGATGCTGACCGGCACAATGTTCAGCTCGTTGATGTAATCGGCATAGTTGCGGTCTTTGGGGCAGCTGAGAGAGAACATGCCGATCACCGCAGGATTGGTGCGGTCATAGCCGTCTTTGGCTCGGCCTTCACGCTGGGCAATCCAGACATTGGCCTGTTCATTAACGATGCAATGATGAATGTACAGTGACAGCTGCTTGGCGGCCTTGAGCTTTTCACGCATGCCACTGACCGAGCGTTTAACGATGAAGCTTTTGTTGAGCCGCATTAGGTCTGAGGCGTAAGGGCGGCTGAGGAGGTTGTCGCCAATGGCGATGCGTACGGTTTGCAGGCCCTGATGATACAGGCTCCAATTGACCAAGGCTGGGTCCATGACAATGTCGCGATGGTTGGAGACGAACAGATAGGCCTGCTTGGGGTCTAGCTGCTCCAAACCAGAGACCGACAGCCCTTGGGTGCTTTTGCGCAGCACGCGCTCCAATGGCTTGGCCATGATGGCCTGAAATTGCGCCACATTCTCAACCTTGCGGAATTTCCAGGCCAAGCCCTGACGAATCAGCCACTGGCTTAATCCTGGTAGCTGGCCATGCACTCTGGGCAGAAGCCATTTGCTCAGCGCCTGTTGCAGTTCCTGATCGGCCCGCAGCCGAGCTAGGCAGCTCGGCACTTCGTCGTCATGATAGGGGCGAATGTCGGCAAAAAGGTCAAGTTGGTCAGTCATGTGATCTATTATGGTCGGTTAAGTGGCGCTTACTTTACTGGCTTTTGTCTGGATGGCAAGCTAACTTGCCTTCGAGGCCCTGGCTTTGGCTGACTTTATTGATCTGCTCCAGCCTCACTTGGCACTCACCGTCCTGTAGGCGCAGTTGCAGGGGTTTGTCCTGCTCTAATTCACTGAGGCGACTGATGGCGCGCTGTTGCTGATAGACAATGGCATAGCCACGGCCTAGGGTGGCCAGCGGGCTAAGCTGGGCTAGGGCTTGGGCGCGCATGGCCAGGGCTTGGCCTGCCCGTTGCAGTCGGTTGTGCTGACTCTGGTTTAGGCTCTGTTGCAGGCCCTTGAGTTGTTGTGCCAACTGCTGCTGGCGGCGCTCAAGGCCGCTCAGCGACAGTCCTTTGCCTAATAGGCTGAGGCCTTGCTGTTGGCGATTGAGCTGTTGCTGCACTCCTTGCTGCAAGCGCTGCTCTAGGCTTTGCAGCCTTAACTGCGCCTTGGCCAGTTGTTCGGCAGGGTGGCGCAAGCGGCTTTGGGTTTGGGCTAGGCGATGCTGTTGGCGTTGCCACTGCCATTGCATCTGCTGCTGCAACTGCTGCTGGCTGTAGGCCAGGGCAAATTGCTTTTGCTCAAGGCTGCGCAGAAATTCACGCCTCAGGCGCAGGCTTAGGGCTTGGCAACGTTCTTGCCAATCACTCATCAGTGGGCTGACCAGCTCGGCAGCGGCCGAGGGGGTGGGCGCGCGCAGGTCGGCGGCCCAATCACTGATGCTAAAGTCGGTTTCATGGCCCACCGCCGAGATCACCGGCAGGCGGCAGGCGCGAATGGCATGGGCCAGCTGTTCGTTATTAAAGGCCCATAGGTCTTCCAGGCTGCCGCCGCCTCGGCCAAGGATCACCACCTGAGCCTGACTGTAGGCCTGCACCTGCGCCAGCGCGCGCAGTAGATCGGGCACCGCTTGCGCACCCTGCACGCTGGCCGGGTAGAGTTCAACTGCGATCATCGGATTGCGCCGCGCCAGAATGCTGAGCATGTCTTGCAGGGCAGCGCTGCCCTGAGCGGTGATCAGGGCAACCTTGAAGACTTTTTCTGGAACCGGGCGTTTGCGGCTGGGGTCAAATAGCCCCTGCTGTGCCAATTTGTTTTTTAGTGCCAAAAAAGCTTGCTGTAATTGGCCTTCACCGGCATCAGCCAGGCTTTGCACAATTAATTGATAATCGCCTCGGCCCTCGTACAGGCTGAGCTTGCCTCTGGCGATGACTTTACTGCCATGCTGCACATTGAGGCGGCAATACTGAGCTTGAAACTTGAAAAAGGCGCAGCGTAACTGAGCCTGTTGGTCTTTAAGGGTGAAATACCAATGGCCAGAGCTGGCTTTGCTCAGATTGGAGATTTCGCCCTCAACCTGAACATCGCCGTATTGGTTTTCCAGCATCTGTCGAATGTTGCGGTTGAGCTCGCTGACTTTAAGTACCGAATTATGCACAGTTTTTTTTACTCTTGCCCGATCTAATACGTTTTTTTTGCGCTTAAACAAGCTATAATAAGCTGCAATCTGAAAAATAGAAGACAGTTCAGCTTGCTCCTACCTGATGGATTCTTGCCATCCCTACTAGCTCTGCTCTGTCTAATCACCCCATTGTAAAACAAGTAGGTTGTATATGCTGCGTATTCGTGAAGAAGCCCTGACCTTCGATGATGTGCTATTGGTACCACGCCATTCTACGGTGTTGCCAGCCGACGTGTCGCTTAAGACCCGTTTTAGCCGCAACATCGAGCTGAACATTCCTTTGGTCTCGGCGGCCATGGATACCGTAACCGAGGCGCGCTTGGCCATTGCCATCGCCCAAGAGGGCGGTATTGGTATCATCCATAAAAGCATGAGCATTGAAGAGCAAGCAGCAGAAGTGCGGGCCGTTAAAAAATACGAAAGCGGCGTGGTCAAAAATCCCATCACCATTCATCAAGACGCCACGGTAGAAGAGTTGATCGCCCTTACCAGCAAACACAACATCTCTGGTGTGCCGGTAATGGCGGGCAATGATTTGGTTGGTATCGTCACTTCTCGTGACGTGCGCTTTGAGACCAATCATCAGCGCCTGGTGTCTGAGATCATGACAGCCAAAGACAAGCTGGTGACGGTCAAAGAAGGCGCCAAGCCGGAATACATTCAAGAGCTGATGCACAACCATCGCATCGAAAAGATTCTGGTGGTGGACGATGCCTTTACCCTAATCGGTTTGGTCACGGTTAAAGACATGCACAAGGCGCAAGCCTTCCCCCATGCTGCCAAAGACAAAGACGGCCAATTGCGCGTGGGTGCAGCCGTGGGTGCTGGTGAAGAAAGCAAAACCCGAGTGCCAGCTTTGGTTGAGGCCGGTGTGGACGTGATCATTGTTGATACCGCTCATGGCCATAGCCAGGGCGTGATCGACACCGTGCGCTGGGTCAAGAAACACTACCCGCAGGTGGATGTAGTGGGCGGTAACATCGCCACCGCTGAGGCAGCGCTGGCGCTGGCCGAGGCTGGCGCAGACGCTGTTAAGGTCGGCATTGGCCCCGGCTCAATCTGCACCACCCGTATTGTGGCCGGTGTGGGCGTGCCACAGATTTACGCCGTGGCCGATGTGGCTCAGGCACTGAAAGGCAAGGGCATTCCCGTGATTGCCGATGGCGGCATTCGTTTCTCTGGTGACCTGGCCAAAGCCATTGTCGCCGGTGCGCACAGCATCATGGCCGGCGGTCTGTTTGCTGGTACTGACGAAGCGCCAGGTGAAGTCGAATTGTTCCAAGGCCGAGCTTACAAATCTTACCGTGGCATGGGATCGGTAGGTGCCATGGGCAAGCGTGAAGGCTCCAGTGATCGTTACTTCCAGAGCAGTGCTGCCGGAGTGGAGAAGCTGGTGCCAGAGGGCATCGAAGGTCGAGTGGCGGTTAAAGGCCCGCTGTCGGCCGTGATTCACCAGATGATGGGTGGTTTGCGTGCTGCCATGGGCTATACCGGCAGTGCCGACATCGAAGCCATGCGCACACAGCCCGAGTTTGTGCGCATCACCAATGCCGGCATGAAGGAATCTCATGTCCATGATGTACAGATCACTCGTGAAGCCCCTAACTATCGCGTAGGCTAACTGATCGCTCTTTGCTAACCGGCTCAGGCTTGCCTCGGCCGGTTTTGTTATTTTTTCTAAGGTAGTTTGCATGCAACAAGACATTCATTCCGATTCGATACTGATCCTTGATTTTGGCTCACAGTACACCCAGTTGATCGGTCGTCGTATTCGTGAGATCGGCGTTTACTGCGAAATCCACCCCTGGGACATGAGAGAAGACCAGATCAAAGCCTTTGCCCCCAAAGCGGTGATTCTGGCCGGTGGCCCTGAGTCGGTCCATGCTGAGGATTCACCGCGCGCGCCGCAAGCCATCTTTACTCTTGGTGTGCCTGTGCTGGGCATTTGCTATGGCATGCAGACCATGGCCGAACAGCTGGGCGGCAAGGTGCAGGGTTCCGATGTGCGTGAATTCGGCTATGCCCAAATCGAGCTGGCCAGCGAGCCAGGTACCTTCTTTGCCGACATCAAAGACCATGTTACCGACCAGGGCAAAAGCCTGTTGGATGTGTGGATGAGTCATGGCGACAAGGTCGTGACCCTACCGCAAGGCTTTGAAATAACCGCCCACACCCCAAGTTGCCCCATTGCGGCCATGGCCGATGAACAGCGTCGCTTTTACGGTGTGCAATTCCACCCTGAAGTCACCCATACCTTGCAAGGTCTGCGCATGTTGGAGCATTTTGTGCTCAGCATTGCCGGTTGTCAGGCACTTTGGACCGCAGCCAACATCATTGACGACCTGATCAGCCGTGTACGCGCTCAGGTGGGTGATAAAAAGGTGCTGCTTGGCTTGTCGGGCGGCGTCGATTCCTCGGTAGTGGCTGCTCTGCTGCATAAGGCCATTGGCCAGCAGCTAACCTGCGTGTTTGTCGACAATGGCCTGCTGCGTAAGAATGAAGGCGATCAGGTGATGAAAATGTTCGCCGACAACATGGGCGTGCGCGTCATCCGCGCCGATGCCCAGCAGCAATTCCTCGGCAAGTTGGCCGGAGTCAATGACCCTGAAGCCAAGCGCAAGATCATTGGTAACACCTTCATTGATGTGTTTGAAGCTCAGGCCAAACAGATTCAGGACGTCGATTTCTTGGCTCAGGGCACTATTTACCCTGATGTGATCGAATCGGCAGCCGCCAAAACCGGCAAGGCCCATGTGATCAAATCGCACCACAATGTGGGTGGCCTACCAGATTACATGCGCATGGAGCTGGTAGAGCCGCTGCGTGAACTGTTCAAAGACGAAGTACGACGCATCGGTTTGGAGCTGGGCTTGCCCTATGACATGGTCTATCGCCATCCCTTCCCCGGCCCTGGCCTTGGGGTGCGCATTTTGGGTGAAGTCAAAGCCGAATACGCCGACATTCTGCGTGAAGCCGATGCCATCTTCATTGAAGAGCTGCATGCCTCTGGCTATTACCACAAAACCAGCCAAGCCTTTGCGGTGTTCATTCCGGTTAAGTCGGTTGGCGTGGTAGGGGATGGCCGCCGTTATGAGTGGGTGATTGGCCTACGCGCGGTGGAAACCATTGATTTCATGACCGCTCGTTGGGCGCACCTGCCTTACGAACTGTTGGAAAAGGTCTCCAGCCGCATCATCAATGAGATTGCTCAGGTGTCGCGCGTGACCTACGACATTTCCAGCAAGCCACCCGCCACCATCGAATGGGAATAAGATCCCAGCCATGAGTTTCACGGCTTGGGATCAGTACGCCATGCAGCTGGCCTTGGCGCAAGCCAGGCTGGCCGCAGAGCAGCAAGAGGTGCCGGTTGGTGCGGTTTTGACCCTGGGCGAACAGGTGCTGGCCGAGGCGCACAACGCGCCCATCAGTCAGCACGACCCCAGCGCCCATGCGGAGATCTTGGCTCTAAGAGCAGCGGCCTTGCAGCAGCAAAACTACCGCCTGCCGGGCAGTTGCCTCTATGTGACTCTGGAGCCCTGCACCATGTGTGTGGGGGCCATCTTGCATGCTCGGGTGCAGCGCGTGGTCTTTGCCACTGCCGAACCACGGGCCGGAGCCCTAGGCTCGGTGCTGGCTTTGCATCAGTGCTCACACTATAACCACCGCTTGCAAGTGGACTCCGGCTTGCTGGCCGAGCAAAGCAGCGAGCTGCTACGGCAATTCTTTCGTGCTCGGCGACAAAAATGATCGCCAAACCGCTAAACATTCTGGCGAGTCTATATTTTTGCTACTTTGCCATCTTTGGCGTCTTTGTACCCTTCAGCGCTCGTTTTCTCAGCCAACAGGGCTGGACGCCTACCCAGATCAGCTCACTCTTTGTCGCGGTCATGCTGGCGCAACTGATTGGCCCTTTGCTGCTATCGTCCATCAGTGACCGCTTTGGCCGCAGGCTAAGCATCGTTCGTTGGGCCACCCTGGCGATGTGGCTGGCGCTGGCCAGTGGCTATGCCCTGTTGGACGCGCCATTTTGGGTCTATGGTTGCGGTTTTGCCTTTGGTTTGGCACTGTCGATCACCCTGCCGCAGTTAGAAGCCCTTTGCTTACAACAGCTCGGTGCCGACCAGGCCCGGTATGGTCAGGTGCGCCTTTGGGGCTCGCTGGGCTTTGCCTGCATGACCCTGAGCCTAGGCATGCTGATGGAATGGCTGGGCTCCTGGTTGTACATGGCCTTCATCAGTCTGTTTTTGCTCATGCTCTGGCTGCTCAGCTGGGGCTTGCCCAATCAGCCTGCCAGCAGCGCAACCAGCGGCGGCCAAAGGTTGCGCCAAGCCTGGCCCAAGGGCTTGGGCCTACTGCTGTTGGTGGCCTTGCTTTGGCAAATGTCCTTTGCGCCCTACAATACCTTTTACGACCAGTATTTGTCGCAGCAAGGCTATGCCGCTTGGCAAATTGGCGCCGCCATCACTCTGGGCGTGCTGGCCGAGATCCTGCTGTTTGCCTTTAGTGCCAAGCTGATGCGTGCGCTAGGCAGCAGCACGGCGCTGATCTGGGCCTTGCTGTTCACCGCATTGCGCTGGCTGTTCTTGCTCAGCCTCTTGCCCTGGCCCATCTGGCAGATCGCCTGGCAAAGTCTGCATGCCTTTAGCTTCGCTTTGGCGCACTTGGCCTTTGTACAGCTGCTGGCGCAGCAGCTAGGCCCCAACCTGCGCGCCAGTGCCCAGGCCCTATACCAAGCGGCCTCGACCGGCATGGGCCTAATGCTGGGCAACCTCTGGCTGGGGCCAGTCTACCAAGCCAGTGGCGGCCTTGAACTGCCGATGCAACTGGCAGGGGCATCGGCCTTGCTGGCATTGACCCTGCTGTTTGTTTGGCGCTGGCGGTATCAGAGGTTGGTTGGCTAGTAGGGTTGCACC
>SKIB01000103.1 GCA_007116635.1 Saccharospirillaceae bacterium
ATTGACAATCAACTAGATAAATAACGAGCTGGTTTATTTTATATGACCTCTAATCATATAGCCATTATCCTTGCTGCTGCAGACATTGGACAGGGATCCTGAGACTGCGCGCAGGATGACTCAAGCCGAGGAATAACAGAAATAGAATGCAACAGATTGGAAATATTTCAACCAGATGGTAAAAGATTTTCAATGGCATTTCTGGCCAACAGGGGTAT
This sequence comes from Saccharospirillaceae bacterium, assembly GCA_007116635.1. Taxonomy (GTDB): domain Bacteria; phylum Pseudomonadota; class Gammaproteobacteria; order Pseudomonadales; family Natronospirillaceae; genus SKIB01. Next base: position 219 of record SKIB01000103.1, read on the forward strand.
GATGCCACATTTTTGGAGCACGCATGGCCAATAATCCCCTACTGCAAGACCCAATCCCCTCACTGGTGATTCGCAAAGGCTGGGCCATGTTCATCGGCATCTTTGGTATTATCCTCTTTACTCTAGTCGACACCTGGTTCATCTCCCTGCTGGGCACCGAACCACTGGCTGCCATGTCCTTTGCTATACCCATTACCTTTATGGTGTCCAGCCTAGCCATGGGCATGGGCATGGGCATGTCGGCAGTAGTTGGCCGCTTATTGGGCGCCAACCAGCAGCAACAAGCAAGAGACTTCACCAGCCAAGGCCTGCTATTGTCAGTGGTCGCAGTGATCGCACTGGCCACATTGGGCTTTGCGACCATTGAGCCCTTATTTAGCCGTTTGGGTGCCGACCAGCAAGTCATGCCCCACATTCGCGCCTACATGCAGGTCTGGTATCTGGGCATACCCTTTTTGGTGATCCCTATGGTAGGTAATGCTGCCATCCGCGCCAGTGGCGATGTGGCCACGCCCAGCAAGGTGATGCTGCTCTCTGCCGTACTCAATGGCGTAATGGATCCCATTTTTATTTTTGGCTTTGGCTTAGGCATACAGGGGGCAGCCATTGCCACTGCCCTGAGCTGGATGCTGACCTTTGTGGCCGCCTCTTGGATGTTGCATTTCCGTTTGCGGATGATTGCTTGGCATTGGCCAGGTATCAAACCCTTGCTGCGCAACTGGGGCAAACTGTTAAGCATTGGTCTGCCCGCGGCCCTAACCCAAATGCTCAACCCCTTAGCCAGCAGCCTGGTGGTGGCCATGCTGGCCAGTGGCAGCCTGGTGGCTGTTGCGGCCTATGGTATTGGCGTGCGCGTCGAGGCCCTGCTACTGATCAGTGCCATGTCCCTGAGCAGTATCATTCCTACTGTCTTTGGCCAGAATTATGGTGCCAAGTTCTACCAGCGTGCCAGCGACAGCATAACCTTTAGTGTAAAACTACTGCTCTTAGTGCAACTTGGCCTGTATTTAGTGATTTTGCCGCTTGCGCCCCTGATTGCTTCTTGGTTCAGCAAAGAGCCCGAGATTCAAGCATTGGCGGTGCTTTATTTGCGATTGGTCCCGCTCAGCTATGGTCTGCAGGGTTTGAGTATGATGGTGAGCTCGCTGCTCAATAGCCTACACCGTCCCATGATGGCCACGTGGTTCAATCTGTTACGCCTATTTGCGGTCTTGATCCCAGCGGCTTGGCTAGGCAACCGCTTAGCCGGACCGGAGGGCGTATTCTGGGCCATCATGCTCAGCCAGTTGCTATTTGGTGGTCTGATGCTGGCTTACATGCAGCGCTTACTCAGACAGATCAGAGCCATGCAAGGATCAGTAAGCCAATAAAGTAGGTAGGACTGCCCAACTAAGAGCTGCGTTTAAGCTTGGCGGGCTTTTCTGCCATTGGCAACTGACAATAGTCAAGGCGTTTAAGCCTTGACAGTGCCCAGCGCTGGTAGGCCTTTTCTGCCCAGGGACGCACACCGGGCCAGAGTAGCGGCTTAAACAACCAACCCAAGGGCGTATAAGACCAGGCCATGACACTGGCTTCCACACCAGTGATGAATTGACCATCCTCTAACTGAAGATGCAGGATCGCTAACATCTGTGCCTTGCTTGGCCCAAGCTGAGTGGCAGGTAACTGGTGAACATCAACCAGCTTTAACCCCCTACTCAAACGACGCAGCAAGGCAATTTCTTTGCGGCACAGGCCACAACGGCCATCAAAAAACAAGCGTGCATACTTCATACAGGCTCCAAAGCATTGACATTTTGTTAGATACGAAATAACTGCCACTTTGGTGCTTTACAGATGAAAAAGTGGATCAATTTTTTTGCCAAAGATCTGTGATAACATGAAACAAATTGGCTGTTCATCAGGCTTAGCCTGTTCTATGCTTGAACATATTATTGAGTCAAATCAATGTCATCAGCTTGCAATCCAAGCAATGGCTCAATAAACTTCCTGTAACCGTTCACAAGGGTAATTATGGCAACCATCATTCAGGTAGCGGAATTAGCTGGCGTTTCCAAGGCCACTGTCTCTCGAGTTCTCTCTGGCAGCCAACTGGTGGCAGAAGAAACCAAACTTCGCGTCGATCATGCCATCAAACAGCTTGGTTATCGGCCAAATCCTGCTGCACGAGCCCTAAAGTCCAACCGCACGAACTTGATCGGTGTGGTCATCCCGACCATTGAGTCGCCTTTTTTTGGTCCCTTCATCGGTGGCGTGCACGCCATGCTGGCTAATACCGATTTCAGCCTTTTATTTGCTGGTGCCAGTGTTTCGCCACAGTCGGAACGCAGGGCGGTGCAATCCCTTATCGATCGTCAATGCGATGGTTTGATCTTGTTTTTAGACTTTCAGGTTAACCCTTCTGAGCTGCAAGACATCGACCGTTATCAGGATCGCATGGTGATGGTTGGCCCCAACCCCTCGACCTTCTGTAATCACCAACTCAGTGTCGATAATCTCTATGGTGGCTATCTGGCAGCCAAGCATCTGCTGCAAAAGGGCCATCGCAAAATCATTTTTCTCAGTGGTGAGCCCCACTTTGACGACGCTCGTCAACGCATGCAGGGCTGTGAGCGCGCCCTTGCCGAGTTTGGCCTAAGCAAAAAAGACATAGTTATAAAATTCGGTCCCTACAGCGAAGAATGGGGCTATGAAGCCGGGCGTGATTTGCTGCAAAAACACAAAGACTGCACTGCCGTACTGGCAGGTGATGATGAAATCGCTGCCGGTGTTTACACAGCTTGCCGTGAACTTGGCCTGCAAGTGGGTGAGGACATCTCAGTCATGGGCTATGACGATATGTTCTTTGCTCGCCACCTGTACCCTAGCCTAACGACCATCGCTCAACCCATGGAAGAAATGGGCAACCAAGCCGCCAGTGCGATCATGGATCTCATCTATCAGGTGGATACCATTGGCCGATCTACTCTTTTGCGCCCAAAACTGATTGAACGACAATCAGTTAAGTCGCTGATTTAACCTAGGATTTTGACATGCGAATTCTAACCAATCACTTTGGCTATCTGCCAAACGCACCCAAAATGGCTGTCATTCAAGCGCCTGAAGGCCTGGATCAAAGGCCCATTAGCCTGATTGACTGCCGCAGCAAGCAGCCGGTTTGGCAGGGGAAACTGCAGGCATGCGGCCATGTTGACCAATGGCGGGATTGGTATTTTTATCGCGTGGACTTTTCCGAGGTCAGCGAGCTTGGCCACTACGAGCTGAAGCTATTGGTCAACGATCAACCTGTGGCCAGCCAGCCCTTTGAAATTCGTCAAGGTCTGTACACGGATGAACTGTTTGCCGCTGTGGTGGACTACTTTGGCATGAATCGTTGTGCTGGCGAGACCGATGAGTGGGACCACAGTGTGGGCTTTGTTGATCACCCTGAGAAGCCAAGGGTGGATGTCCATGGCGGTTGGTACGATGCCTCAGGCGATTGGTCCAAGTACTTATCACACCTTTCTTACGCCAACTACCTGAACCCACAACAGATCCCCATGGTGGTCTGGAGCATGCAGGATTGCTTACAGCAGATGCCTCGCCCGGTGGCAGGGCTGAAGCCCTTACTGGATGAAATGCTTTTTGGCGCTGACTTTTTAGTGCGTATGCAGTCTCCCGAAGGCTACTTCTACATGACCGTCTTTGATGTGTGGAGCAAAGACAAAACTCGTCGCGAAATCTGCTCTTATAAAACCCAGCAGGGCACCAAATTAACCTCTTGGCAGGCTGGCTACCGTCAGGGTGGGGGTATGGCCATTGCCGCCCTGGCCCGCGCCGCCCGTTTTGAACAGGCCAGAGATTATCAGCCAGCCGATTATCTGGCGGCGGCCATAAAGGGCTTTGACCACCTTGAGCAGCATAATCTGGAGTACCTGGATGACGGCCAAGAAAACATCATTGATGATTACTGTGCCCTGATGGCGGCTGTTGAGCTGTATCAGACTCAGGCGGATGAACGCTTTGCCAAGGCTGCCCAACGCCGAGCGCACAACCTATACAATCGCCTAAGTCAGGACAGCAACTTTAACGGCTGGCTGCGCGCCGACGATCAGGGCGAGCGCCCCTACAGTCACTGCGCCGAAGAAGGCTTACCCATCATTGCCATGCTGGCCTATGCCCAATGCATTCCAGAAGCCAATCAGCAATGGGTTGAAGACTTGGTTGTGCAACAACTGGGCTTTTGGCAGCAGATCAGCACTAGGGTCACCAACCCCTTTGTCTACCCAAGGCACTACTGCAAGCCTGTCGCTGGCACTAAGCAAGATCAGTTTTTCTTTACCCATGACAATGAAAGCGGCTACTGGTGGCAGGGTGAAAACGCCCGTCTGGCCTCCATTGCCAGCGCTTGCTTGCGTGCCAAGCAACAGCTGCCATTATCAGCAGAATTAGCCAAATTTGCCCAAGACTTTGCTCACCAGCAGTTGCATTGGCTACTGGGCCTCAACCCGTTTAGCGCTTGCATGGTGCAGGGTTTTGGTTACAACAACCCCTTCTACCGTGAAGACTGGCCCGGCCACACCGGCGGTGTTTGCAATGGCATCACCTCTAGCCTTTACAACGAACATGACATCGCTCTTTGCGAAACAGACGACCCCTTCCAAAATTGGCGCTGGGGCGAACAATGGATTCCGCACGGTGCCTGGTTTATGCTGCTGTTAAAAGACCTAGAAAAGGAACAAGCATGAAACTCTTTCTTGGAGTAGACGGAGGCGGCACCAGCTGCAGAGCACTGTTAACGGACCAACAGGGCAATTGCCTTGGTCATGGCAAGGCTGGCAGCGCCAACATCATGTTAGGCGCCTCCAAAGCCATGCAGGCCATACTGGACGCAACACGGGACGCCCTTGAGCAAGCTGGGCTTGGCAATCAGGCCATGAAGCACATACATGCAGGTTTGGCCCTGGCGGGTGCTGAACACTCTGGTTTTGCAAAGCATTTTTTGCAACTCGATAACCCCTTTGCCAGTATTAAACTGGATACCGATGCCATGGGTGCCCTGCTAGGGGCCTTTGCAGGGCAAGACGGAGCCATTATGATCTTTGGTACTGGCTCGGCTGGCATTGTTAAACAGGGTGAGCAAATTGCCACGGTCGGTGGCCACGAATTCCCCATCAGTGACCTGGGCGGCGGAGCCACTCTTGGCCTAGAGGTTGTTCGCGCCAGTTTGCTTAGCTTTGAGCACATCCTGCCCCCAAGTAAGCTTGCGGCTTATGTCATGCAGGAGTTCAATAATAACATAGAAGCCCTAGTGAGCTGGTCTAAATCCGCTCTGCCCACCGACTATGGCCGCTTTGCTCGACCCTGTTTTGATCTGGCTGACCAGGGCGATGCACTGGCCATCGACTTAGTTAGTAAACACTTAGAAGGCTGCCAGCTGATGCTGGATGCCCTAGTGCGCCAAGGGGCCAAGCAAATTGCCCTGATGGGCTCCATTGGTCAGCGCCTGCAACCTGAGCTGGCCAAACATTATAGCCAACTGGTGTTACCACGCTTTGATGCCGAGCGCGGCGCACTGCTGCTGGCCGGTATGGACGCAGAGCTACTGCCCAACAGCATAGCCACTGCCCAACAAACCAGTTAAGGCCTGCTGACATGCGCGTTGCCATTCACTATTGCCCCAAATGTGGTTGGCTGCTGCGCAGCGCTTGGCTGGCTCAAGAACTGTTAACCACCTTCAGCGAAGAACTGAGCGAGGTGGCGCTTTGCCCCTCGCCCACTGCTGGCACCTTTGGCATCTACCTTGGGGAGCAAGCCCTTTGGCTCAGGCAGCGCGATGGCGGATTCCCGCAGCCCAAAGAGCTAAAGCAACGCCTGCGTGATCTGATAGCGCCCAACAAAGACCTTGGCCATAGTGATCGGCCATAGCTACCCACTGTGGCAATCTACTAAAACGACCGATTATGGTTATCCTACATAGCCCTAGCCAAGCCTAACAGCCAACACCAAGGTTAGTAAAAACTACTTAGGCTTGTTTTCACTCATTAAGACAGTTAGTAGATACTGCGCTATCGCAAATTCACCCTGTTCAGCCTGCCACATAAAGGAGTGCTCAGCTCGGGCGCGCACGCTCACCGACTCGAGGCCCAAGGCCGATAAATCCAATTCCTGTGGCTGCAAATCGGCACTGTAAACCACGAATTTCACCCACTCACCTGCCTCTAGCTGCGGCTGCTGCCAATGATGCTCGCCCAGATGCAGACGCACCAAAGGAATCTCACCTAGCTGCTGCAAATACTCACTAATGGCCTCAAGCTGCTGCTCACTAAGGGCATTGGCTAGAGCCAACATAGTGGGCTGCTCTGCAAGCGAGCGTACCAGCTGCTCATGGGTTGCACCACGAATATTACCACCCACCATCGGCATAGACGCCATGACAGGCATGGCAGCCAAAGCCACCTGCTTGCAGATACTCCAGACTAAAGGGCAACTCCTTTGCTTGCAATGCAGCTGTCAATAGCAGCAACCATAAAGATAACGGTATAAATTTGTTCATCATTCACTCCTGCCGAGCCGACCTAGACAGTTGTCAAGTCGCTCGGAAATCATTGTTTAGAGGTGGTATTCGCCCAATACTAATAAGAGCTAAAGAGCGACAGCTCGCCGTCCTTATGCCAAAGCAGAACATCAAAGCCTTTAGGTGCAACGCCCTCTGGCACCATACCAGGGCTCAATGCTGGCATGCCCGGAACCAATAACCCCTTAGCCTTTGGCGGTGGCGCAGCCAAAAAACTCTCGATGTCTGCTAAAGGAATATGGCCTTCAAAAACATAACCCTGCTCGGTGACAACCGTGTGGCAACTGGCCAATTCCATGGACAAATTGTATTGCTCCTTGACCGGCTGCATGCTGTCTTGCAACTGAACTAAAAACTCCCAACCCAGAGCCTCAGCCTGATCATGCAATTAGAGCACTAGACTGTTATGGGTCAAGACTGCAACCGATCGGCCAGCTGCTGACTGGCGCTGAACAAGGGCTTAGGCAATTTACGCTCCAAATCCAACCCGTCAAGAAAGTTCTTTACATAGAGCCCAAGCTCGGTGTCACCCGTTAGCCGCAGTCGACGATTAAAGAACAGGGTATCCGGGTCCACTCGCTGGTTAATCATCAGGCAGAAGGATTGCCAGTCACAACCCATGCTGACATCGGCCAACCTGGGGTAGAGGCTGACCAGCAACCCTTGCTGCTGCAGACTAATGTAAAGCGCCAGCTGCCAATCATCGACTTCGATTTGCAAACAGCGGTCCGCTAAAAAATCCAGCTCACCGGCCTGTAATTCGTCGGCAAAGAGATGATTAAAGAGCTGGCTCAAGAGTTTGGCTGCCAAGGGCTTGGGCATCAGCCACTGCCCTGCTCTGGCCATGCGTGGGACTTGGGCAATGATCCAGGATTCAATGGGCTGCATGAGAACGACCTTAGTTGGCAAAGCACCGAGCATAACAAATTGATTATTAAGGCAAAATGTTAAAGCCTGCGCCAGATCAATGGCAGAGCAGGAAAAAAACCGTACAAAGGTAGGCTAACCAAGTCACGAGATCCCTATGGAACTGTTATGCCCTGCTGGCAGCATGCCAGCCCTGAAAGCTGCCCTGGATAATGGCGCAGACGCCGTTTATGTGGGCCTAAAAAATCAAACCAATGCCCGCCATTTTGCTGGCCTGAATCTGGACCAGATGAAGCTAAGCGAAGCCTGCAAGCTGGTGCACAGCAGAGGCAAAAAAATTCATGTCGCGGTCAACACCTTTGCCCATGCCGGTCAGGTGGCCACTTGGCAACAGGCGGTGGACCAATGCGCCGACAGCGGTGCCGATGTACTCATTGCCGCCGACATTGCGGTGCTTGCCTACGCCGCGCAGCAGCATCCGGAACTGGAGCTGCATTTGTCGGTCCAGGCCTCGGCCACCAATGCCGCAGCACTGGTCTATTATCAGCAATTTAACATCAAGCGAGTGGTCTTGCCTCGGGTGCTGTCGATCCAGCAGGTGGCACAGCTCAAGCAGCACACCGATCTGGATCTGGAGGTCTTTGCCTTTGGTAGCCTGTGCATCATGGCCGAGGGGCGCTGTTACCTCAGCTCCTACCTCACGGGCGACTCTCCTAACACCCTAGGCGCCTGCTCACCTGCCAATCATGTGCGCTGGCAACAGCAGGGCGAACACCTGGAGTCCAGACTCAATCAGGTGCTGATCGATCGCTTCGCCAAGGACGAAAAGGCCGGCTACCCCACCCTATGCAAGGGCCGGTTTCAACTGCAGGATCAGTGCTTTCACGCGCTGGAAGAGCCGACCAGCCTTAACACCCTTGAATTGCTGCCACAATTGCAGCAACTGGGCATTGCCTCACTAAAAATCGAGGGCCGCCAGCGCAGCCCGGCCTATGTGGCACAGATCACCAAGGTTTGGCGTCAAGCCATCGATGTCCTAAAGAGCGGCCAATGGCAACTGCAACCGCAATGGCAACAAGCCCTATCACAGCTGTCAGAGGGTAGCCAAACCACTCTGGGCGCCTATCATCGTCAATGGAAATAAGCATGCAAGCAACCACTAGCTGCCAACTCAGCCTTGGCCCCATCAGCTACTACTGGCCCAAGCAGCAGGTGCTGGACTTCTACCAGCAACTGCAGTCCAGTCCGATTTCGCGCATCTATTTGGGCGAAACCGTCTGCCGCAAACGCAATGAACTGCGCCTGGGTGATTACCTGGATCTGGGCCGTGAATTACAGCAACAGGGAAAGGAAGTGCTCCTCAGCACCATGACCTTGCTGGAAACCCAGAACGAAGTGCTGCAACTGACCAAGGCTGTCGATAACGGCGAGCTGCAGATTGAGGCCAATGATTTTGCCGCCGTGCAGCTGTGCATGGAGCGCAAGCTGCCCTTTGTCGCTGGGCCAAGCCTGAACATCTACAACGAAGACGCTCTAGAGCTGCTGCTTAATCAGGGCATGAGCTGCTGGGTGCCACCCATTGAGCTGTCACAACAGCGGCTCGAAGCCGTGCTCAACAGCAGCAAGATCGCCAACAGGCGTGAGCAATTTGAGCTGGAAATCTTCGCTCTGGGCCACATTCCTCTGGCCTGGTCGGCTCGCTGCTTTACGGCACGCTCGCTCAATCGCAGCAAGGACAATTGCCAGCTCTGTTGCTTGGATTACCCTAGTGGCCGCTTGGTTAACAGCCAAGAAGGCGAGCCATTGTTCGTGCTCAACGGCATTCAAACCCAATCGGGCAAAAGGCATAATTTGATCAATGACTTGCCAAGCCTGATGCCCATGGCGCAGAGGCTCAGATTAAGTCCACAAGCCAAGGATATGGGGCTTTGGATTGAACGCTTCGCTAAGGGGATTGAACGCCTGGCTACAGGTCAAGATGGCCTGACTCAGGGCTTGCCGAGTACTGAGCTTCTCTGGCCACTAGAGGCCAATGATTGCAATGGCTATTGGCGACAACTGGCGGGCATGGAGGCTATTCTGTCGGCGGAGCATCAGGATGATTAACATCCTGAGTTGGCAGTAAGCGATAGGCAAATTCTTGCTCAGGGTGCTCAAGGGAAATGGCACCCAACAGGCCCTGGCGGAATTCACGCACGATCATCTCCCCGACCTTGCCCTCGTCCATGCCGCCACCCTTGACCAGACAACCACGCTTGGCGGCGATCTCAGCCATTAGGCTCATGACTTCCTGTTGATCATCGGCCAAGCGATAGCGTTTGGCCAAAGCACCAGGATAGGCCTGCTGCAAGTAATCCAGCAAGAAACGAGCAATGTCAGGGTATTCGATAGCGGTGTCACGGATGGCACCAGAAGCGGCCAAGCGATAACCTGAAAGTTCACTCTTGGGGGTTGGCCAGAGCACGCCTGGGGTATCAAAGACCTGCACTCCCTCAGCCACCTGTACCTTTTGTTGTGCCTTGGTTACCGCTGGTTCATCACCAGTCTTGGCAATTTTTCGTCCAGTCAGCAAGTTGATCAGGGTCGATTTACCCACATTTGGAATGCCGGCGATCATGATGCGCAACGGCTTGATGATACTGCCACGCTTAGGCGCTAAGGCTTGAGACCACTTCAATACCTGCTTTTTAAGTTCAGGCCTGCCATTGACCACGGCATAGGCCGCTACCTGCTGCTCTTGCTGCAAATGATCAAGCCAGGCTTTGCTGGTCTTGGGGTCAGCCAGATCGGCCTTGGTAAGCAAATAAAGCTTGGGTTTGTTGTCTGGCAATTTGGATAGCAAGGGGCTCAGGGAAGTAAAGGGCACTCGTGCGTCCAGTACTTCAATAACCAAATCAACCTGAGGCAGAAGCTTGTTGATTTCTTTGCGGGCCTTATGCATATGACCCGGATACCAGTGAATATGCATAAGAAAGACCCGAAAGAAGAAATTTGGTACACCCGACACGATTCGAACGTGTGACCGCCTGGTTCGTAGCCAGGTACTCTATCCAGCTGAGCTACGGGTGCAAAATCTGGTTGAATACAATAACCAAGTTGCCAGCCAATTTGGTTAAGGTGGTACACCCGACACGATTCGAACGTGTGACCGCCTGGTTCGTAGCCAGGTACTCTATCCAGCTGAGCTACGGGTGCACATTGCTTTTTATACTAGAGCAGCTAGTTAGTGGCGGAGAGAGAGGGATTCGAACCCTCGATACAGTTTCCCATATACACCCTTAGCAGGGGTGCGCCTTCAGCCACTCGGCCACCTCTCCAACACGGGAAGTATAGTACCACAATAAATTCCCTTGTGAAGCCCTAAAATGAAAAAAGTTAAAAAAATCAGCACATTAGCGAAGATTTCTTGAACTAAAAACCAAAAAAGCTCCCGAAGGAGCTTAACATTCAATGGTTTAGAAACCCTGAGCCTACTCAGTAGTTACCAAAATTATCCTCACCACCGTCCATTTCACGCTGGATGCGTTGGTAAATTTCTTCACGGTGCACAGCTACATCCTTAGGTGCATCTACGCCAATGCGTACTTGGTTGCCCTTAACGCCTAATACCGTAACTTTTACTTCATCACCAATCATCAAGGTTTCGCCAACACGACGAGTTAGAATCAACATAATTTATTCTCCACTTTATGTTGCGGTAGACAACAGCCACTAGGGCTACTACTGATTACTCCGCTTTTGCGTCCAGACCAAAAGCTGTATGCAGTGCTCTGACTGCCAACTCTAAGTATTTCTCAGATACTACGACAGAAATCTTAATCTCGGAAGTAGAAATCATCTGAATGTTAATAGATTCTGCCGCCAAGGCGTCAAACATCTTGCTTGCCACCCCTGCGTGACTGCGCATCCCCACACCTACCAAGGAAACCTTAGCAATGCCATCGTCGCCTCTTACCTCTCTTGCACCCAGGTCATCACAGACTTGCTGTAAAATGTTTAGTGTTTTCTTGTACTCATTTCGGTGTACGGTAAAGGTAAAGTCCGTAGTTTGATCCTGAGCCACGTTCTGCACAATCATATCCACTTCAACATTGGCTGCACTTATAGGGCCAAGAATACGTGACGCTACGCCCGGCAAATCCGGCACACCTAATAAAGTAAGCTTAGCCTCATCACGATTAAATGCAATTCCAGCAACGATTGGTTGTTCCATTGATGAATCTTCCTCAAGACTAATAAGGGTGCCTGGGCCTTCTTGAAAGGACGACAGCACGCGTAACGGGACATTATATTTACCTGCAAATTCAACCGAGCGAATTTGCAGCACCTTAGAACCCAGGCTAGCCATTTCTAGCATTTCTTCAAAGGTAATACGCTCTAAGCGCTTAGCACTGGGCACTACCCGAGGATCAGTGGTATAGACACCATCGACATCGGTGTAAATCTGGCATTCGTCGGCTTGCAAGGCTGCAGCCAAGGCTACACCCGTGGTGTCAGAGCCGCCGCGCCCCAGGGTTGTGATGTTACCCTGCTCATCTACCCCTTGAAAACCTGCGACAATGACCACTTTGCCAGCATCTAGGTCAGCACGCATTTTTTGCTCATCAATGCGGCTAATTCGCGCTTTCATGTGCGCACTGTCGGTAACAATGGCCACTTGAGAGCCGGTATAAGAGCGCGCATCGCAGCCAATCTTCTGCAGTGACATTGCCAATAAGGCAATGGTGACCTGCTCACCCGTTGACAGCAGCACATCCATCTCACGGGGAGATGGTGACTCGGTAATGCCTTGGGCCAAGGCAATTAATCGGTTGGTTTCACCGCTCATGGCCGAAACTACCACCACAACCTGATCACCTTGATCAACAAAGCGTTTCACCCGCTCAGCCACCGCAGCGATTTTTTCAGGACTACCTACCGAGGTGCCACCGTATTTTTGGACAATCAGTGCCATTTACATCTTCCTGTAGACTGACAAAAAAGTGGGCCAATTAAACTATAAGCCAAAGCTAAGTTCTAGTGACCCGTGACAACAGCAGCAATTATTTTTGTTGCAACCATTGGGCAGCAGCAGCCAAAGCCTCATCAACCTTACTGGCATCGCTACCACCAGCCATGGCAGTATCGGCCTTACCACCACCCTTACCATCAACCAGAGGCGCGATCTGGCGAATCAGATCCCCTGCTTTCACCCTTGCGGTTAGGTTGTCTGTCACCCCCACAGCCAATTGTACCCGGCCTTCATTGACCAGAGCCAAAACCACCACAGCCGTACCCAGCTTGGTACGCAATTCATCCAATAAGCCCCGCAAAGCCTTAGGGTCCACTTCGACCTGACTGGCCAGAAGCGGAATGTCATTCACCTGCTGTACCTTGCTGAGCAGTAAATCGGCCTGCTGATTGGCCAACTGCTGTTTTAGCTGGGCTATCTGCTTTTCTTGCTCTTTAGCGCGGCTTTGCAGACCTGAGACCTTATCGAGCAACTCTTCTGGTGCTGCTTTAAACAGCGCCGCACTGGCTTGCAATTGACCACGCTCTTGCTGCCACAGTTGCAGCGCCACCTGGCCAGTGACCGCCTCAATACGGCGAACACCTGCGGCAATGCCCTGCTCTAGTACGATTTTCAGCAGACCAATATCACCCGTGCGCCCCACATGAGTGCCGCCACAGAGTTCAACTGAGAAGTTGTCACTACCCATGCTCAGCACGCGCACCTGATCGCCATACTTCTCACCAAAGAGCGCCATGGCACCGGCTGCCTTGGCGGCATCCATGCTCATCAGCTCAGTTTGCACTGCGCTATTGGCTAGAATTTGCTCATTGACCAAGTCTTCAATCTGCAGCAATTGCTCTGCTGTTACCGCTTCAAAGTGCGCAAAGTCAAAACGCAAGCGCTGGTGATCGACCAGGCTGCCTTTTTGCTGCACATGATCACCCAAGACTTGACGCAAGGCGGCATGCAGCAAGTGAGTAGCGCTGTGATGACGCGCAGTGGCTTGACGCTGGTCTTCATCAACCAGGGCTTCAACCTCTTGCTTGGCCTGTAATTCGCCAGTTAGCAGCCGGCCAATGTGCAAGTAAGACTCACCCTGCTTTTGCGTGTCCAGCACCTCAAAATTGGCCTGAGCGGTAAAGATGTAGCCCTTGTCACCCACCTGGCCACCAGACTCACCATAGAAAGGCGTACTGTCTAACAACAGAATGCCTTCTTGTCCGGCTTGCATGCTGGGCACCTGCTCACCAGCAACAAAGAGTTGTAATAACTGAGCCTTACTAGCCAAGGACTCATAGCCGCAAAATTGGGTATCGGCATCCAGGCTAAGCTGCTGGTCTTGATCCATTTTAAAGTTAGAGGCGGATCGGGCGCGTTGTTTTTGCTCGGCCATGCACTGCTCAAACCCTGGCATATCAAGGCTCACACCCTGCTCTCGCGCCACATCAGCGGTCAAATCCACGGGAAAGCCGTAGGTATCATACAGTTTGAAAATGATGCCGCCCGGCAATTGCTGGCTGTTTTCCGCCAGCGCCTTGGTTAGCAGGCTCATGCCATGATCCAGGGTGCGGGCAAACTGTTCTTCTTCTTGCTTTAATATTCGCTCGATAATACTCTGCTGCTTAGCCAGCTCAGGGTAGGCTTCGCCCATCTGGGTCACTAACTCGGCCACTAACTGGTGGAAAAAGCCCACCGGCGCACCCAGCTTATTACCATGGCGCAGGGCGCGGCGAATGATACGGCGCAACACATAGCCACGGCCTTCGTTGCTTGGCACCACCGAGTCCATGATCAAGAAGGAGCAAGAACGAATGTGGTCTGCAATGACGCGCAGGGATTGATTGCTCAGGTCAGTGCAGCCCGTTAGAGCGGAAGCCTGCTTAATCAGAGCTTGAAAGAGATCAATTTCGTAATTGGAGTGCACCTGCTGCATCACCGCAGCAACCCGCTCCAGACCCATGCCGGTATCTACCGAAGGCTTGGGCAAGGGCTTGAGTTCACCGGCGGCATTGCGGTCGAACTGCATGAACACCAGGTTCCAGATTTCAATGTAACGATCGCCGTCTTCGTCAGGGCTTCCTGGCGGGCCACCAGCAACCTCTAGGCCATGATCAAAAAAGATTTCAGAGCTGGGGCCGCAGGGGCCGGTATCGCCCATTGACCAGAAATTGTCTTCGTCTAGGCGTGAGAAGCGATTAGGATCAATGCCCATCTCTTTGATCCAGATATCGGCCGCTTCGTCGTCGGAAATGTGTACCGTGACCCACAGCTTCTCTTTAGGCAACCCGAGTTCTTGGGTCAAAAACTGCCAAGCAAATTTTATGGCATCGCGTTTGAAGTAATCGCCAAAGCTGAAATTGCCCAGCATTTCAAAAAAGGTATGGTGGCGGGCGGTGTAGCCGACATTTTCCAGGTCATTGTGCTTACCACCGGCGCGCACGCAGCGTTGTGAACTGGTGGCGCGGTTATAGGGCCGCTGATCCGAGCCTAGAAACACATCTTTGAATTGCACCATTCCGGCATTAGTAAAGAGCAGGGTTGGGTCATTGCCGGGCACCAGGCTGCTGCTATCAACAATCTGATGGCCTTGGCGTTGGAAATAATCTAAAAACAACTGACGAATCTGTGCGCTCTTCATGCGTTATGGCTTCCTATGGTTTGGCCTAGGTTTCGGGCCTGGGCCCTAGCAAAATGGATTGCTGCAAATAGTAACCTGTGCTGAGCTAGGGTAAAAGCTCTAAGCCCTTGTTAGGCCTAATAATTTACTGCCCTTTGTGCTTTTCTGTCCGCTACCCTGCTGGACCTGTGTCTTCCTGCCTCTTTGTCCTCCTGCACCACCGAGTCCTCCTGCGCGAAGTCGCAGGATCTCCTCACCAAACCAACGGGCTACGCCCGCCCTGCTGCGGCTGCCGCCTTGTGACCTCTGTTCGCAGGACTGTCTGGAGATATGACTGTGGCTCAGTTAAATGTTGCTTTCTGTCTCCCTGCGCAGAGTCGCAGTGTCTTTTGACATTGGTGGTTAGCCACGAAAGAGATCCTGCGACTGCGGGCAGGATGACTCAGTGACTACAAGGATGATGTGCGAGTGCAGCTGGATGATGTCATCAGCCACAATTCCAGCCCAAGGCGTGGGCTGGGAACTGGGATTGAGGGGTGTCGGCGGCCAGGGATGGACGCCGTCAAGCGGCCAGGACGGCGAATAGCGTCCCCGAAAGCGCAGTTGCCAGACCAGCGACTGGGCGGGAAACGGTAGTCCCGCGCAATGGCAAGAGATCCTGCGACTGCGCGCAGGATGACGAGCTAATTTCTGGCTAGCCTGTTGCTGATGGCTCAATCCAGACTTTGAAATTCTTTAATCGCCCATTGGATTTGGCCGTAGTCAAAGCCACGCGCCAGCAACCAACGAACCAGTTTGTTACGACCCTTTTCGTCAACCAGCAAGGATTGACGCTTTTGCACATTGGCCAGAATGACCGACTGCCAAGAATAATCAGGCAGCGCCTCAGTCAAGGACACAGATGCTAAGCCCGCTTGGCGCAAACGCTGATCAATTACCCTGCTGGCATAACCCTTACGAGCCAAGGATCTGGCCTGCTGCTCGGCGTAACGCGAATCACTCTGCCAACCCTGATCGGCAAAGTAATCCAACTGCTGCTCAATGAGTTCACCAGTAAAGCCCTTGGCTAGAAGCCGAGTTTTCAGCTCTTTCCGACTGTATTCTCGCCGACGCAAATACGCCAGCAACTGCTGGCGTATTTGTTGAACTAACTCAGCACCCTGAAGATCAGTCATCTAAAGATTCATCACCTACTACAGCTGTTGTACCAACCTGCAAATAATGCTCACGAACCCTGGTTTCAATCTCACGACCTAGGTCAGCGTTTTCTTCCAAGAATTTGGCCGCATTGGCTTTACCTTGACCAATTTTATTGCCCGAATAGCTGTACCAAGCACCCGACTTGTCAACAATTCCAGCATTCACACCCAGATCAATAACCTCACCTAAACGATAAATGCCAGCACCATACATGATTTGAAACTCTGCTTGACGGAAAGGAGGAGCGACCTTGTTCTTAACTACCTTAACCCGGGTTTCCGAACCCACTACCTCGTCACCATTTTTGATGGTGCCGGTGCGACGAATGTCGAGGCGCACCGAAGAATAAAATTTAAGAGCATTACCACCCGTTGTGGTCTCAGGACTGCCGAACATCACACCGATCTTCATACGGATCTGGTTAATAAAGATCACCAAGCAATTGGCGGTTTTAACATTACCGGTGATTTTACGCAGTGCTTGCGACATCAAACGAGCCTGTAAGCCAACATGGGAATCACCCATATCGCCCTCAATCTCTGCCTTAGGCACCAGCGCGGCTACCGAGTCGATGACCAACACGTCAACCGCATTGGAGCGCACCAGCATGTCGGCAATTTCCAGAGCCTGTTCGCCAGTATCAGGCTGGGACACCAACAGGTCATCTACCTTCACACCTAGCTTAGCGGCATACTGAGGATCCAGCGCGTGCTCAGCGTCGACGAAGGCGCAGGTGCCGCCCATTTTTTGCGCTTCGGCAATGACTTGCAGCGTAAGGGTGGTTTTACCAGAGGACTCAGGGCCATAGATTTCAACTATACGACCCTTCGGCAAACCACCAATACCCAGAGCAATATCCAAGCCTAAAGAACCAGTGGATACGGCTTCAATATTGACCTGCTGATGATCGCCCATACGCATCACGGATCCCTTACCAAACTGACGCTCGATCTGACCCAGGGCCGCAGCCAGGGCTTTTTGCTTGTTATCGTCCATTAGGCTCTCCAAAGAATTACTGTAAATACAACCAGTATATTAGAGCAAATATTTGCTCTATGCCAGTGGCAAAAACACTTTTTATTGCAACTCGTGCAGCAGCATTTGCAGGGCATGGGTCACGGCTTGCGCGCGGACCTGAGCTCGATCGCCTTCAAACTGCTGCTGCTCCACTCTGCAAGCCTTGGGCGACTGCAGGGCAAAACAAACCGTGCCCACAGGCTTGGTATCCGAGCCACCACCTGGGCCTGCAATACCAGTAATGCTCAGTGCCAGCTCAACACCAGAGCGACTTACCAAGCCCTGCGCCATGGC